>NZ_CP114058.1:0-309286 GCF_026967475.1 Rouxiella chamberiensis | reverse complement strand
ACTATAGCGTGAGAAGATCTTTGTAGGCAAACTATTTTTGTTGCCTACAAAGTTAAAAGAAAACTCTACAGCATTAGTTGCAAACCAATTCTTCCGCTTAAATATATTCATTAGTCATTTCCGAAAAATAGTTATCTAACCCGATATTATTCAAGCGGGTGGTAAGATAAATAAAATATAATCAATTGTTTGAAATTGCAGAAACCCAGCCTTTACCGGCCATGGTAATACTATCTTTCAAAGAGAATGCTATAGGGTTACTAATAAGCGTCTTGGCATCAAAACGGGAAAAATAACGTTTATTAACACTAAACTTTAGTCGATCGGTTCCAATACTTGCTGGACTATCAGTCACAGCCAATCCACTGAGATAAAAACGACCAACGTCCGGAAAATCGTCTTTAACTTCTATCGAACAAAACAACTTCTGCCCATGTTCGTTGTAGCTCATTAGCTTTGCTGTAGGTCTAATTCTGACATACAGCTTCTTCAACCCTGCGGAAGTCTCACTACGCGCTTCCAAGACTTCACCTAAATTATCTAGATCACGATTATGTTCTTCCCAAATTAATGCGGTATATAACTTAGGATTGTACGTTTCAGCCAAATCAGTGATCCAGGAGGGTGCTATTTTACGCCCATCTATTGTGTCCCCTTCTGTAGCCACACACACCCACCCCGTCGACACCGGTGAATATTCCATTGTTAGCCCCTACAGCAGCGTGATGGCGTTTTCATCCGCCGCCGCATACAAAAATCCATTGCCCAGTGCATAGCCTTCATTGCGCAGATAGGCATGCTGATACTCAGCTGAATCGTCCACAAACTCAGCGCGGAAACGGCGTGAGCCTTTCTGCGTGTAGATATGAAAATTTTCAAGCGTTGTAACAGCCAGACGTTTACCCGGCATGAATGGCGGAACAAAAGCAAAGCGCCCAGCAATAGAGCTGGTCAGCAGCTGCGCCGCAGCTGTATCGGAAAGTGAGCGATCTGCGGCATTGAATAAGCGCAGACGGTTCTTTTGCTGCCAGTTCGGCACCGACCAAAACAACCAGGCGCGGATCTTCCCGGAAGGCTTCAGGGATTTTATCTTTGATAAGCTGATTAGCCAGAGCATCCAGATGCGGATAGTCGCCACCTTCGCCCAGGCTAAATTTTTCAGTGATGACCTGGGAACCGTTATTAAACTCTCGTGCTATAGCATGCCAGCCGGTGTTAATATCCTCCCCTTTAGGGTTCTCAATGGGATTCGTAGGCAGTCCGGCATATTCACCGTTAAACCCAATCCGCAGCATATCTAAAGAAACAGCACGACCAAAAAAATCAGAGAGAAGGCTTACAAATTTATCAAAGCTATTGATGTTAGCGAGTTGCCCCAATTGTTCGTAAGATAATGAAACGCAGGAATCTGTTTCAACTAATTCAAAAGGCGTGCCATTAACAGTTAGTTTCTTTTTAAAACGCCCTGATAACGCACGCCCTGAATGCAACGAGTTATCACCAATCTCAATAGCTTGCCCGGTAGAACTATCAATATCACGCAGAGTAATACTTCCCATCATCCAACCTGATTCTAACATCGCTATATGCAAAGAATTTTCGGAGGGAGTCGATATGGTAAATTCCCCTTCTTTATTATTACTGAAATATTCTGCACCTCGAGTGAAAAGTTGATGAAACTGCTTCGCCATATCAGGAATTAAATGTACTGCCATGTCTTATACCTTCTTATTTCAAATTGATGAATTCATCATGTGTGTTTTTCTAAGCATGCACTGATCATGCAGACATTTACTATTTACATAATCAATGGCCGTCATTCTTTGACGTAGCTCGGCATTTAGATTGCTGAAGTATTCACGATAATATCGAGCCTTACTTTCTCCACCATTAGCTATTTCATATTTACTTGTAGGTACAGTGCATAATGAAATAATTTTTCGCAATGCTGTTTCCAGCATATCCAGCTCTTTCCAAGCATATAAAATTGGACTATCTGACTTATTAAAGTAAGATTCTTTGATCGGACATCCTTTAAGATATTCCATAGGTATTCGCGTAAGAATTACCGGCATCAGACCAGGCGCATTGTTCGCAGATAGTACCTCAGCCTGCTTGCGTAACATGCCTAAAAGCTCTCGACGCTCATTTAATAGCTTGTCGGCAGATGCAATATACCCATCGATACGGTCTTTTCTGTATTCGAGATCCTGCAGATAAGCTCGTAAGCTTTCATAGCCACCCAATCCGCTACGTTTACCTTTATGGGCTTGGGCAATATCGTCATCAATACTTTTTGCATCAGCCAAAGCATCTTTATAAGCTTTATTAGCTGTATTAATGACACTTAACCCGCGCTCTACTAATAGATTCATTTCTGAAGCATTACACTCAGTATAAGGAACCTCATACCCTGTCAATTTTTTAAATTCCTCACGCAGTGATTTTATTTCATTAAAGCGCTTAATCTCTATAGTTCGAATAGCATAACCACCATCAGAGTGCCCTTCACTGAAAGTAATAGATTTATAGTTAAGCACTTGATCAATATTGCTATCTTTACAAAAAATTAAATCTTCACTACCCATTATAACTAACTCCTTCTTTTAATATTTTCTTTAATCCAATCTTCGATTTCACTTTCAACCCACGCAACAGAGCGTTCTCCAATCATTACGTTCTTGGGGAATTTTTCACACTTCATCATTTTGTAGAGTGTTGACCTTGGCAAGCCTGTAGCGCTAATTACAGAAGAGAGCCTTATTAATCTTAATGAGTTAGATTGAATTTCGTTTACAGTATTTATAGACATGACTCTCCCTAGTTAGATGATAAATTAGTATTGGACATTCTCAGATGTTGTCGGATGCGCTAAGACTGCCATCATAATTTAGAGTTGTAAATATGAGATGGTTAAAGTGAATTGGCAATTTAATATTGACAATTAAATGTTTTGAAGGGTGAGGAATGCTTATTAAGGGTGCTCCGCAATATTCATTAGTATCTCTTAGTATTCGTTAGTTTCTTTTAGTATTTCCTGACCGATGGGGAATAGTGGTGAGTGGTGGTAAGAGGGTAAATTCTAACGTAAAGATTTGTAAATATATAAAAATAAGATAATCACAAGAAATTTTCCTAACCCATCCTCAACATTGATACTAAGCAAAGTTGGATTACTCATGGTAGTGAGTATATTATTTAATCTTTCAACATCTGGAAGTCATTTATGAAACGCTATGAAAAGATCCTAATTGGGGGTAAAGATAAAAGAGATGAAATTTTTGATGTATGCCTCAGTATTGGCATTACTGAAGAAATGTTAGATAGATGTAGCCTGATCTTTATCATGCAGATTTATGGCACGTACATGTCTAGGGCTGAAAACCCATTCAAAATCGGTGATGAGATTCTTCACCTTGAAGGTTTATCTCGTAGAGGGCAAAGCAGTACCAAACCAGCAACAATGTTCGACAAAAAGGTTTATCTGAAAGGGTTGTGGCACAAGCATTACGTGGGTAGCAGCGTATCTGATATGGCAATCAACTTAATTGGTGCGTTACGTAATTATGGCCTGCCTAAATTGGAAGCTGACGTAAATGAGGTGATGAGTTCTGGACAGGAAAGGTACTTTACGCCTGAGGATGCAGGGCGAATCGCGCATGAAGCTGTTGTAGAAAACTTCCTAAGACGCTCTCAAGAAAAGAGATTAACTGGACACTGGATTATTTATGCTGTCCATGAGGGGCAAAACTTTTATCTTAGTCTCGGCCGCCATAATAGTGATGAAGCAGAGATAAGGCGCAACATTGATGCTGTCGCAGTCCTTGAATTTCCCTTCTTATCAGAAATCTTGCATCCAATAAATTAAATAGCGTATAGAAATACGTATAACATAAATAATTGATATTAACATAAACCATATAAATCAATTATTTATAAATTTAAAAATATTCCTGTAGGGGACACCATCAAGCTGTGTTTTTGCAAAATCCAATAGAACGAGCGTGCTCAAAATCTTTCTCGAGATTGATCCCCGTCATAATTACCCCCTTAAGTTTTCCTCAAGTTTTTGATATGCTATTTCACGCAGTTAAGTAACTCATATAATTGAAAAAAATGATTTAAGACGCCATAAGTGCGTCAACTCTTACACCTACAAGTTTTTTCTGGGCCATTACCCAGGAAGCATTTCATAAAACTACACATCTTTTGGTAATTACGATGAACAAAAAAGCAACGAATAACGTTGGATTCTGTCCGTTTTGCAGTGGCGAACTCAATGAAAGCCCCGCTAACTGCCACCAGTGTGGCGCGGCGATGATGAAAGGCCATATCGATAAAACACAGAGAAAATGGATGCTTTTTCTGCGGGTCATTCTGTTGATAGCTACCGCACTGAATTATATTTACCTGTCTCCGATTCTAGAAGGCGATGAATTAATCACGGTATTTGTCATTTCAATTTCTGTCTCTTTGGTCCTGCCTTACATTTATTTTAAATTAAAAAACATCAGTCATTCAGTGTGGATAAGAAAACCGTTGTCTTGGTAAATTAACCCATAAAATCAATGCATTGAAAAAATCATGCGTATTAAATCTAGTACGCATGATGATGAGTTGTGTTTATTTACGGCTGACAAATAGACAATTAGACCAATAAAACAATTCTACGTTCGTCCCTCCAACTAATATCTTATTTTTAGAACCTATTACATAAATAAGGCGCCTCTTTCGACGCGCCTTATTGGTAATATGTTTTTACGAAAGTTTATGGCTTAACGCCAACCCATTTCAGGGGCAATGTGTTTCAAAATAGAGTCGATGACGTGAATATTGTAATCCACGCCAAGTTGGTTCGGAATGGTGAGCAGCAATGTATCGGCTTCGGCAATGGCTTCATCCTGTTTCAACTGTGCAATCAATTGTTCAGGCTGGGCGGCATAGCTGCGTCCAAAAATGGACCGGTTCTTTTCTTCAAGGAAACCGACTTTGTCGCCGTCCTGTCCACTCCCGCCAAAGTAGGCGCGGTCCATATCATTCATCAATGCAAAAATACTGCGACTGACAGAAACACGCGGCGTGCGAGTGTGACCTGCCTCTTTCCAGGCTTCGCGGTAGGCGCGAATCTGATTAGCCTGCTGGATATGGAAAGGCTCGCCGGTTTCATCGTCTTTAAGTGTGGAGCTTTGCAGGTTCATTCCAAGCTGTGCCGCCCATCGAGCCGTGGCATTTGAGCCTGCCCCCCACCAGATGCGTTCACGCAATCCTTCGGAATAAGGTTCAACTCGCAGTAATCCCGGCGGGTTTTGGAACATTGGTTGCGGATTAGGTTCTGCAAAACCGTTTCCATTCAACACTTCCAGAAACGCGAGAGTATGTTTACGCGCCATATCCGATTCATTTTCGCCTTCGGCTGGCTGATACCCAAAATAACGCCAGCCGTCGATAACCTGCTCAGGCGAGCCACGGCTTAATCCAAGCTGTAAACGGCCCCCTGAAATCAGGTCTGCCACGCCGGCATCTTCCGCCATATACAGCGGATTTTCATAACGCATATCGATAACGCCCGTACCAATTTCGATACGGCTGGTTTTAGCCCCTACCGCTGAAAGTAGCGGGAAAGGTGAGCTCAACTGGCGAGCAAAATGGTGAACGCGGAAATAGGCTCCATCGGCCCCCAACTCTTCAGCGGCGACAGCAAGGTCGATGGATTGCAAAAGCGCATCGGCAGCCGAACGCGTGCCGGACTGCGGTGAAGGAGTCCAATGCCCAAAGGATAGAAAACCAATCTTTTTCATCACGCATTTGTCCTGTAGTTAGAAAATTTCGAGTAAAAAATCGACTGTTCATATCATATTACATCGAATCAACGTGAACAGGAGCAGGATGTGGCATGTTGGTAAAAGGATGTGTTTTTAGCAGGCATCTGGAAACATAAAGAGCGCAATATGCGCTCTTTATGGCTATCCGGTTTATGAAAATCTAGCGGTTTAGCAGCTCACGCTCAATACGCTCGCGGGTCGCCACAGCCTGAAGCGGCATCTTTTCAGGATAACCAAACAGCGACGTGGCGATAATGGATTCGCCACCTACTTTAAAGTTGCGATTGGCAAAGTTCATTTTACGCAGGGTTTCGAATAACGCATCGAAATTGATTTCTCCTTCACCAATACCGACATGCTGGTGAACAACGGCGTCCACACCCGGCGGATTGACAATATAGCGGCAATGTTTGGTATGGTTCATGGTATCGGCTATCAATACGTGAGAAAGATCGTCACCGGCGTAATCCAGCATTGTCGCTACGTCGCCCTTGCCTTTGTCATAGAAAAACGTATGAGGCACGCTGTACAGATATTTGACGTTATCGCTGCGCAGCGATTTCACCATATCGGCCGTTTCATTGTTTTCTTCGCAGAAATCCCACGGATGTGATTGAATTTCAACGCGGATACCTTCACGCTCGATAATAGGCAGCAGCTCTTCCATCGACTGATACCAGCGTTCTTCACAGATTTCCGGTTGATTAGGATCACCCGAAAGTTCGGTATTGATGACTTCAACTCCCATGTCGACTGCAATCTCGATCATGCGTTTCCAGTTACGCACGGCTGCGATGCGGCGGTCATTATCCGGACCAGACCAGCGATACACCACGATAAAGGATGAAATTTCGACGCCATACTGGGTCAATGCGCGTTTGTATTCATTCATCACATCCAGTCCGGCTTTGGGATGTTTATAGAAAGGATTGATGCGCGGATGAGGCGACTGTTCAATATATTTATAGCCCCATTCCGAAACCTGGCGCACCATTTCGGTAATACTTCTGTCCCTGATTACGTCTACATCAAATGCAATTTTCATGTCCGGCTCCGATCCACATTCTAAAACGTGCTTGGTATATGTCAGGTTGCGGGCAAATGAGATTAATACTCACGCGCCTTGCCAATATTTTCGCGTAGCATGTCGGCCACTTTATCGACAGCCTTGCTTTCTGAAACCATGGCACCGCCAACGCGCCACCAGCTGAAATACTTGTGGATCATGGTTTTTGGCAGCACTTTGATATCGATAAGTGTAGAAACTTTCTGTTTTTTGGCATCGGCCAGCGCCGCATGCAACTGTTCGAGCGTGGTCACAGAGTAGGTTTTGCAGCCATAGCCTTCGGCAATTTTGGCGAAGTTTACCGGCACAAAGCCGCCGTCGAGTTTGGAGGTGGAATCGGCGCGGAAACGGAACTCGGTGTTAAAGCTGTCCATGCCATGTTCCATCTGCAAATTATTGATGCAGCCGTTGGTCATGTTATCCAGTAGGATCACGTTGATTTTGCAGTGTTCTTGAATCGAGGTGACAAGCTCTGAGTGCAGCATCATAAAGGAACCGTCGCCCACCAGCGCATAGACTTCACGTTCCGGCTCGGCCATTTTCACGCCCAGCGCCGCGTTGACTTCATACCCCATGCAGGAATAGCCGTATTCAACGTGATAACCGTTGGTATCCGTAGTGCGCCAGATGCGTTGCAGGTCGCCCGGCAGGCTTCCGGCAGCCGCGACGATGACGGCTTCTTTGTCTAAGGTGCTGTTCAGTGTTCCCAGCACACGGCTTTGCGTCAGCAAAGATCCGGTAATGGTTTCAAACTCGGCGTACACCGCTTTGCGATCCAGATGATCGTCAATTTCCGGTATGAAATCTTCACCGCTGTAGTCCACTTGATAAACACGTTTCGTTTCAGCAATGAGCTCTTCGCGCACGTCGGCTATCTGATGCCCCCACGCCGCATGGTAATCACTGCCTTGCAGAGCTTTATCCAGCGCGTCTAGACCGACGCGGGCATCGGCAACGACCTGTACGGCGTCCAGCTTGAAGGCATCGAAACGGTTCACGTTGATGTTTATGAATGAAACGTCTGGATTCTGGAAAATCCATTTCGAGGAGCTGGTGAAATCCGTATAGCGCGTTCCGACACCAATGATCAGGTCCGCCTCTTTTGCCAGTGTATTGGCGGCAAGCGTACCGGTTTCACCGATACCGCCCAGATTAAAGGCATGTTCGGATGTCAGGGTGCCTTTACCTGCCTGCGTTTCTGCAAAAGGAATGCCGTAGGTTTCTGCCAGTTTCTGCAACGCCTGACCCGCTTGCGAATATTTCGCACCGCCGCCGCAGACGATCAGAGGTTTGCGCTTGCTCTTTATAAGGGTAATGGCATCAGCCAGCGCACCTTCGGTAATAGGCTGACGGTCAATTCGGTGTACACGTTTCTGGAAGAAATATTCAGGATAATCATAAGCTTCACCCTGTACATCCTGCGGCAGAGACAAAGTCACCGCGCCGGTTTCAGCCGGGTCGGTCAACACGCGCATGGCGCTGATACAGGCGGTCATCAGCTGCTCGGGGCGCACGATGCGGTCCCAATATTTGGAAACGGTACGAAATGCGTCATTGGTGCTGATACTAAGATCATGACTCTGTTCAATTTGCTGCAACACGGGATCCGGCTGACGCGAGGCAAACACATCGCCTGGCAGCAGTAAAAGAGGGATGCGGTTCGCCGTTGCGGTCGCTGCTGCGGTCAACATGTTGGCGGCACCCGGCCCGACGGAAGAGGTGCAGGCATAAATCTGATGGCGCAGCTTCTGTTTTGCATATCCGGTTGCGGCGTGGGCCATGCCCTGCTCGTTTCGGCCCTGATGAACGATGAGCTGTCCGCTGTCTTGTTCCAGCGCCTGACCCAGTCCCAGTACGTTACCGTGACCAAAGATGGCAAAAATACCGGTGACAAATTTAATCTCTTCGCCGTCTACGCTGACATATTGCTGATCCAGAAAGCGGACCAAGGCCTGTGCCATTGTTAATCTGATCTTTTTCATCTTCATTCCTTGCGGTTAACGCCGATACCGTGGTGATGTTTGCATCAAAAATGATATGAAAAGATTATAAAGATTTTATTGCGCAGTGAAATGAAAAAACCGAACCAATTTTTCATTTTGAGACAATCATCATAAAAACAAAACAAAGATATCGAAATACAGCAGATAAAAAAGCGTGTTCAATGGGATGCGAAACTCGAGTAAAATCCTTTATACATTGATTTTTAATGGTTTATTGTATTTTCACATCGAGTTTATTTGGAAGGTTAAAACGGATGGTAATTTTCATTTATAATTAAAATGAAAATTATAAATGTATAACGATTGAGGTTACAGCGCCCTCCCTGAGCTTGAAGAGGGCAGAAATACATGAAAAAACAATAATTTAACTTTTTACAGCCTGAGGTTTGGCTTTGAAACCCGTCAGCAGCAGAATAAAGGCACCTGCCAGCAAGACAATATCGGCCACGTTGAACACGCCGGTACGCAGCATGCCTGCGCTGATATTCATGAAATCGACCACGTAACCCCCATAGACAATGCGGTCCAGCAGATTGCTCACACCGCCCGCAAAAATCATGGTCAATGAAATAAGGGTTGCGGCATTGGCGCGCTTATTGGTCAGCGTGTAAATCAGCAGTGCCAGCAGGAAGGTGCCGATACCGACAATCATCAGCACATAGCGCAGGTTGGCAGGCAGCGTGCCGCCAAGGCCCAGAAAGGTGCCCGTATTATGGGTAAGTAACAGCCTGACGCTACCGCCCAGATATTCACGCACATAATCCATGGACAGCGTCGCCTTGGCGAAGGCTTTGGTGAGTTGATCAATGCCAACACACAGGGCAAAAACAAGAGTTATCAGGCTTAGACGTTTACTGAATTTCATATTCATGAGCTCGGAGTAAAGAGAAAACGCAGTATAGCCAGCCTTGAGGACATCATCCAGATCTCTACCCCGTCAGCGCCCTCGCAAAAGGTTGCGGCAATTTTCATTGCAGCCTGTCGTTCATTCCAAAACAGAAGATGTGCGCTGCATCATAAAAATTATAATTTCAAAAATATTTTATTTGAAATTTTAATTTCGAATATTTATATTGATTTCGACGAACGGATGAACTTCCCATGAAGAAGCTCGATTCGGACGTTGCACGGAGGGCGTGGAGAGTGAAACAAGGCTAACGCAACGTTTTCGTTCATCGTCTCGGCAAAGGCAGCGCTTACTGCCCGAATCGAGGTTACACCGTTGAACGAGAATTTCGAAAGCCTATGGCCGTTTACGACAAGGATGTCGTAAAGGGTTTCACCCTGTTTCTGTACGCGGTTAGCGGTTTTATCGTGGCGACTTGCCAATGGCCGAGTCGATTTTGCCCACGCTATTTAGCGCAAGTGACATCATTAGCGTTTGCGCCAGGCACATGGAAGCGATTTGCGAACGGAAGCCATCAACCTGTGCTTCACGTACAATAAAGCAGACGTCACTGAAAGCCGTCAACGGGCTGACAAGACTGTCGGTAATGGCAATCTGCTTGGCTCCCTGCGCCGCACCCATCGACACTAAATCAACCACTTCCTGCGCATACGGTGAATTACTGATAGAAATCACCACGTCGGTTGGCTGCACCATATTAAGCTGTTCGTTGAACATGCCGCCGAGGCCATCAATCAGAAACGTGCGGCGCTCAAGATGGCGAAACGCATAGGTCAGATAGGCCGCGATGCTGAATGAGCGACGAAATCCAATCACATAGATATTTTCTGCTTCATCAAGCAGTTTCACCGCACGTTCCAAATCTTCGGCTTTGATCTGGCCGCTGAGCTGTTGCAGCGCCTGTTCGTTGACCATACTGAAGACTTTCAGAATTTCAGCAGGCGTTTCGGGCGCGCCGCTCTCTTCACTGGCGGTCTGGCGCGACAGGCTGGCGCGTTCGGTGTAATTCACCGTGCCTTCCATCAGATGCTGACGAAATACCTGCTTCATTTCGTTAAAACCATCAAAACCATAATTGTTGGCGAAACGAATAAGTGTCGACGGCGGAACGTTGGCTTTCTCTGCAATCGAGGCAATGGTTTCAAAGGGGATCGTGTTGCCGTTGTCCAGAATATAACGGGCAACCTGCTTTAACCTTTTGCTCAGGGAATCATAGCTGGTACGGATTTGATCTTGCAGCTGCGCGAGTTGTGAAGGAGTAGCCATATTGATTATCAATACCTTAAGTCAAACTATTGTGGCAGCAAGGGACTCCCTCTCTGCGCCATATTCATAACTTTCATGGGCTTATCTTACCAAGTCCCCCCGTTACAGAGAAACCAGTTTACGCCTTTCAACGAGCAACAAACAGGATCCGCATCAGATAATTGTAAAACAGTCCATGTTTTACAATCAGTTAAGCCGCAATTTTCAAACGAAAATCTGTGTTATTTTCCGGGCATCATGCGCTTGAGCGTATCGTCTTTCATGAAATAGTGATGGAACAGCGCTGCCAGACCATGCAATCCGACCAGATAATAACCCAGCGTCGCGACCAGTTCGTGCGTGTCACGCAGCACCGGTCGCCATTCAGGACGCGGCGTCACAAACTGCGGGATCTCCCAGCCAAGCAGGAAAATCTGCCGTCCGGCGAACAATACGGTCAGAAAACCCAGCGTCGGCAACGCCAGAAAAAGCAGATAAAGCAGCCAGTGCGTGAGCGTTGCTATATGCGCCTGCCAGGTGGGCAGCGGCGGCGTGATAGGGGGCGAACGAAAACGATGGCGCAGCAAAATGCGGATGAAAACCAGCACCCACACGCTTATGCCGAAGTTGTAATGCAGTTGTCGCACAATCAGTCGGTATTCGTCCGGAAAGTAGCCGCGCCCCAACATGACTGAATAGGTAAGAATAATCATTAACAAGGTCAGCCAGTGAAGGCTGATTTGCAGCGACGAATAACGATTTTTCATGCATTTTCCCTAATTACGCAATGTGTTACAAACTACGTCAATACGTTTAAAAATAATAGCGCCAAATTAAGGGGTTTTTATGAAAGTCGGGCATTTAATGCGGTTATTTACTTTTCCTGAAAAACGGCGGGCCCTTTCCTTTTCAAATGCAAATAAAGAAAAACCGGGCATTTGAGGCCCGGTTTGCTGTTTGGTGTTTTCGAAAAGCAACGTGTGTGAGGAATTACACTTTATCGCTCACCGATTTCGGCTCGGCGGTTCTCGGCGCTGCCCTTCCTGGGCGCGATAAGTCCGTCGGCGCGGAACATGGCTTTGATGCCGCGCACCGCCTGACGGATGCGGTCCTGATTTTCGATGAGCGCAAAGCGGACGTGGGTATCGCCGTAATCACCGAAACCCACGCCCGGAGAGACGCAGACTTTGGCATCCGCGAGCAGTTTTTTGGCGAATTCCAGCGAACCTAAATGAGCATAGGCGTCAGGAATTTTAGCCCAAACATACAGTGTGGCTTTCGGATTTTCGACCATCCATCCCGCTTCGTGCAACCCGCGCACCAATACATTACGACGCTGGCGATATTGCTCGGCAATATCTTTCACACACTGTTGATCGCCTTCCAGCGCAGCAATCGCGGCAACCTGAAGCGGCGTAAAAGTGCCGTAATCGTGATAGCTTTTGATACGTGCCAAGGCACTGACCAGCTCCTGATTACCGACCATAAAGCCAATACGCCAGCCCGCCATGTTGTAGCTTTTCGAAAGCGTAAAGAACTCGACAGCGATATCTTTCGCACCTGGCACCTGCATGATAGAGGGTGCTTTCCAGCCATCAAAAACAATATCCGCATAAGCTAAGTCATGGATAACCATCACGTTATACTGTTTCGCCAACGCGACAACCCGCTCGAAGAAGTCCAGCTCCACGCACTGTGCCGTAGGGTTCGACGGGAAACCAAGAATCATCATCTTGGGACGCGGAATACTCTCTTTTATCGCGCGTTCAAGCTCGCCGAAGAAGTCTACCCCTTCGACCAGCGGCACGGAGCGCACCTGTGCACCGGCAATCACGGCGCCATAAATATGAATGGGATAACTTGGGTTGGGCACCAGTACGGTATCGCCGTGATCCAGTGTCGCCAGCATCAGGTGAGCCAATCCCTCTTTCGAACCAATGGTCACAATGGCTTCGCTTTCAGGGTCTATATCTACCTGATAACGGTCGGCATACCAGCGGGAAATCGCACGGCGCAGACGCGGAATGCCCTTGGAGGTTGAATATCCGTGGGTATCTTCGCGCTGGGCAACGGTAACGAGTTTTTCGACGATGTGCGGCGGTGTGGGACCGTCAGGATTCCCCATACTGAAATCGATAATGTCTTCGCCGCGACGTCGCGCAGCCATTTTCAATTCGGAAGTGATGTTGAATACGTAAGGGGAAGACGATCGATACGCGTAAAACGGCGCGGTTGGCTTGAATCGGACATAGTAACCTCGATGAACGTAAGCGCCCGGACCATCCGAGCGACGCTGGTCTGCATTTGCCGCTTGTGGCGGTGAACGTAGACCGATAATTCAACATATCGCAGTGTGCAAACGCTGTCGAGAGATCAAGCGACTATTTTTTCAACGGCTCGGGCGCAAGCGCGATATCGTCACGCAACAGACCTAGCAACCAGTCATTATGCCACTCGCCGCGCAGACGATAACTTTCCCGCAGAAGTCCCTCTAGCTGGAATCCGCAGCGTTCAAGCATACGGCGTGAAGGATAATTGCCTTCAATAACATTGGCCTGCAAGCGGTGAAAGCCGCAGACGCGGAAAGCATAGTTGACCACTTCACGCAGCGATTCCTGGCCGTAGCCCTTACCCTGATGTTCGGGCAGCAGCATAAAACCGACTTCGGCCTGCTGATAGGGTCGCCAGTCGGGAAAAAAGCCGGTCAGGCCGACGGGCGCGTCCGTTTCCAGTTCACGGATAACCAGACACAGCCAGAAGTCGGAATATTTCGTCCAATGTCCCAATCGTTGATCGAAACGGTGGCGAATCTGCGCGGGCGTGTCGATATCTCCAATAAATTTCATCACGCCGGGATTTTCGTTCAGCGAAAGAAACAATGGCCAGTCTTCGCGTTTAAGCGGCCGCATGGTCAGCCGCGGCGTTGTCAGAACAATCATGCCCGCTCCCTGTTTTATCTGCATAACAATCGACCAAGTACGCCATAAACCGGCGCTTTTTGAAATGGTTCGCGCTTTCAAAATACGCTATTTTTGATGGCTTACGCGTTTTATGGCTCCTGCAGGCACATTTCCCTATAATCATGCCATTCCAATGAGCGCGATGCTTTGCATCCCACCGAGAATTTGCTGTGCAAAACGTTTTCGATATGACGCTGGCGGTATTTGATCGCGCCGCGTTAATGCTGATTTGCCTGTTTTTCCTGACCCGTACCCGTCTTTTTCGCCGGTTGCTGCAAAAGGAAAACGATGCCCATACGCCGCTGGAACCGACCGCCGTCACCGCGATTTTTTCTCTCTTTGCCATCTTCGGCACCCTTTCCGGCATCAATGTCGAAGGCTCGCTTATCAATGTGCGCACGATAGCTATCGTGTCGGGCGGTATTCTGTTTGGTCCGTGGGTCGGCATCATTACCGGCATTATCTCGGGCAGTCACCGGTTTTTGATTGATATTCATGGTGTCACCTCGATCCCGTGTCTTATCACCAGCATCATCGCCGGTTTTCTTTCGGGTTATATCAATCTCAAAGTGAAAAAAGAGTATCACTGGCGGGTCGGCATTGCGGCGGGGATGCTGTGCGAATCTTTGACCATGCTGCTGATTTTATTGCTTTCACGGCCTTTTGCGCTGGGTCTGGATATCGTGCTGACGATTTCTGCGCCCCTTATCCTCGGCGCGATTTCGATAGGCCCGATCGTGCTGCTAGTACAAAGCGTGGCCGACGAGAAAGAGGCTATTGCCGCCCGTCAGGCCCGGCTGGCGCTGGATATTGCCAACAAGACGCTGCCCTACTTTCGCAATATCAATGCCGAATCGATGGCGACGGTATGCAATATTATCCGTGAAGACATCAACGCCGATGCCGTAGCGATTACCGATACCAAAAACATCCTCGCCTATGTGGGAACAGGCGCGGATCAGTACAATATCGGCCATGAAATCATCAGCGACAACACCAAGGAAGTGATCAGCAGCGGCCGTATAACCATCAAAAACAACGATGAAATGGACCGCACACCGCAAATTCACTCGCAAATGATCATTCCGCTGTGGGAAAAAGGCGTGATCACCGGCTCGTTGAAAATTTACTATTGTCATGCGCACCGTATTACCTATTCGCTGAAAGTCATGGCGGTCGGGTTGTCGCAGATAATTTCGACGCAAATGGAAGTCTCACGCGCCGAGCAGCTGCGTGAAATGGCCAACAAGGCCGAAATGCGCGCCTTGCAGAGCAAGATTAACCCGCACTTTCTGTTTAATGCGCTCAACGCTATCTCTTCGTCGATTCGCATCAATCCAGATACCTCGCGGCAGCTTATTATTAACCTGTCGCGTTACCTGCGTTACAATCTGGAGCTAAACGACGAGCTTATCGACCTGCGCAAGGAACTGCATCAGGTGCAGGACTATATCGCCATCGAACAGGCGCGATTTGGCAGCAAATTGACGGTAATTTACGACATCGACGAAGATGTTTCCGTGTCAATCCCAAGCCTGCTGATTCAGCCGCTGGTAGAAAATGCCATTGTTCACGGCATTCAACCCTGTAGCGGCAAGGGCGTGGTGGTGATTGCCGTCAAACATGTCGGCAATAATATTAACGTCTCCGTAAAAGATACCGGACAAGGTATTCTGCAATCGGTTATCGACCGCGTGGCAAAAAACGAGATGCCGGGCAATAAAATCGGCCTGCTCAATGTTCACCACCGCGTGACCCTGCTTTATGGACAAGGTTTGCAGATCCGCAGACTGGAACCGGGCACAGAAATTTCATTTATGATTGATCGGGAAAAAAGCCGTTGAGAGCAATAATCGTCGAGGATGAATTTCTGGCTCAGGAAGAGCTTGGCTATCTGATTAACACCCACAGTGCGATTGATCTTGTCGGGAAGTTCGATGACGGCCTTGAGGTGCTTAAATACCTGCAAACTCATCAGGTTGACGCCATTTTTCTGGATATTAACATCCCTTCGCTCGACGGCGTGCTGCTGGCGCAGAATATCAGCAAGTTTGCCCACAAGCCGTACATCATTTTCATCACCGCCTACAAAGAGCACGCCGCAGAAGCCTTTGAAATCGAAGCTTTCGACTACATCCTCAAGCCCTATCACGAGTCGCGAATAGTCACGATGCTGCAAAAGCTCGAGTCGCATTTTGAATGGGACAAGCAAAAGCGCGAGAAACAGGCCGATACCCCGGCGGCCACGGGCAGCCATCGCGTAAGTCACAGCATCAATCTCATCAAGGACGAGCGGATTATTGTCACCGATATCAACGATATTTATTATGCCGCCGCGCAGGAAAAGGTCACGCAGGTGTATACCCGCCGCGAAGAATTCACCATGCCGATGAACATTTCCGAGCTATGTCTGCGCCTGCCCGAAGAACATTTCTTCCGCTGTCATCGCTCCTATTGCGTCAATCTGTCGAAGATTCGCGAAATCGTGCCGTGGTTCAACAACACCTATATTTTGCGGTTAAGCGATCTGGATTTTGAAGTGCCGGTGAGCCGCAGCAAGGTCAAGGCCTTCCGCCAGCTGATGGGGTTGTAATTTTACGCGGACAAAAAACTAAGCCTCCTCAGGAACCGGTCCTGAGGAGGCTTAATTATGTTTATCGATTTTGACGCTAGATAACCAGAGTGATGCCGATGGACTGGCGCAGATACGCCCCCGCCCCCAACAGACCCGGCTGGTCGTGCGTGATGAGATAAACAGGAATATCAATCAGATAATCTTTGAAACGCCCCTTGTCCTCGAAGGCGGCACGGAAACCGGAAGCCTTGAAGAAGTCCAGGAAGCGCGGCACGATGCCACCGGCGATGTAAACGCCGCCGAAGGTGCCCATTGTCAGAGCCAGATTGCCCCCGAAACGCCCCATGATGACGCAGAACAGCGACAGCGCACGACGGCAGTCGAGGTTGTCTTCCAGCGCCAGTTTGGTCACGTCTTTCGGTGCATAGTTTTCCGGCTCGCGGTTGTCGGACTTGACGATTGCGCGATAAAGATTGACCAGCCCCGGACCCGAAAGAATACGCTCGGCGGAAACGTGCCCCATTTCGGTACGCAACTGCTCGAGAATGATGTCTTCTTCTTCGCTGTTCGGCGCGAAATCGACGTGTCCGCCTTCGCCCGGCAGGCTCAACCAGCGGTTGGCGACGTGGATGATGTGCGCCACGCCAAGACCGGTTCCCGCGCCGTAAATCACCGCCGGTTTGCCGTCGACCGGCTTCTTGCCGCCAAACTGTAGCAGATCGGCTTCTTTCAGCATCGGGATCGCCATGGACACCGCGGTGAAATCGTTAATGACTTCAAGATGCTCCAGACCCAGGTTTTTCTTCATCTCGGCAATCGAGAACGCCCAGGTGTGGTTGGTCATCGCGACCCAGTCGCCCACAATAGGACAGGCGATGGCTATGCAGGCATCTACGACTTCCTCGTGATGCTGCAACTCCAGATAGTGACGAACTGCCGCTTCGAGACTGTCGTAATCCAGGCCGGAAAAGGTCTGGGCCTGAGAAATCTCGCCACTGTCGAGATCGCAAAGTGCCAGACGGCAGTTTGTGCCTCCGACATCGCCCACCAGGGAGTACTTGGTCATTTTTATCTCCGCAAAAATTAAATTGCTTGCCCTGCTTCGGCACGCATTCAGTGATGTCAATCAGCCTTCTCTGACATGCCCCTTTCAGGGCTGGAAAATCTTGGCCAGCAGGACTATAAGTGCTTAGGTTTATGCTTACAGATCAGTGAGGGCAAAATAGCGGTAATTGACCTATGCTGCAACGCCGATTTAACCTATTGATGATATAAGCAGCGGCATAGCGCAAAATAACTCGGTAACAAAACAAAAAGTCGGCAATCTTCTCTACACTGGACAGAGCAGTATAATAAGGGAATTCCTGCATGTTGCATCCTCGCGCAAAAACCATGCTGACCTTCGGGGTCCCGGCATTGGTGATCGGCTCTGCGTCCAGTATTGTTTTGGTCGCCGTCCTACGTGTCGCCCACGCCTTGCAAAATGTGTTGTGGTTCAATATACCCGACGTTTTAAACATTAACACGCACTCTGCGGGCTGGATGCTGTTTATGCTCACATTGACCGGCGTGGGCGTAGGCGCGGTCATCCGCTATCTGCCGGGCCATGCGGGTCCTGATCCCGCCACTGAGTCCCTGATTGGCATGCCGCTGCCGCTCAATGCGGTGCCGGGACTGCTGCTGGCACTGATACTCGGCCTGGCGGGCGGCGTCAGTCTCGGGCCTGAAAATCCGATTATTGCCATTAATATTGCGCTTGCCGTCACCCTCGGCGCGCAGCTGTTTCCGCGCGTTCAGTCGACCGACTGGGTCATTCTTACTGCGGCAGGTACGCTCGGCGCGCTGTTTGGTGCGCCCGTGGCGGCGGCGCTTATCTTTTCGCAGACCCTGAACACCGGCAAGGATATTTCGCTCTGGGACCGGCTGTTTCCTCCGCTGCTGGCGGCCGGAGCGGGGGCAATGACCAGCAGTCTTTTCGACGAGCCGAACTTCACCCTCAATCTGGCCGCCTATACCAGCACGCACCTTGTCGATGTGTTCAGCGGCGCGATAGTCACCGTCATGGCGATAGCTGTAGGCATGCTGGCGGTATGGTGTTTCCCGCATTTACACCGCTTTTTCCACGCCATTCGCTATCCCATGCTGATGCTGGGTCTGGGCGGTTTTGTACTCGGCTTACTGGCGTTGACCGGCGGACAGATTACGCTGTTTCGGGGCTATGACGAGATGAAACTGCTGGCGGCCACCAGCGACAATCTGTCGCTCGGTAAACTGCTGGCCATCACCCTAAGCAAACTGGCGGCACTGGTCGTGGCAGCAGCCTGCGGCTTTCGGGGCGGACGGATTTTTCCTGCGGTGTTTGTTGGCGTATCGCTCGGGATTTTGCTGCACAATCATGTCGATTCGGTACCTGCGGCGGTGACGGTGTCCTGCGCAGTGATGGGCATGGTGCTTGTGGTCACGCGAGACGGCTGGCTTAGCCTGTTTCTGGCGCTGGCGGTGGTTCCGGATCTCAATTTGCTGCCGGTGCTGTGCATCGTGATGCTGCCGGCCTGGGTAGTGCTGACCGGGAAACCGCTGCTGCTGGTCTCCCGACGCGACAAATCTGCCGATGACGACAGCGATTAATTACATCAGGCTATAGCTGGCCGCCGCCTGTGCGTGAATGGCGGTGGTATCAAACACCGGTACGCGGGCGTCCTGCGCGCCGACCAGCAAGGTAATCTCGGTGCAGCCCAGAATGATGCCCTCGGCGCCCTGCTCTTCCAGTTGGCGAATAATCCGCTGATAATCACCGCGCGAGGCGGGCAGGATTTTACCGAGACACAGCTCTTCATAAATGATGCGATGCACCACGGCGCGGTCGGCCTCGTTTGGCGTCAGCACTTCGATGCCCTGCGCCAGTAATCGACCGCGATAAAAATCCTGCTCCATCGTAAAACGCGTACCCAGCAACCCCACACGCCGCAGATTTTGCCCGAGAACGCGCGACGCGGTGGCATCGGCAATATGCAGCAACGGCAGGCCGCCAATCTGCTCGATGGCCCCAGCCACCTTATGCATCGTGTTGGTACAGACCACTATCACTTCGGCCCCCGCTTTTTTCAGCGCCAGCGCCGCCCCGCCAAGAAGGGCTCCCGCCTGATCCCAGTAGCCCTGCGCCTGCAGCTTTTCTATCTCGTAGAAATCGACACTGTAGAGAATCATTTTAGCCGAATGCAGGCCGCCGAGCGCCTGTTTCACCTGCTCGTTAATGATTCGATAGTAGGGAATGGTGGACTCCCAGCTCATTCCGCCAATCAGGCCCAGGGTTTTCATCGTTAATCTTCCTCTTCGCCATCGGTTCACTCGCTATCAATGCATCATAGCCGAACTGAACCAGCGTTGACGCAGAGTATCGTAAAGCCAGTTGTAGATGAGCGTATAGGGCAGGAAGAACAGGAAAAAGCCCAGCTCAAGCATAAAGGCCTCGAACAGGCCAATCTGCAACCACCCGGCGGCAATCGGCAGGCCGAACAGAATAAATCCGCCTTCAAAACCCAACGCATGGCCGATACGAATAGGCACGGTGCGTTTAATCTTGTTAACAGGCCAGAAGTAATCGAAGAGGCTGTTATAAACCACGTTCCAGACCATAGCCGTCGCCGATAACAAAATGGCCAGCACGCCCATATCAAAAATGGGTTTGTTCATCGCCCACGCTGCGGTCGGGGCACAGATAAGCAGCGCAATGACTTCATAGCCTACAGCGTGGAAAATACGTTCGGACAAACTTTTTTCGCCTTTGCCGGGGCGTTTTTGAATGACATGGTGTTTAGCCTCTACCTTTTTGTGAAACATCGGGACCCGTCCTTGTCCGTAGAGGCATATTTTCATCTATATTAGAGATAGTAAAAAGATAGTTACCATCGATAAAATAGATGGATTAATGCTAACTGATTAAAAGGATTTCCATGCGTTATTCACCCGAAGCGCTGGTCGCATTTGTGGAAACCGCTGCCAGCGGATCTTTTTCGGCGGCGGCGCGCAAGCTGCATAAAAGTCAGTCGACGATCAGCACGGCAGTCGCCAATCTGGAAATAGATCTAGGCATAGTGCTGTTTAACCGCGAGGGCAAGCAGCCGCGCCTGACGCCCGAAGGACAGCGGGTGCTTACGCATGTGCAGGCCATTCTTGCCGCCAGCGAGCAACTTGACGAACTGGCCGTGCGCCTGTCCACACAAACCGAGCCGAGACTGACTTTTGTGCTGTCGGACACCTATCAGCCGACCCACTACGAAACCATGCTGGGCCGCTTCGAACAGCTTTATCCCGATATCGAATTCGAGTGTCTGATAGCAGAAGATCACGACGTGATTGATTTGCTGCAAACGGGGCGTGCGCACATCGGCATGCTGGAGGTTCAGGAGAATTATCCGCCGGATATCGGCTATGCGCGGCTGCCCGACCAGACGGAGATGGCGCTGTTCGTTGCCAAAAAGCATCCGCTGGCTCAGGTGCAGAATCTGCGGCGTGAAGACCTCTCGACCTATCGCCAGCTGTGCCTGCAAACCTATGGCCGCAAGGAAAAACCGCAGGCGCAGGGGCAAACCTGGTCTGCGCCGAGCTATCTTATGCTGCTGGAAATGGCGGAACAGGGCTTCGGCTGGTCGATTCTGCCGCGCTGGCTGGTGGCGCAGTTCGGGCATCATAAACTGCTGGAATTATCTCTGCCGGGCTGGCCGAAACTGATTTCCATCGACGCGGTGTGGTGCAAGAGCAATCAGCCCGGCCCCGCCGGACGCTGGTTTATCGACAGCCTGCTTGATCCGCTGCGCCTGAAAGGCTGATTGACCTCAAGGCGCAGCGCCCTACTCATCACGGGAAGTGTTATGTTCCTCAAGCGCGCGGGTGACGGCGCTCAATAACGGCGGCACATCCATTTTAGGCAGCACGACTTCCACCCAGCCAAGCTGCGGCGTTGCGCTGATTTTTGCCATGACCTGCTGCAACTGCCCGACTTCCGTCACCCTTTCGACAATCGTGGGTTGCGTCGCCCCAAAGGCCTGCGCCAGCAAGGTCCACTGCCATTGTGCAATATCGTTGTAGCGCTGATCCGCCCCATGTATTGCCCGTTCGACGGTATAACCCTCATTGTTGAGGATAAATACCACTGTATTGAGGTTATAGCGAATCGCCGCGCCCAGCGCCTGTACGGTCAGTTGCGCCGATCCATCGCCAATAATCAGCACGACGCGCCGCGTCGGATTGGCAATCTGCGCGCCAAACGCGGCGGGCAGCGTAAAGCCTATCGACCCCCACAGAGGTTGCGCGATAAAATCACAGCCGACCGGCAAGGTGAGCTGCGCTGCGCCGAAACAGGCTGTGCCCTGCTCGGCCACCAGAATGTCGCCCGGCTGGAGAAACGCCTGCATCTGCTGCCAGAATGCCTGCTGGCCCAGTCCCGCTTCGGTGGGGTCGGCAAGACGTTTGTCGGGCAGCGCCGGAGACTGCCAGAAAGGCGCGAGTTCGGCGGTAAGACGATGCAGAATCTCGATACTGACGTGGAACGGCACCTGATCAAAACGCGCCTCTCCCACCTGCGCCGAGAACGGCTGCAAATCGATGCGCTTTTCAGCGGCAATATTCTGGGTAAAACCACTGGTCACCGTATCCGAGAAGCAGACGCCAAGGGTGATGATGGCATCGGCATCCTCAATCACGCGAATCAGTCGCTCGCTGCTGGCCAGTCCTGAATAGGTGCCGCAAAACAGCGGATGCTGCTCGTTCAGCAAGCCTTTACCTAACAGTAACGTAGCGTGCGGCAGGGGCACGTCATCGACCCACTGCTGCACGGCATGCCGAACCTCGAAGCGGTCGGCCAGAAAATCCGCCAGCAGGCTGACGCGCCGTGCAGGCTCAAGCAGCGTTTTAACCGCACGGGTAAAGGCTTCCACGGCCTTGGGATCGACAGGCGGCGGGCTGGGGCGTAAAGGAGTGGTGGGCGGCGCAACCTTGAAGGAGGCGACATCGCTGGGCAACTGAATATAGACCGGGCGGCGGGCGTACAGGGCTTCGCGCAGCACACGGTCTATCTCCGCGGTGGCGTTTTCGCGAGTCAACAGCGCCTGCGCCACACTGAGATGCGCCGACATACGTGCAAAATGGTTGAAGTCGCCGTCGCCGAGGGAGTGATGAAGCAGTTCATGATTATTCTGGGCAGCCAGCGCGGGCGCGCCGACAATGTGAATGACCGGCACATACTCGGCGTAACTGCCCGCAATGCCGTTGAGCGCGCTGAGCTCACCCACGCCAAAGGTTGTCAGCAAGGCAGCCGCCGGTTTGCTGCGACCATAACCGTCTGCGCCATAGGCGGCATTAAGCTCGTTTGAACAGCCAATCCATTTAAGCCGTGGATGGGCAATCACGCTGTCCAGGAACTGCAAATTGTAATCGCCCGGCACGCCGAACATTTCATCAATCCCCAGCTGAGAAAGTCGCTCAACGAGATAGTCACCTACGCTACAAAGATTGCTCATGATGATCCCCTGTTAAATACGCGTTCACCCACTGAATGAACTGGCGGTTAATGACTCTGTCAGTTAATAGTTCTAGCACACCTCCAGTAAAAATAATGATATGAGTGTTTAATATTCAGTCAGTGAATAGAAAGCAAAGATGACCACTGAAATAACGCGTCGTGAACGCCAATATGATCGAATCTTCACACTATTCATCCACCTAAGAGTTTTCCGTTGATGAAAAAAGTGTAGCCGATGTGATCGGCACATCTGAAAATGGGAGTGAAAGCGCATACACTAAAACGCCTTTTTACCCATTGTTACTTTTTGAACAAGGATCCCTATGCCTTATCAAGCCAAGTCCGACCGCTATGAATCCATGCTTTATCGCCGCTGTGGACGCAGTGGCCTGAAGCTTCCCGCCGTGTCGCTGGGTCTGTGGCACAACTTTGGTGACGTCAACCGTTTCGATACCAGCCGTGAGCTGGTGCGCCACGCATTCGATCGCGGGATCACGCATTTTGATCTGGCGAACAACTACGGTCCCCCGCCGGGATCTGCGGAAGAGAATTTCGGCAGGATCCTGCGTGACGATCTGCTGCCGTGGCGCGATGAGCTTATCATCTCCTCCAAAGCCGGTTACACCATGTGGGACGGGCCTTACGGTGACTGGGGATCCAAAAAATATCTGGTTGCGAGCCTCAATCAAAGCCTGAAACGGATGGGACTTGAGTATGTCGATATCTTTTATCATCACCGTCCCGACCCCGACACGCCGCTCGAAGAGACCATGGCCGCGCTGGATTTGATTGTTCGTCAGGGTAAGGCGCTGTATATCGGGCTGTCGAACTATCCGGCGGAACTGGCACAAAAAGCCTTTGCCATTCTTAATCAACTCGGCACGCCGTGTCTTATCCACCAGCCAAAATATTCGATGTTTGAACGCTGGGTGGAAGCGGACCTGCTGGATACCCTGGAACAACACGGCGTTGGTTCGATTGCCTTCTCTCCGCTTGCAGGCGGCGTGTTGACAGACCGCTATCTTGCCGGTATTCCCGAAGACTCCCGCGCAGCCAGCGGCAGCCAGGTTCCTGAAGCCCGATCAACTGACCGAAGAGAAACTGGCGAAGGTCCGCAAACTGAATGATATTGCGCTGGCACGCGGACAAAAACTCTCGCAGATGGCGCTGGCGTGGGTACTTCGCGGCGACCGCATTACCTCGGTGCTGATTGGGGCGAGTAAAGTCAGTCAGATAGACGACGCCGTCAATACGTTGAGCAACCTGCATCTCAGCGAACAGGAAGTGGCCGAGATCGAAAAAATCCTCGTGTAAGCGTTTACTCGATGGCCGACTCCGAGGCGTAAACTTTGCTAACAATCCCGTCAGGGACGCACTGTAAGTAAATCGTTAAACTGGGTAAAACAATCAAAACAGGATTGCGGGCAATAGATCGCCCGCGTTCAAGGCCTTATAACTGTCACTATTGAAAACGTTAGTTAACCCACATGAATGAATGCCGGTATCTGACGAGTAAGTCGTACAGTTCCGATAATTTCATTACGCAATAAAACGGCCTGGCCCGTGCGCAATGAAAAAGGCGGTATAAGGTTGAATGGAGAAACAAGATGAAGAATTTACCCGTTGTGAAGATTGCTTTGGGTGCCCTGCTGTTCGGCCTGTTGCCTGCCACCCTGCCGGCACACGCCGACGGAATTAGCATTAGCGTTCCCGGTTTGTCTATCAATATTGGTTCGCGCGATGACCGCGGCTATTACTGGGACGGCTACGACTGGCGTTCTCCGTACTGGTGGCAGCACCGTAACGAGTATTATGGTCACCGCAATGACCGCGGTTACTATTGGGATGGCGGTCACTGGCGCGATCGCGGCTGGTGGGACAATCACCGCAATGAGGGTCCACGTCCTCCGGAACGTTTCCACGGCGGTCCTGGCCCGGACTTTGGTCACGGGGGGCCTGACCACGGCGATCGGGGTCACGGCGGCGGTCACGACAACGGTAATCACGGCGGAGGCGATCGCGGTAATGGCGGTGGTCACGGCGGCGGTGATCGTGGCAATGGCGGCGGCGGTGAGCATCGTCCTCCTCAGGGCGGACCTGGCGGCGGCGATCGTCACTAATCGCTTCGACTCTTCGGGTCACCATGACCGAATCGAACGCAGCAAAAGGGGCACTGAAAAGTGCCCCTTTTTTATGGATTGCGCGTTAGATAATCGGCAACTATTTCAGCATGCCGATAAGCAGGTAGAAGTTAAGACAGACCACAACCAAGACAATGATGCGCCCTGCCCACTGCATCGGCCTTGAGTTGGTCATATCGCCCATCAGTTCGCGATTGCCGGTAAAGGCCAGCAAGGGCAGCAGCGCCAGCGCAATACCAAAGCTCAGCAACACCTGGCTCATCACCAGAATTTTGGTGGCATCCATACCGGCTAAAATCACTATAAATGAAGGGGCCATGGTCACCGCGCGGCGCACCCACAGCGGGATATAAAACTTCACGAAGCCCTGCATGACCACTTGACCGGCGAGCGTGCCGACCACCGTGGAAGACAGACCGGCGGCAACCAGACTCAGCCCGAATGTGGTGGCGGCGGCGTGACCGAGCAGCGGCGTGAGCGTTAAATAGGCATCTTCCAGCTCGCTGATACCTTTATGCCCGCTAAAGTGGAAGGCCGCGGCCGCTGTCGCCATCATGGCGAGATTCACAAAACCGGCGATGGTCATGGCGACGGCGACGTCAAGCTTGGTCGAGGAATAGCGCTGGTTCGCGTGAATCTTCACTGGAACGCTGGGTCAGCGACGAGTGCAGATAAATGACGTGTGGCATTATCGTCGCGCCAAGCACACCGGCGGCAAGGTAGACGGCATTGCTGTCGGGCAGACCCGGAACCAGCATTCCCTTGCCCAGCTCCATCATTTTCGGCTGCGAGAAGAACAGCTCGACGATATACGCCAGCGCGACAAACAGCAGCAGCCCGCCAATCACTCTCTCGAGCGGCTTTTGCCCTCGCTTTTGCAGGCCGAGGATAATAAAGGTCGCAATACCGGTCAGTACCGCGCCTTCAAGCAGTGTGCAGCCCAGCAGCAGTTTGAAGCCGATTGCAGCTCCGATGAATTCGGCCAGATCGGTGGCCATCGCAATGATTTCAGCCTGAACCCAATAAGCCCAGACGGCAGGACGAGGAAAACGGTCGCGGATGTGTTCGGCGAGATTTTTGCCGGTGGCAATGCCGAGTTTGGCAGACATTAACTGAATCAGCATCGCCATCACGTTGGCCCAGACCACAACCCACAGCAACTGATAGCCATAAGAGGCACCGGCCTGAATGTTGGTGGCGAAGTTTCCGGGATCGATATAGCCAATGGCGGCAATAAAAGCAGGCCCCATTAATGAAAGCTTGATCTTCCTGGAGGAACGGCTGGAGGATTCAGCTCGGCTATTAAACATGTCAGTTAACCCTTACAGTTTTTGTGCGATGAGTCATCATACTTAAGTGATAATGATTATCAAGCGCATTTGGAAAGATCCTGATTATTTCTCTGATAGGGAGTAAGCGGCTGAGGTAAAACTGACAGCTTTCAAACGTTTCAAGCCAAAAGAGTCAATGAAGACTCGCTTTCCTAATACAGACTTTTTAGAATATTCAGTGCCAATACCCACAATGTTAGGGGTGTAATTTGGCTACTGGTAAAATTAGCATAATAAAGCCAACTGTGCGTGATTTTCTTGTGATCTTCACTAATCGTGTTATGTCGCTGGAACTGTTGCTTTTTTTAGTCTTAATTCTTATATTTGCAATGCATATCACATCTTTTATGTACGCGTTACATAAAATGACCGTCGAAATATTGCCTGCCTCAAATTTGGAGCACACATGTCCCGAATACTGCACTTTGTTTTAGCATTAGCAGTTGTCGCAGTACTGGCCTTGCTGGTGAGCCGCGATCGTAAAAACATCCGTTTACGTTTCATCGCTCAGTTGCTGGTCATTGAAGTCCTGTTAGCCTATTTCTTCCTGAATTCAGAAATTGGATTGGGATTCGTCAAAGGCTTCTCCGACTTGTTTGAAACACTTCTGAAATTCGCGGCCGAAGGGACAGGCTTCGTATTTGGAGGCATGAACGAAAAAGGATTGGCGTTCTTCTTCCTGAATGTACTGTGCCCGATCGTGTTTATTTCTGCACTGATTGGCATTTTACAGCACCTGCGCATTTTGCCGGTCATCATCCGCATCATCGGTACTATTTTGTCGAAAATCAACGGTATGGGGAAACTCGAATCCTTCAACGCCGTGAGCTCTCTGATCCTCGGTCAGTCGGAAAACTTTATCGCGTATAAAGATATTCTGGGCAAAATGTCTGAAAAGCGTATGTACACCATGGCAGCGACGGCCATGTCGACCGTCTCGATGTCTATCGTGGGCGCATACATGACCATGCTGGAGCCAAGATTCGTGGTTGCCGCGCTTATCCTCAACATGTTCAGCACCTTCATCGTGCTTTCACTGATCAACCCTTATAAGGTGGAAGGCGAAGAAAATCTGCAAATGACCAATGCGCATCAGGGCCAAAGCTTCTTCGAGATGCTCGGCGAATACATTCTGGCGGGCTTCAAGGTCGCGATTATCGTTGCCGCGATGCTGATTGGCTTTATCGCCCTTATCTCCTGTCTGAATGCGCTGTTCACTGCGGTGTTCAACATCAGTTTCCAGGGCGTGCTGGGCTATGTGGTTCTTCCCGTTTGCCTGGGTAATGGGCGTGCCAACGCATGAAGCGCTGCAGGTCGGCAGTATTATGGCAACCAAGCTTGTCTCCAACGAGTTTGTGGCCATGCTGGATTTGCAGAAAGTGGCGCACGACCTGTCACCACGCGGCGTGGGTATCCTCTCCGTGTTCCTGGTCTCCTTTGCCAACTTCTCGTCGATTGGTATTGTCGCGGGCGCCATCAAGGGTCTGAACGAGCATCAGGGCAACGTGGTGTCGCGCTTTGGTCTGAAACTGCTTTACGGTTCAACGCTTGTCAGCGTGCTGTCTGCCTCTATCGCAGGACTGGTATTGGCGTAACGCTTTGAGTAGTACCGTTTGAAAGGCGCTTCGGCGCCTTTTTTTATGGGCGCGATTCGGGAAGGAATTAAAAACGAGAGGCGAAACAGCGGGCAGTGACGGAGTCCAGAAAAGCAAAAACCCGCCGAAGCGGGTTCTTTAATTTTGGTGGAGATAAGCGGGATCGAACCGCTGACCTCTTGCATGCCATGCAAGCGCTCTCCCAGCTGAGCTATACCCCCACGGGTGTTCGTCAATTTATGGTCGTCTGCCTAATCCTTGGGAAGATTAAGCGGCCAATCTGCTCTGAGAAGAAGATTGGTGGAGATAAGCGGGATCGAACCGCTGACCTCTTGCATG
Organism: Rouxiella chamberiensis; assembly: GCF_026967475.1. Lineage (NCBI taxonomy): Bacteria > Pseudomonadati > Pseudomonadota > Gammaproteobacteria > Enterobacterales > Yersiniaceae > Rouxiella > Rouxiella chamberiensis. The sequence continues at coordinate 280,782 of NZ_CP114058.1, read as the reverse complement.
CCATGCAAGCGCTCTCCCAGCTGAGCTATACCCCCGTTCCGGACACATTAAATCTTGTGAACGGGGCGCATAATATGAATTCCCGCCAAAGCTGTCAACGGCTAAATTTGATTATCCGACCAACCGCTGAAAAAGACGCCAAATACCGGCTATAACAGCGATTTTTCATTCGACATGAACAATTAATGCGCAGTTACACTCTTTTTCTCGCCGCCGATTTAATCACGGATATTCGCCATTTCTCTGATCCGCTTCATCATTTTCCACAACAAGCTTAATGCTTTTCTTAACGAACCGTTAACGCGCGGTTCAAGGTGTCTTGTTCTCGGAGAATTCTCATAATAGACTTCTATCGCGTTATCGCCGATGTCTATTAACACCAGGTTGTTTACCCAAAAGATTTCAATAAACAAATAACATCAATCAACATTCGAGCTCACTCATGTCCTTGTATACACCTAAAGAGATAGCCTCACTTGCCGTTACGGCCGGTGTGAATAAAAGTCGTGCATCTGTCACTCACCTGCTGATCCTCGGCTTTCTTGCGGGCGCCTTTATCGCCATCGGCTTTCTGCTCGACCTGCACGTCGTCGGCACATTGCCTGCTTCGTGGGGGTCATTTGGCGGCCTGCTGGGTGCTGCCGTCTTCCCTGTCGGCCTGATCCTTACCGTGCTGGCCGGAGGCGAGCTGTTGACGGGTAACATGATGACGCTGCCGATGGCGTGGTTCGCACGACAAATCAGCCTGTTCGCCGTAGTGCGTAACTGGTTCTGGGTAACGCTCGCCAACCTGATTGGCAGCATCGCCGTGGCGTACTTCTTTGGTCACGTGCTCGGCATGACGGAAGGCGTATTTTTGGCGAAAACGGTGTCTATCGCGCAGGCCAAGGTCAATGCAGACTTCCTGCACTCCTTTATTTCGGGCGTAGGCTGCAACTGGCTGGTCTGTCTGGCGGTATGGCTGGCGTTCGCCAGTAAAGAGATGGGTGGCAAGGTGATTGGGATGTGGTTCCCGGTCATGGCGTTCGTGGCTATCGGTTTCCAGCACGTGGTGGCCAACATGTTCATCATTCCGGCAGCCATTTTTGCCGGTGCGCTGAGCTGGTCGCAGTACTTCCCGAACTTCGCGGCTGTCTTCCTTGGCAATGCCGTAGGCGGTGCCGGATTCGTGGGCCTGATGTACTTTATGGCTTATCGTCCGACGGTAACGACCGAATCAAGCTCGCAGCCTCGTTAATCTTCAGGCAGTAAGCATGAAAAAGGCCAGTCGGAAAATCCGCTGGCCTTTTGTGTTTCTATGCGTTAGCGAGGCGGGTAATTACGCCTGGGCTTCACGTTCGGCGATAAAGGCAAGAGCCTGATCGATACGCGACAGCGTGCGGCGCTGGCCGATGGCGTGAACGGTAACGTCCATACCCGGCGACATGCCCGCACCGGTAACGGCCACACGCAGCGGCATGCCGACTTTACCCATGCCGACACCCAGCGCGTCTGCCGTGCCCTGAATGGCGTTGTGCACGTTTTCAGGCGTCCATTCGGTAATGGCGGCCAGGTTGGCGCGTACGGCTTCAAGCGGCTGACGGGCAACCGGACGCAAATGCTTTTTAGCCGCGTCGGCGTCGAACTCGCTGAAGTCCTCATAGAAATAGTGGCAAGATTCGGCCATCTCTTTCAGCGTCTTGCAGCGCTCGCCCAGCAGTTTCACCAGCTCGCACAGCTGCGGACCATTGCGGGTATCAATGCCCTGCTGCTCGATGTGCCACTGTAAATGTGTCGCCACGTATTCGGCCGGCAGCGCGTTGATATAATGGTGATTCAGCCATTGCAGTTTTTCGGTGTTGAAGGCGCTGGCCGATTTGCTGACGTTTTCCAGACTGAACATAACTTTCATTTCATCAATGCTGAAGATTTCCTGATCGCCGTGGGACCAGCCCAGACGCACCAGATAGTTCAGCAGGGCTTCCGGCAGATAGCCGTCATCACGATATTGCATGACGCCCACGGCACCGTGACGTTTGGACAGCTTTTTGCCGTCATCGCCCAGAATCATGGACACGTGTGCATACACCGGTACCGGCGCGCCCAGGGCTTTCAGAATGTTAATCTGGCGCGGGGTATTGTTGATATGGTCTTCGCCACGAATAACGTGGGTAATTTCCATATCCCAGTCATCGACAACCACACAGAAGTTGTAAGTCGGTGAACCGTCGGTGCGGCGAATGATAAGGTCATCAAGCTCAAGGTTGCTGAATTCGATAGGGCCACGAATCTGGTCATCAAAGATAACCGAGCCTTCCTGCGGATTACGAAAACGTACAACGCAAGGTTCGTCGGCGGCGTGATGTTCGTGGCTATCGCGGCAGCGACCGTCGTAACGTGGCTTCTCGTTGTTGGCCATCTGCTCTTCACGCAGCGCCTCGAGACGCTCTTTGGAGCAGTAACACTTATAGGCCGTGCCGTTTTCCAGCATTTCGTCGATGACCGCGTTGTAACGGTCGAAACGTTTGGTCTGGAAATACGGGCCTTCGTTCCAGTCCAGATTCAGCCAGTTCATCCCGTCCATTATCGCATCGATTGCCGCCTGGGTAGAACGCTCCAGATCGGTATCTTCTATACGTAACACAAACTCGCCACCCAGGTTACGGGCAAAAAGCCAGGAGTAAAGTGCAGTACGCGCGCCGCCAACGTGCAAATAGCCGGTTGGGCTGGGAGCAAAACGGGTTTTGATTTTCATCTGGGAAGCAGCCTTAACTATGTTTCAAATAGATGTCGCGTGAAATTGCGACACTTAACTAATAAAAAGTGGGAGTCATTCTATCACTCTACCTCGATTCCTCAACGTCGATACGTCCAAACCCGAAGCGAAATAGCCCATTGATGCATAAAGAATAGACCGGATTGCATACTTTTTTGGCGGCTTGTCTAGTTTTACGCCGAACAGTCATTTTTGTTTTTAAAAACCGTTGACTCAATTCGAACTATCCCTATAATGCGACTCCATCACGACGGGGCGATTAGCTCAGTTGGTAGAGCATCTCCTTTACACGGAGGGGGTCGGCGGTTCGAGCCCGTCATCGCCCACCACTCTTTTTAAGAGTGACCGCGTTGTGATAAGCCATCTTATGATGGGCGATTAGCTCAGTTGGTAGAGCATCTCCTTTACACGGAGGGGGTCGGCGGTTCGAGCCCGTCATCGCCCACCACTCTTATGAGTGATGGTGCAGTAAGAAGAAATGAGAAATGGGCGATTAGCTCAGTTGGTAGAGCATCTCCTTTACACGGAGGGGGTCGGCGGTTCGAGCCCGTCATCGCCCACCATTTCTCGGTTATCTTCTTGCGAAACAGTTTTCAGAAGTGGGCGATTAGCTCAGTTGGTAGAGCATCTCCTTTACACGGAGGGGGTCGGCGGTTCGAGCCCGTCATCGCCCACCACTTCTGATAATTGAAGAGTACAAGACAGTTACTAAAAAGTGGGTCGTTAGCTCAGTTGGTAGAGCAGTTGACTTTTAATCAATTGGTCGCAGGTTCGAATCCCGCACGACCCACCACTTAGTAAGAAAAAAGCGCCTAACGGGCGTTTTTTGCGTTTCAGGGCCAGCGAAACTTCTTCCTTCTTCCTTCTTTCATTGTTCCTTCTCTATTTCCTCGTCTCTTGAATTCAAACGTCTTCGAACTTGTTATCTCCCCTTCTCCTGCATCAGTCCAATTCTCTGCGAGTATAAGTTTTATTTCTCTATTCTTCCCTTTTACGGCGACCTTCATACATTACCCTTATACGTGGCGAAATGGGTGAAATATCCACCACTAAACCGCTTTACTAAACCGGTTTACTTTGTTATCACACTGTTATCAGCTTAAAAAGCGACCAGGAGAAAGCGGTATGAGCAAGCGCGTATTGTTGTTGGGTGAAAGCTGGGTCAGTTCTTCGACCCATTATAAAGGCTTCGATCAGTTCGGCAGTGTGACTTTTCATCTAGGGGCCGAACCATTGGTCAAGGCCCTCGAAAATACCGAATTCGAGCTGACGTATATGCCCGCTCACGAAGTGGTTGAAAAGCTGCCGTTCGATCTGGAAGGCCTCAAGGCCTATGACGCCATTATCCTGTCCGATATCGGCGCAAACTCCCTGCTGTTGCCACCGGCAGTATGGATGCACAGCAAACCCATGCCCAACCGCCTTAAACTTTTACGTCAATGGACCGCAGAAGGCGGCGGCCTGATGATGATAGGCGGTTATTTCTCCTTCCAGGGTATCGACGGCAAGGCCCGCTGGCGCAATACGCCGGTTGAAGAAGCCTTGCCGGTCACCTGCCTGCCTTACGACGATCGTCTGGAAATTCCAGAAGGTTTTTCGGCAAAGATAACTGCCGATAGCACCCATCCGATTCTCAAAGGCATCGAAGGCGAATGGCCGCTGCTTCTGGGTGCCAACGAAGTGCTGCTGAAAGACGGCGCTGAAGTGCTCGCGACCTTGCCCGACGACGAAGGCGGACATCCTCTGCTGGTCAGCGGAACCTACGGCGAAGGTCGTTCGCTGGTCTGGACTTCCGATATCGGCCCGCATTGGGTTCCGGGTGAGTTCATTCAGTGGCCGGGTTATGACCAGCTGTGGAAAAACTGCCTGAGCTGGCTTACCCGTCTGGAAGATAAATAACGCCGAGGGCATCGCGGATGAGTCAACCCTACGTTCAGGCCAGACATATCAGCAAGCGTTTTGGTGCACTGACCGCGCTCAACGACATCAATATCGATATTTACGCCGGCGAAGTGCTGGCGCTGCTCGGCGATAACGGGGCCGGTAAATCAACCTTTACCAAAGTGCTGGCAGGCGCCTACCCCGCGAGTTCCGGCGAGCTGCTGGTCGCGGGTGAACCTGCGGTCTTTGCCTCGCCGAAACAGGCCGCCGATCGCGGTATCGCGACGATTTTTCAGGAGCTTGCCCTGTCCGAAAATCTGTCGATTGCCGAAAACGTGTTTCTTGGTCGCGAGCTGAAACGCCGCTTTCTCGGGATTCCGTTTTTACGTCAGCAGGCAATGCAGTCGCGCGTCGCCGAACTGTTGCAGGAACTCGAGGCGCACATCAGCGATCCACTGGCCCCCGTCGGCAGTCTGTCTGGCGGGCAGCGTCAGGCGGTGGCGATTTGCCGGGCGCTCAATCTTGATGCCCGTCTGGTGATTATGGATGAACCCACAGCGGCACTGGCCGTTGCCGAAACGCGCAAAGTGCTGGCCCTCACCCGCAAGCTGGCCGAACGCGGCTGCGCGGTGGTGTTGATTAGTCACAATATTTCCGACGTTTTCGACGTTGCCGACCGGATGGTGGTTTTCCGTCGGGGCCGCAAAATTGCCGAACGACGCCGTGCCGAGACAACCCCCGAAGAGATTGTTTCGTTAATTACCGGCGCCCATCCCGACGCGCGAGCGTTTGATGCCGTCACCGTGTAGCTGCGCTACTCCTTTATAGATGGTGGATCCCTTATGTCAAAGACTTCACGAATCGTTAAGACCCTTGCCGCCACGTTAGTAACCTCTGCCCTGCTCGCCTGTGGCATCACGGGTGCTTTCGCGGCAGATAAGCCGAAAGTGGCCTTTGTGCCGCAGATTGTCGGCATTCCGTATTTCAAGGCGATGCAGGACGGCGGTACGCGCGCGGCTAAAGCGTTTGGCGTGGATTTTGTCTACACGGGGCCGGTCGATACCAACCCGATGGACCAACTGCAAATCGTGCAAAACCTGATAGCTCAAGGTGTCAACGCCATTTCCGTAAGCGTACTCGATGCTTCGAGCATTGCCCCCGTTGTCGCGCAGGCCAAAGCCAAAAACATCAAACTGTTCACCAGCGACAGTGATGCGCCCGACAGCGGCCGCGCGGTTTATGTGGCGCAGGCCACCGATCAGGGACTCGGCGAAACTATCATTGATCAAATGGTTGAACGCGTCGGCGATCACGCCACCATCGGCATCGTTTCGGGTGAGGCCACCGCCTCCAACCTCAATGCCTGGATTGGTTTCATGCAGAAACGGGTGAAGGAAAAATACCCGAATGTCACGTTGCTGAAACCTCAGTTTGCCGGTGGCACCTCGAGCCGGGCGGCGCAGATAGCCACCGATCTCATGGCTTCCCATCCTGATCTGAAAGGCATTATTGCCGTCGCTTCGACAACCTGTCCGGGCGTGGCGCAGGCAATAGAAACCGCAGGAAAGGTCGGCAAAGTGGTCGGCACCGGCTATTGCAGCCCAAACACCGCGCGTGCCTATCTTAAAAGCGGCTCCTTTGGTTTCTCCGTGCTGTGGGATCCCGAAAAACTGGGTTATCTGACCGTCTGGGCCGGTAAACAGCTGATTGATGGCAAAAGTTTCAGTGCCGAAAATACGGTGCCGGGGCTGGACCAACCGGTTAAATACGACGCGAAAACCGGCATTTTGCTGCTCGGCGCGCCTGCGGTCTTCACGGCTAAAAATGTCGACCAGTTCCATTTCTAAATGAAGGGATTCAACCCCAATGGAGAGCGCAGCGCTGTGGTAAATCGCAAGAGCTTGACCTCGTCTCTTTCTTTATCCGGGCGGGAACTGACGCTGGCCTGCGTCTGTCTGCTGGCCTTGGTGGTTTTTAGCCTGTCCTCGCCGTATTTCGCGACGGTCGATAATTTAACGACCGTCATGCGCAATAGCGTCGAGTTACTGCTGATTGGCCTGGGCATGACGCTTCTGCTGGCGATGGGCGGAGTTGATGTGTCTGTCGGCGTGGTCATGGGGCTGGCGGCGATAGGTGTCGGGCAACTGCTCAATACCCCGCTCGCCCCCGCTCTCACGGCACTCGCTGGCCCGCTGATTGGCATTCTCGCCGGGCTGATTACCGCCTGCGTGGTGGTGCTCGGCAAGATCCCGTCGATTGTCGGCACGCTCGGGCTTTACGGCGTCTATCGTACCGCCGTTTTCGCCCTGCTCGGCGGCCAGTGGCTGTCGGGGCTGCCCGCCACGCTGACCCGGCAGCTTGAAACACGACTGCTTGGCCTGCCCGTGACGGTTTGGGTCATCGTGCTGGCCTATTTTATGGTCTGGCTGGCGCTGCGCCGCACGCCTTTCGGCCCGCATCTGCTGGCTGTCGGCCACTCTCCCGACAAGGCACGCCTTTCCGGCATCGCCGTCACGCGGGTTCGTTTTATTACTTTTATTATTAGCGGCGCACTGTGCGGATTGGCCGCGACCTTTTATGTCGCGACCTACCGCAACGTGGAGATGACTATCGGCAGTACGCTGGCGCTTGAGGCTATCGCAGCCGTGGTGCTCGGCGGCACCAGCATCATGGGCGGTCACTGTAGTCTGCTCGGCACGGTGCTCGGCGTCTTTCTGCTGCGGATCCTGCAAAACGGCCTGCTGCTGATGGGCGTTCCGTCACTGTGGCAAACCGTGGTGACCGGTGCGCTGCTGTTGCTGGTGCTGATTGCCGAAGTGGCCACCGGAAGACTGAAATATGCGCCGTGGATGATGCGCCTCAAACGGAGACAATCTTCATGAAGGCCCTGAACAAGGCAAGTACGCTGCGCTGGTGTCAGCGAAATCTGGTACTGACGATTCTGGCCGCACTGTGGACAGTGCTGATTCTGGTCGTGGTCATCGCCCAGCCCTCCATTTTCTCGGGCGCGACGCTCGGCAGCATTTTGCAGTTCGCCACCCTGCTGGCGCTGGTTTCACTGGGACAGGCACTGGTCGTGCTGTGTGGCGGCGCGGGCATCGACCTCTCCGTCGGCGGCAATGTGTCGCTGTCAGCCATTGTCGGCGTAACCAGTGTGCAGGCCGGATTGCCGCCTGCTCTCCTGCCGGTCGTTTGCCTGCTGTGTGGCGCGTTGCTCGGCGCCCTCAACGGCATTCTGGTCGCCAGACTGCGCATTTATCCGCTGATTGTCACCCTCGGCACCTTCTATCTCTATTCCGGACTGGCGCTGTGTCTCACCGATGGTGCAGCCCAAAGCGGCGTGCCTGCCTGGGCGCTGCCGTGGGGTCGCGGCATGCTGGGCGATGTTCCACTGCCCTTCCTGACGCTGGTTCTGCCCGCGTTTGTCATCGTCGCCATCCTGCTCTCCTTCACCTCGTGGGGCCGCTGGATTTATGCCATGGGATTCAACGAACACGCGGCGCGGCTGGTCGGTATTCCGGTAGACCGGATGCGGATCGTGCTTTACAGCCTGTGCGGTCTGCTGGCGGGCGCGGCGAGCTTTGTTTCCCTGTCGTGGCTGGGCAGCGGCCGACCGGACGCCGGCGTCAATCTGGAACTTGAATCACTGACTGCTGCACTGCTCGGCGGTATCGCCATCTTTGGCGGCAAAGGGGGCGTGAGCGGCGTTTTTGCTGCCGTGCTGCTGCTGGTCGCGCTGAAAACCAGCATGCTGCAGTTTGGCATCAACAGCGTCTGGCAAGTCGGCGTCGTGGGTCTGCTGCTGATAGCCGTACTGCTCGCCGACCGACTTTCTTCACGCGTTTCGCAAATAAACGGAGCCCGATAATGTCTCTTTCAGAAAAGATTTCCGCGCACATAGAAGCAAATCCGCAGCGCATCGTCGAGACGCTGTGCGATATTTTATCCTTTCCGTCCATCGTGCTTGCCGACCCGACACAGGCCGGTCCGGGCGAGCATGACTGCCAGCGTTACCTGCAACAGCGTCTCGAAGCGCTGGGCATGACGACCGACCTCTGGGACCCCGACGGCCCGGCATTGTACGAGAAATACAAGGGTCGACCGGGAGCCAACAAGGGCCGCACTTTTGAAGGTCGCCCCAATCTTGGCGGCACATTGAAAGGCACAGGCGGCGGGAAATCCATCATGCTGACCGGGCACATCGACGTCGTGCCACCCGGCGCACGCGCGCACTGGAACACCGATCCTTTTGTCCCTGAAGTGATTGACGAACACGTCTTTGGACGCGGTGCCGTCGATATGAAAGGCGGTGTCGCCTGTATGCTGATGGCGGTGGAGTTTCTGCATGAACTGGGTATCAAACATGCCGGTGACGTGGTCTTTACCACTGTCGTGGACGAAGAGATAGGCGGCATGGGATCGCTCGCAATGGTGGATCGCGGCTTCAAGGCTGATGCAGGCATCATGACCGAGCCGAGTGCCAACCGCATTGCCCCGCTGTGCCACGGCATTCTCTGGGGCAAGATTCTGGTCAATGGCGTGGGCGGCCATGCCGAACTGATGCCGAATTCATGGTATGGCACCGGGCCTGTCGATGCAGTGCAGCTTTGCCGCCAGATTATGGACGGCATCGATATCATCAACCGCCGCTGGCAGTTTGATCCTAAAAAGAATCATCCGTTAATGGCGTTGCCGAATCAGATTCTGGTTACTCAGCTCAAGGTGGGCGAGCACGCATCTTCTACCGCAGGGTATGGCGAAATCATCATCGACGTGCAGTATCTTCCGTCCGAAAAAGACGAGTTTGGGCTTGGCGGCCATGTGAAGCGCGAAGTCGAGGAGCATCTGGCAAATATTTGTCTGGCGGATCCTTATCTGCGCCAGCATCCGGCCACCATCGAGTGGATCCTCGACGCCGACTGCGCCGAGATCCCGGCCGATCACCCGTTTGTGCAAACTTTCCAGCAGGCCGTGATCGAAGCCGATCTTTCACCTGTGCTCTCGGGATTTGGTGCGCACAGCGACATCGGCCTGCCGAGCGGTCTGGGCAATACCCCGACCGTCAATTTCGGCCCCGGCGACCCTGCGCAGTCCCACCAGCCCAATGAACGCGTCTCCATCGCCGATCTGGTGAGCTGCACCAAAGCCATCGCCCTGACAATTGAAAAATGGTGTAGATAGTGATGCAGCGCTGCGCGCACGGCGAGGCGACCTATTCAACGCCGTGTGTGCAGTCCTCTCTACCCCTCTCCCGATAAGTTGTCCGCTTTCGAGGTGAAATCCGGGATGGTTGCATTATCACTTTCGTCTTTGAGGTCGACGCCGGACAATCGTCGGACAAAGGCCTGTTCCAGCAGCCACGCGAGTTTGAAGGCCGCCTGAGGATAATCCAGACCTTCGGGGCGTACATTGGAAATGCAGTTACGTTCCGACTCCCTACGGCGCGTGTGGGGTCCCCAGGTCATATAAATGCCCAGGCTGTCGGGCGAAGAGAGTCCGGGGCGCTCGCCGAGCAAAATCGCCACGGCCTTCGCCTTCATGGTTTCGGCAATGTCGTCGCCGAGCGCAACGCGCGACTGATGCGCCAACACAACAGGCCCCACCTTGATACCCAGCGCACGCAGGTGAGGCAACAGCGCGGTGATCAGCGGCACAGCCTGCCGGTGTACGGCTTTGGACGACAGTCCGTCGGCGACCACCAGCAGCAAATCGATATCCTGCGCCGGTAATGCACGCAAAAACGCGCGACTTTCCTGAGACAGCTTGCGGCCAAGATCAGGACGGCAAAGGTAGGTGGTACGATCGGGTGCGGCACTGTCGACGCGCAGCGTCTTGAGGCCGAGCGCCTGAAGTTCAGGCTCAAGTTCTGGCTATTAAACGGCTGATGCACTGCATCGCGCGCCTGCGCATGTGCCATGCCAAAACGCAGCACTTCATCGGTTGGCAGACTTGCGCCGGTTCGCCCGAGCGCAATCCGCGCGGCGGTAAACTGTCTGAGTGTCTGCCAAGGATTCAGGTGTACCGACGGCAAGGCGGGTTTGTCATCTTTCTTGCTCATCAACGACCTCCCAGCTGCGGCAGATGCATCAACAGCGGATGAGACGCACGGGTGTCGCGCAGCCTGCCCGCGGGGTCGATAATCTGCATTTTTTCCAGCCATGCCCCGAATTCGGGCGCATGTTTCAGGCCCAAAAGCTCGCGAATATAGAGGGCGTCGTGAAAGGAGGTGCTCTGATAGTTCAGCATGATATCGTCCGCGCCGGGCACGCCAATCAGGAAGGTCAATCCGGCGGTGCCGAGCAGCGTGAGCAGCGTGTCCATGTCGTCCTGATCCGCTTCGGCGTGATTGGTATAACAGACATCACACCCCAGCGGCACGCCAAGCAGTTTTCCGCAGAAATGATCCTCCAGACCCGCGCGAATAATCTGCTTGCCGTCATAAAGGTATTCCGGTCCGATAAACCCCACCACGGTATTGACCAGCAGCGGCGAAAAGCGGCGCGCGATGGCGTAGGCCCGCGCCTCGCAGGTCTGTTGATCGACGCCGAAATGCGCGTTCGCCGACAGGCAACTGCCCTGTCCGGTTTCGAAATACATCACGTTATCGCCGAGCGTGCCACGGTTCAGGCTCAGCGCCGCCTGCTGCGCTTCTTCCAGCAGGGCCAGATTAATGCCAAATCCGCTATTGGCCGCTTCGCTCCCGGCAATGGACTGAAACACCAAATCCACCGGCGCGCCGCGCTCCACCAGCCGAATCGTGTTGGTAACGTGGGTCAGAATGCAGGACTGCGTCGGGATCTCGAAGCGGCTTATCACGTCATCCAGCATGTAGTTGAGATTTTCCAGCAGCGGCAGGCTGTCGCTGGCCGGATTAATGCCGATGACGGCGTCACCGGAGCCATACAGCAGCCCGTCGAGCATACTTGCCGCGATGCCCTGAAGATTATCGGTGGGATGATTCGGTTGCAGCCGCACGCTCATGTGCCCCGGCAACCCGATGGTGTTGCGAAAACGGGTGATCACCCGACATTTTTTGGCCACCAGAATCAGGTCCTGATTACGCATCAATTTGCTGACGGCGGCCGCCATTTCAGGGGTAATGCCTTTGGCGACGCGCGCCAGCACGGTGGAATCTGTCTCTTCGCCGAGCAGCCAGTCGCGGAAATCCCCCACCGTCAGATGCGAAATTTCAGCGAAAGCGGCGGCGTCATGGCTGTCGATGATTAACCGCGTGACCTCGTCATCTTCGTAGGGAATCAGCACCTGTTGCAAAAAGGTCTTGAGCGGCACCTCGGCGAGCGCCATCTTTGCCGCCATGCGCTCCTCTGCGCTGTCGGCGGCAATTTCTGCAAGATAGTCACCCGAACGCGCCGGAGACGCCTTGGCCATCAACTCACGCAGGTCGCGAAACTGATAGCTGCGGTGGCTTAACGTGGTCTGAAACATATCACTCCCTCGAAAGCCGGTTATTTAGTGCTTTTCACCGGAGCCGGTTTTAAACCCCTAAGCTGCGGGTCGGAAGCCGCATCGCTGCGGGCCTGATGGGTCAGCCTGAACCAGGCATAGGCCAGCAGCATCATGGCGGCAAAAATCAGGAACAGTAAAGTGTTGTAGTAGATCATCGCGCCAAGACAGACCAAGGCCAGCACTAGCGCCAGAGCGGGCGCAAAGGGATACAGCGGCGCACGAAACGGACGAATCAGCCGAGGCTCGCTGCGGCGCAGCTTGAACAGCGCCGCCATGGAAATAATATACATTACGATGGCGCCGAACACCGACATGGTCACAATATTGGCGGTCAGCGGCAAGCCGCCAATCACTATCAGCTGATCCGAGAAGATGGCGGCGATGCCGACTACGCCGCCGGCAATAATGCCCAGATGCGGGGTCTGAAAGCGCGCATTCACCGTCGCGAGCCGCCTGGGCAGATATCCCGCCCGCGCCAGCGCAAAAATCTGCCGCGAATATCCCATGATGATGCCGTGAAACGAGGCAATCAGCCCGAAAAGTCCGAGCCAGACCAGCATATGCAGCCAGCCGCTGTTACTGCCGACAATCAGTTTCATCGCCTGCGGCAGCGGGTCGTTGATGTTGGAGAGCTTGCTCCAGTCCCCTACGCCACCGGCAAACAGCATCACCCCGAGCGCCAGCACGGTTAAGGTAAGAATGCCGCCGATAAAGGCTTTCGGGATGGTTTGCTGTGGATCTTTGGCTTCTTCGGCCGCCATCGATGCCCCTTCGATGGCCAGGAAGAACCAGATGGCGAACGGAATGGCGGCAAACATTCCCGAAAATGCCGCCGGGGTAAAGGTGTCGCTGCCTGCCCAACCGCCGTGCGTAAAGTTCGCCATCTCGAATCCCGGTGCGACCACGCCCATAAATACCAGCAGTTCAAAGATGGCAAGCAGCGTAACCAGTAACTCGAAGGTGGCGGCGATGCTCACACCCAGAATATTGAGCGTCATAAAGACCAGATAGGCGCCCACGGCCACCCATTTGGGGTCGATGGCCGGAAACTGCACATTGAGGTAGGCACCAATCGCCATGGCAATGGCCGGTGGCGCGAAGACAAACTCAACAAGTGTTGCGAATCCGGCAATAAAACCGCCGGTGGGTCCAAAGGCGCGATAGGCGTAGGCAAAAGGCCCGCCCGCGTGGGGAATCGACGTGGTCAGCTCGGTAAAGCTGAAAATAAAGGCGCAGTACATCGCGGCTATCACTAATGCGGTAATGAGAAACCCCAGCGTACCGGCCTGCGCCCAGCCATAACTCCAGCCAAAATACTCCCCGGAGATCACCAGTCCCACGGCGATTCCCCACAGATGAAAACTGCCCAGCGTGCGTTTGAGCACGGGCGTTGCCGTTGTTTTTTGCATGTTTGATTCCCCAGCGTGACGAAGTGCTTCTATCCTGCAAGGGCTGTACCAACTTATGCAGCGCGGATTGACAGGCCAAGACCTGTGCATCACCTTTGTTGTGCCTCATTTTGGCGCGTGCCGTCACACCTTGCGTCTGTAACGGTGCGTGACCACATTGTGGGGCCTATTTCGCGGCCATCCTCACAGGCGTGTCATTTATCTTTGCTAGGATGAAGGCAGACCAGGACAAGGGGAATTTGATGAGCGAACAGCAGATATTGGAATGGATTGCACAAGATGACATGCGGATGCGGGCGCTGCGGGCGGTACAGACGCTGGGTCTGCACGATGTGTGTCTCGCGGCAGGCTTTGTGCGCAATCTGGTGTGGGATCGCCTGCATCGGCATGCGCAGACCACCCCGCTCAACGATATCGACGTGGTGTATTTTAATCCTCACGACCTTAGTCCCGAGACAGACAGCCGCCATGAACAGCAGTTAAAGGCGTTGCTTGCGCTGCCGTGGTCGGTCAAGAATCAGGCCCGCATGCATCTCAAATATGGCCGTGCGCCCTATCATTCTACGCGTGATGCCATTAGCTACTGGGTAGAAAAAGAGACGGCGATAGGTGTGCGGCTCAATGCGCAGGACGCCCTCGAGCTGGTCGCCCCGCTGGGCGTCGACAGTCTGTTTGCCTTCACCATCAGCGCCAATCCTCGACACGGCATGCCCGAGATACTGCTTTCACGCGCACGCGAAAAAGGCTGGACCACACGCTGGCCCGACTTACGGATTGAAATCTAACCCGTATTTTTTGCGTTTGTCGGTCAAAATCTGCGCCTGCTGCTTGACCACCTGCCAGATAGCTCGCGCAGCAGGCGACAGAGAACGGTTTTTACGTTTGACCAGCATCAGGGCACGATTCACTTCGGGCACCAGCGGGCGGATGACCAGTCGGCTTCCCGACGGCAGAGGCAGCGCCAGGGCAGGCAATACGCTGATGCCGATCCCCGCTTCCACCATCGGATACAGCGTTGCCGGATGGCCTATCTCCTGAACAACCTGATTTTTTACTGATAATTCGGCAAAGGCGCGGTCAATCAGTTGACGACTGCCGGATGAATAATCCTGCAGAACCAACCTTGCCTCGTTCAGCGCCGTCCACGGCACCTGTTCCTTCGCGGCGAGCGGATTATCTTCGTGACACAGCAGCAGGAAGGGTTCGTGCAGAATAATTTCGGTATCGAGATCGTTGCAATAACCGGGATCGATAACAATGCCGAAATCGACCTCCGCATTGCGCACACTGTTCAGCACCTGTTGCTGTGATTGATCCCTGAGCAAGATCTGAATATCAGGAAACAGGTCACCGCTGCTGGCAATGCATTGTGGCATGAGATGTGCCGAGATGGTTTGACTGGAGGCAACGCGAACCCGGCCATTCTGCTCCGTACCAAAACTGCGGGTGTCCAGCAGCATCGCGTGCAGTTCATCGAGCAGAGGCTCCACGCGGTTGGCAAGGCGGCGACCTGCGTCGGTCAGCGCCACTTCCCGTGTGGTACGGTCGAGCAGGCGCACACCCATTTCGCCTTCCAGCTCTTTAATATTGTGGCTAATGGCCGATTGACTCAGCCCAATCATCTCGCCGGTCCGGCTAAAACTGCCGTGACGCGCCACGGCAATAAATATCTTGAGCTGCTTGAGCGAATAGTTCATGAAAATAATTCATTAATGGATTAAATAAATCAATTTTATAATTCTACGCGAAAAGCACAGAATAGCCGCATTACTTCTTCATTATCGAGACAGCCATGAAAGCCCTGCGTTTTTTGCCCGATACCTTTACTCTGATGCTGGTCGCGACCGTTATTTTAGCGACACTGCTGCCCGCTCAGGGCATTTACATCACCGTCTTCAATGACTTGACCATCTTTGCCATCGGCCTCCTGTTCTTTATGCACGGCGCAAAACTGTCGCGGGCCGCGATTCTCGAAGGCAGCAACAACTGGCGTCTGCATCTCTGGGTGATGTTCAGCACCTTTATCCTGTTCCCGATTCTGGGTCTGTTGTTCCAGTGGTGGCATCCGGTCGATGTCAGCCCCGAGATCTACACCGGCTTCCTCTACCTTTGCGTACTGCCTGCGACCGTGCAGTCGGCCATTGCCTTTACCTCGATGGCAGGCGGTAACGTAGCCGCCGCCGTGTGCAGCGCGTCGGCGTCCAGCCTGCTGGGTATATTTGTATCCCCGCTGCTGGTCAGCGTGCTGATGCATGTTCAGGGCGATACGGGCAGCAGTCTGGATCAGGTGTGGCACATCGTATTGCAGTTGCTGGTGCCGTTTATTGCCGGTCACCTGCTGCGTCCGTGGATTGGCAAATTTGTCGATAAGCATAAGAAAATCATTGGCAAGACGGACCGCACCTCGATTCTGCTGGTGGTCTATACCGCCTTCAGCGAAGCCGTTACGCAGGGAATTTGGCACAAGGTTGGGCTGGGATCGTTCGCGTTTATCGTTGGGGTGTGTATCGTGCTGGTCGCACTGGTGATTGTTTTCAACACCTATATGGCGCGCTGGATGGGCTTCTCGAAAGCCGACGAAATCACCATCGTCTTCTGTGGTTCCAAAAGAGTCTGGCCAACGGCATTCCGCTGGCCAATATTCTGTTCCCGGTCAGCGCAATCGGCATGATGGTACTGCCGCTGATGATTTTCCATCAGGTTCAGCTGATGATTTGCGCCGTACTCGCCAAGCGCTATCACGACAAACAGCTAAAGCTGGAAAACGAAAAGCTGCAGCAGGCAGCCCCCGCCGTCAAGACGCAGGCAAAAGTAAACTAAAACTCTGGGCGCGAGGTTAGCGCTCGTCGTTGTCTGAATACTTTTCGTTATACGGCATCTTCTGAGGGGACGATGCCGCATTGGCCCCGCGTTTCAGCGGGGTCAGCAAATCCTGAAGACCTTCGATTTTAATGGCGAGCGCCATTTCCATCAGCATGCCTAGTTTCCCTTCCGGAAATTCGCCCTTTCGGGCGAACCACAGCAAATACTCTTCAGGCAGGTCGATTAATACCCGCCCCTGATATTTACCGAAAGGCATGACCGTATTGGCAATGTCGATCAGATTCTCTTTTTCCATCCTGATTACCCCTGACCGAGATCCAGCAGGCGGATCATTTCCTGTTCATCAATAACGGCAATCCCCAGCTCCTGTGCCTTCGCAAGCTTGGAGCCCGCCGCTTCACCGGCGATCACCATGTCGGTTTTTTCGACACGCTGCCGGTCACTTTCGCCCCGAGCGCCGTCAGGCGATCCTTGGCTTCGTCACGGGATAAAATCGACAGCGACCCGGTGAGCACCAGCACTTTACCCGCGAAAGGACTGTCAATCTCTTCGGCAACGATCACTTTCGGCGCTGGCCAGTGCACGTTGATTTCAGGGCTGAGCAGCTCGTCAATGACCTGCTGGTTATGCTCTTCGGCGAGGAAATTGACCACGTGTTTTGCGACCACATCGCCGACGTCCTGCACCTGTTTCAGC
Organism: Rouxiella chamberiensis; assembly: GCF_026967475.1. NCBI lineage: Bacteria > Pseudomonadati > Pseudomonadota > Gammaproteobacteria > Enterobacterales > Yersiniaceae > Rouxiella > Rouxiella chamberiensis. The sequence goes on along the minus strand of NZ_CP114058.1, from coordinate 263,751 downwards.
GACTCGACGTCGGCCGCACGCAGCGCGTCGATGGTGCCGTAATGGGCTGCCAGATTTGCCGCCGTAGCTTCGCCGACTTCACGAATGCCGAGCGCATAGAGGAAGCGGGCAAAGGTGGTTGATTTGGCCTTCTCGAGCGCCGAGGCGAGATTCTGCGCCGATTTGGGCCCCATGCGGTCCAGACCGGTCATTATGCCCGCACTTAAACGAAACAGGTCGGCCGGATTCTTGACGTACTCTTTCTCGACGAGCTGGTCGATAATCTTGTCGCCCATGCCATCGACGTCCAGCGCGCGGCGAGACACGAAGTGTTTCAGCGCCTCTTTGCGCTGCGCGCCGCAGAACAGTCCGCCGGTGCAGCGGGCAACCGCTTCGCCCTCTACACGTTCGACGTCGGAATGACAGACAGGACAGTGCGTCGGGAAGCTGACTTCGCGCGCCGCTTCCGGCCGACGATCGGCAATGATGCCCACCACTTGGGGAATCACGTCGCCCGCACGGCGCACAATAACCGTATCGCCAATCTTGAGGCCCAGACGTTCAATCTCGTCGGCATTGTGCAGCGTGGCATTGCTGACCATCACGCCCGCCACCAGCACCGGTTCAAGACGTGCCACCGGCGTGATCGCGCCCGTGCGGCCTACCTGAAACTCAACGTCTTTGACCTGCGTAATCTGCTCTTGTGCAGGGAATTTAAACGCCGTGGCCCAGCGCGGCGCGCGGGCAACAAAGCCGAGCGTTTCCTGCGTATCCAGCGCATCGATTTTAACGACTACGCCGTCGATATCGAATCCCAGCTGCGGACGGTCAGCTTCAACCTGGCGATAAAACGCCAGCACTTCTTCGCTGCCGGTGCAGAGCTTCACGCGGTCGCTGACCGGCAAGCCCCATTGTTTGAACTGCTGTAAACGACCTAGGTGGCTGGGCGGCAAGGTGCCGCCGTCCAGCGCGCCGACGCCATAGCAGAAGAAGGTCAGCGGACGTTTGGCGGTAATGCGCGGGTCCAGCTGACGCAGGGAGCCTGCCGCCGCATTGCGCGGGTTGGCAAACACCTTGCCGCCCGTGCGTCTCGCCTCTTCGTTCAAGGCCTCGAAACCTGGCTGCGGCATGAACACTTCGCCGCGCACCTCGAGTCGAGCAGGAATATTGTCACCGCTGAGGCGCAGCGGAATGGCGCGGATGGTGCGCACATTCGTGGTGATATTTTCACCGGTCGTGCCGTCGCCGCGCGTGGCGGCCTGCACCAGCTCGCCGTTTTCATAAAGCAGGCTGACGGCAAGCCCGTCGAGCTTGAGTTCACAGCAAAAGGTCAACGGCGTGGTGACTTTCAGTCTGTCCTGCACGCGTTTATAGAAAGACAGGAAGCTGGCTTCGTCGAACACGTTGTCCAGTGACAGCATCGGCACCTGATGCCTGACCTGTTCAAAGGCGGAGATGGGCGCGGCCCCGACGCGTTGCGTTGGCGAATCTGGCGTGACGAGTTCGGGATGCGCTTCTTCCAGCGCGCGCAGTTCGCGCATGAGGCGGTCGTATTCGGCATCGGGAACGTCGGGGGCATCCAGCACGTGATACTGGTATTCATGATGACGCAGCTGGGCGCGCAGTGTGTCTATCTGATTTTGAATTGAGGCCATGGCTCACCATCTTGAAGATAAAAAACCCTCGACATGCCAACATGCGAGGGTTAGTAGAAGTGTGTCAGATTTTAGCTCATCCTGCGGCGTGAGCGAAGAACTAGGCGGTATTTTCCAGCACTTCGCGGATACGCGCTTTATAGGTTTCGAGCTTCTGCGGCGTAATCATCCGACGTTCGTCATCCCACACTACGGCTCCCACGTCGTCAGCAATGCGCTGGGCAGACTGAAGCAGCAGTTTGAAGTTCTGATGGGCATCGCCGAAGCAGGGCACCATCATGAACAGCGTAATGCCGGGGGTCGAGAAATCAGACATATTCTCGGGGTCGAAGGAACCCGGTTTCACCATGTTGGCCAGACTGAACAGCACGGGACCGCTGCCGGAAGGGCTGACGTGGCGATGGAAGATGTTCATCGCACCAAACTGGAAACCGGCCTGCAAGACGCTTTGCAGCAAGACTTCACCGCCAATGACACCGCCATGATGTGCGGCAACGTGCAGCACAAGAACCGTTTCTTTCAGTTTCTCTCTCACCGGCTCGTCCTGTTCTTCAGGCTCGGCTAGCGCGAAAGGCTGAGGTTCGGCGCGCGCGGCAGGTGCAGCGTCGGCATGGATTTCAGCCGGTGGCACAGGTGCCGTATGCTCGCGGGCAGGCTGAGCAACAGGCTCGGCTGGCGCGTAGGCAGTATCGGCCGCCGAGTAGCCGCTTAACAGCGGGTCATCGTAATGTGCGGCTGGCTGCGGCGGCTGAACCGGTGCCTGTGAAGGCGCGGGACGCTGCTGCGGTGCCTGCTGGGCTGGTCGCTGGGCATCAGGCTGGGCCTGAACCGGCGACGGCTGGCCTGGCTGATGCTGCGCAGGTTGAGGTTGTGCTGGCTGATGTTGGGCCGGCTGAGGCTGGGCAGGTGCCTGCAGTGCGCGCTTGGGATCGGCATGCATCGGGGCAAACTTCTCAGCTTCGTCATAGCTTCCCATCGTAGGTTCGTCATGTGGATGGGCCGAGCGCACGCGCACTTCTCCCACCCCATCAACGAAGTCTTCGTTCGGGGATTGCTCTCGTTCTTTTTTCACTCGTTTAGCTGGACGATCGCGAAAAAGCGAAGAGCGTTCTTTACGGCTGGTCCACAAACCGTGCAATAACAACGCTATTATGGCGATCGCACCAACAACGATTAATATCAGACGCAAGTCCTGCATCATTGCTATCTCTGTTGTTCTTTATCCATCATCCTTCGAAATACAAGGCGTCGGCTTCTTCCACTTACCCTAATCACTTAGTTGGCTAAGCTCCCAGGAATACGTGTGATTGCCGCCTACCCGCGTCTCGAATGCTTTTGGGTAATAATTCATTGCCAACGCGGCAAACATTCACCTATCTAACTCTATTTGGCTGAGTTGATAAGTGCAAGTCTGGACACAGTTTTATGCTAATAAAGATGATTGTTGCATCCTTTTTGACTATTTTTCAGCCAACAAGTGCCTAGTCAGTGCAAAATCATATCGATATGATAGCCCAGCCTATTCAATAGAGAGAGAAAATTTCTTTTATGTCGTCATCCGATGTCAATGGAGTGCACTATTTTACCCAGGGTTGGAAACTCATCTCCCTGCCTGGAATTCGCCGTTTCGTGATTATCCCGCTGCTGGTCAACGTGGTGCTGATGGGCGGCGCGTTTCTGGTGGTTGTTTAATAGATTGGGTGAATGGATCCCCGCGCTAATGCGCCATGTTCCCGAGTGGCTGCGCTGGCTGGACTACCTCATCTGGCCGATTGCCGTGGCCTCCGTGCTGCTGGTGTTCAGCTTCTTCTTCAGCACGCTTGCCAATCTCATTGCCGCGCCTTTCAGCGGATTACTGGCAGAGCAGCTCGAAGCCCGTCTGACCGGAAAATCCATTCCCGACAGCGGCATCTGGGGCATCATGAAAGATCTGCCGCGCATCATGAAGCGCGAGATGCAAAAGCTGGCCTACTACCTGCCACGCGCCCTGCTGCTGCTGATTCTGCATTTTATTCCGGGCGTAGGCCAAACCCTGGCCCCGATCCTGTGGTTCTTTTTCAGCGCCTGGATGCTGAGCATCCAGTATTGCGACTACCCTTTTGACAACCACAAGGTTAGCTTTGCCGACATGCGCCGCTCGCTTGGCCGCAACAAGGTCGACAACCTGCAATTTGGCGCGCTGGTAAGCATATTTACGCTGGTGCCCGTGCTGAATCTGCTGATTTTGCCGGTGGCGGTGTGCGGGGCGACGGCAATGTGGGTCGATCGTTACCGCGATGTGCACGTCAGGCGTTAGGGTTTTGTACTAAAATAAAAACTTATTTCGGAAACACATAACATATACCAATTGTTTACTTCACTGGGGTAAACGTTCGAGTATGCTTTTTGTGGATTCCTCTTAATTTCATAACAATATCATCAAAAGATTACGACATAAGGTAGACACGGTTATGAGCAAGATCTTTGAAGACAATTCATTAACCATCGGCCATACGCCGCTGGTGCGCCTGAATCGTATCGGTAATGGCCGCATTCTCGCCAAGGTCGAATCACGCAATCCGAGCTTTAGTGTTAAATGTCGTATCGGCGCCAACATGATTTGGGAAGCCGAAAAAAGCGGCGTCCTGACCAAAGACATTGAGCTTGTCGAGCCGACGAGCGGCAACACCGGTATCGCACTGGCCTACGTGGCGGCCGCGCGCGGCTACAAGCTGACGCTGACCATGCCCGAAACCATGAGCGTCGAGCGTCGCAAGCTGCTGAAAGCACTGGGTGCCAATCTGGTGCTGACCGAAGGTGCCAAGGGCATGAAAGGTGCCATCGCCAAGGCCGAAGAGATTCAGGCAAGCGATCCGAACCGTTATCTTATCCTTCAGCAGTTCAGCAATCCGGCAAACCCGGCTATCCACGAGAAAACCACCGGTCCTGAAATCTGGGAAGATACCGACGGTGACGTTGACGTGCTGATTGCAGGTGTAGGAACCGGCGGCACCATTACAGGGGCTGGGCGTTTTCTGAAAAGTAGGAAGAGCAGCATTACGCTGGTTGCCGTGGAACCTACCGATTCGCCGGTCATTACCCAGACGCTGGCCGGTCAGGAAGTCAAGCCGGGTCCACATAAGATTCAGGGTATCGGCGCGGGCTTTATTCCAGGCAACCTGGACTTGGAGCTTATCGACCGCGTTTCATTGATTACCAATGATGAATCAATGGATTACGCGCGTCGTTTAATGGAGGAAGAAGGCATTCTGGCCGGTATTTCTTCAGGTGCAGCGGTCGCGGCGGCGGTGAAACTTTCCGAAGAAGCCGACTATGCCGACAAAACGATTGTGGTGATTCTGCCCTCTTCCGGCGAGCGCTATCTGAGTACCGCATTGTTTGCAGATTTGTTTACGGAAAAAGAATTGCAACAATAAGGTCATCTCCATTCCATTGAACAAAAAAGCACCTTGATAGGTGCTTTTTTGTGGTCCACATCAAAGTTTGGTGCAGTTCGTGATTGATTTTACCTGCCAGGTTTAGTATTTAACCCATCAATTATTTCGCTGCATAAAATTAATCGCTGATACAATTGCCTGAGGCTGAATCGATTTACCGATTTGTTACAGCAAGGTAAATAGCGGCATAATGGAAAAGGAACGGAAAAGATTTTGCATGGGGCTGGCAATACTGTTTCTTCATGCGGGTTTTCGCTCTTCCCGTTGCATCGAAGTTTGCCTCTGAACCATCATCAGGTGCGAATCTCACAGGCTAAAGCAAGGTCTATGGACTAAACTTTAGCTCCACAACATTACTTTAAATTAAGTTGGGGAAACATCAATGTTCCAGCAAGAAGTCACTATTACTGCTCCAAATGGTCTGCATACTCGTCCTGCTGCACAATTTGTGAAGGAAGCAAAAGGTTTCACTTCAGACATTACCGTGACCTCGAACGGAAAAAGTGCCAGCGCCAAAAGCCTGTTCAAGCTGCAAACTCTGGGTCTGACTCAGGGCACCGTGGTGACCCTTTCCGCTGAAGGCGAAGACGAGCAGAAAGCCGTCGAGCACTTGGTAAAACTGATGGCAGAGCTCGAATAAGAAGCTTGGTCAGAGAGACAGTAACAGGACGTTTTACTCTCTAAGTCTTAAACCTTTTAAGTCAATCACTTACAAGTATAAAAACTTAATGCTGTAACAATGTCCTGAACGGTTTCCGAAGAGTTAACACCAGTCAACAGAAAGGTAGGGTTATGATTTCAGGCATTTTAGTATCTCCCGGTATTGCTTTCGGCAAGGCGTTGTTGCTGAAGGAAGATGAAATTGTCATCGACCGGAAAAAAATCTCTCCTGAGCAAGTCGATCAGGAAGTTGAACGTTTTCTGTCTGGCCGTGCGAAAGCCTCTGCACAGCTGGAAACGATCAAGACCAAAGCCGGCGAGACCTTCGGTGAAGAGAAAGAAGCCATCTTCGAAGGCCACATCATGTTGTTGGAAGACGAAGAGCTAGAACAAGAAATCATAGCCCTCATCAAAGATGACAAGTCCTCTGCCGACGCCGCCGCCTACTCCGTTATCGAAGGCCAGGCCAAGGCGCTGGAAGAGCTTGACGACGAATACCTGAAAGAGCGCGCCGCCGACGTGCGCGACATCGGCAAACGCCTGCTGCGCAATATTCTGGGCATGCCCATCATCGATCTCGGCTCCATTCAGGATGAAGTGATTCTGGTTGCCACCGATTTGACCCCTTCCGAAACCGCGCAGCTGAACCTGAACAAGGTACTGGGTTTCATCACCGATTTGGGCGGCCGTACGTCGCACACCTCCATCATGGCGCGTTCTCTGGAACTCCCGGCCATCGTTGGCACCAGTGATGTCACCAAGCAGGTGAAAAACGGCGATTATCTGATTCTCGACGCCGTAAACAATAAAATCTATCTCAACCCGACGCCGGAAGTTATCGAAGAGCTGAAAGCCGATTACAGCCAGTATGTCAGCGAAAAAGACGAGCTGGCCAAGCTGAAAGATCTGCCCGCTATCACGCTTGACGGCCATCAGGTTGAAGTCTGCGCCAACATCGGTACCGTGCGCGACGTCGCCGGTGCAGAGCGCAACGGCGCGGAAGGCGTGGGTCTGTATCGTACCGAATTCCTGTTTATGGACCGCGACAGCCTGCCGACCGAAGAAGAGCAGTTCCAGGCCTACAAAGCCGTGGCCGAGGCGATGGGCTCACAGGCTGTTATTGTGCGCACCATGGATATCGGCGGCGACAAAGAGTTGCCGTACATGAACCTGCCGAAGGAAGAGAACCCGTTCCTGGGCTGGCGCGCCATTCGTATCTGTCTGGATCGCAAGGAAATCCTTCACGACCAATTACGTGCGATTCTGCGTGCTTCCGCGTTCGGCAAATTGCGTATCATGTTCCCGATGGTGATTTCCGTTGAAGAAGTGCGCGAGCTGAACGCCGAGCTGAAACTGCTGAAAGCGCAACTGCGTGACGAAGCCAAAGCCTTTGACGAGACGATTGAAGTGGGCGTGATGGTGGAAACACCGGCGGCTGCGGTTATCGCTCACCATCTGGCGAAAGAAGTCGATTTCTTCAGTATTGGTACAAATGACCTTACCCAGTATACTCTGGCAGTAGATCGCGGTAATGAACTGATTTCTCATCTTTATAATCCGATGTCCCCTTCGGTGCTTGCCCTTATCAAGCAGGTTATCGATGCCTCACACGCCGCAGGAAAGTGGACGGGCATGTGTGGAGAGCTAGCAGGTGACGAACGTGCTACACTTCTCTTATTGGGCATGGGTCTGGATGAGTTCAGCATGAGCGCTATCTCAATCCCACGCATCAAGAAAATTATTCGTAATACAAACTTCGAAGATGTGAAGGCGCTGGCAGAAGAGGCTCTAGCCCAACCTACGGCGCAAGAGTTGATGAATTTGGTCAACAAATTCATTGAAGAGAAAACACTCTGCTAATTGCGCGTTGCTGGAAAGCTGCCCAAATTAATGCTTAGGAGAAGATCATGGGTTTGTTCGATAAATTAAAATCATTGGTTTCTGATGATAAGAAAGACGTCGGTACAATTGAAATTGTTGCGCCGCTGTCTGGTGAAATTGTCAATATTGAAGATGTACCCGATGTGGTTTTTGCCGAGAAAATCGTCGGTGATGGTATCGCCATCAAACCAGCGGGCAACAAAATCGTCGCACCTGTTGATGGTACCATCGGTAAAATCTTTGAAACTAACCATGCTTTCTCAATCGAATCCGACAGCGGCATCGAGCTGTTTGTTCACTTCGGTATCGACACCGTCGAGCTGAAGGGTGAAGGTTTCAAGCGCATCGCCGAGGAAGGGCAGCGCGTGAAGAAAGGCGATTTGATTATCGAGTTTGATCTGGCCCTGCTGGAAGAAAAAGCCAAGTCGACCCTGACTCCGGTTGTTATCTCTAACATGGATGAGATTAAAGAGCTGATTAAGCTGTCTGGTAGCGTTGTTGTCGGTGAGACCCCGATCATCCGCATCAGAAAGTGATTCGCTTCCAATGAAAAACGGCGCTGATTGCGCCGTTTTTTTGCCTTTTTTCTGCAAACCGGAAAGCGGACTGCCGCTTTACACCAGACTTTTCCAGTGCGGCACCTTGAGGTCGATAATAAGCCCTCTCGGCGAGCCGTTACGCGCTTCGATTTTCCCGTGGTGCGCCACCATCACCTTGCGGGTGATCGCAAGCCCAAGGCCGTAGCCTTTGCCTGAAAGCGGGGACATCACTCTCACGAAGGGATCAAAGATGCTCGAGAGCTTGTCTTCTTCGACGCCCGGCCCCTGATCCGCCACTTCGACGCAAAGATAATCCTCACGGGAAGTGAGCGACACGTTGATAGTCTGCCCTCTGGCCGAAAAACGCAGCGCATTGCGCACGACATTGTCCACGGCGCGACGCATCAGCTCGGCATTGCCCTTGACGGTATAGTCTTCTTCGTTCTGTTCATTGCACTTCAGCACAATCTCGACGCCCGGCAACTGCGCTTCGTAACGCGCATCGTTGACCACGGCCTCGACCAGTCCGTGGAGGTCGAAATACTCTTCGTCGGGCATGATGCTGTGTTCGGTGCGCGACAGCGCCAGCAGTTCGCCAATCATCTTGTCCAGCCGCCCTGCCTCATGCTCGATACGCTTGAGCGAGGTTTCGACATTTTGCGGATTCTGCCGCGCCAGACCAATGGCCAACTGCAAACGGGCCAGGGGCGAGCGCAATTCATGAGACACATCGTGCAGCAGCTCTTCACGGGCTTTGACCAGCACCTGCAACCGCTCCGCCATCGAGTCGAAATCGCGGGCAACCTCGGAAAGTTCATCGTGACGTCGCCCCATGGTGGAGAACAGCCGCACCGACAAATCGCCCTGCGACACGCGACCAAACGCCTGACGCATTTGCAGCATCGGACGGGTTAGATTCCAGGCCAGCATGGCGCTGAACAGCAGTCCACCAATGCCTCCTATCCATAAAAACGGAGGCGGCATATTAAACACGTGTTTTTCTCGTTCGGGTCGATATTTGTCGAGCAGACCTTCGACGTTATAATGCAGGCGATAGCCCTGTCCGCTCGGCGTTTGCACAAACTCGACAATTTCATCGGGCGTTTTTCCGGGTTCGAGATCGCTAAGGGTTTGTCCCTGCACCGGAATCATGGAAGGTTCTATCGTCAGTAAATGCCGGTCATCCTCGGGCCATTTTGCCATCATGGCATTCAGGGCAGGCAGACCGCCGCTTTGCAGGGTTGACACCGCCGAGGTCACCTGCATTTTGACAAAGCGCCGCGCAATGCCGCTTTCTGGCGGTTCGTGGTGGTAATAAAAAGTGAATACCGCCCACAACAGCTGGGTCATGATGATAAATGTCACCCAGTAACCCAGCAGTATTTTCCAGAACAGCCTGCCGCGCAGGCGTTTATCTGATTCGATAGCCAATGCTTCGCACCGTTTCGATAGTCATTACGTCACCGCCGTTGAGCGAAGCCAGCTTCTGACGAATGTTGCTGATATGCACGTCAATGCTGCGGTCGTAGGCTTCACGCGGACGGCCCAGCCCCTTTTCGGACAGCTCGTCTTTCGACACCACGCGCTCGGGAGAACGCAGCAGCAATTCAAGCAGATTAAACTCGGAGGCGGTCAGGTCAAAAGCCACACCCTGCCATTCACTGCTGCGGGTCGCCGGGTTCAGCGTCAGATCACCATAGGTAATGCTGGAAGAGTCGGAATGGGTATCCTGCTGCTCTTCAACGCGGCGCAGGACGGCACGCAGACGCGCCACCAGCTCGCGCGGATAGCAGGGTTTCGGCATATAGTCGTCGGCGCCCATCTCGAGACCGATGACGCGGTCGATGTTGTCGCCCTTGGCGGTCAGCATGATGATCGGCAGGCGGCTGTTTTTGCGCACCTGACGCAGCACGTCGATACCGCTCATGTCCGGCAGCATGATATCGAGGATCATGGCGCTGTATTCGCCCGACATGGCGCCTTCGACGCCCGCCTTGCCGCTCAGTACCAGATTGGCATCAAAGCCTTCGGCAATCAGGTATTCGCTCAGCATCGTGCCCAGCTCGAGGTCGTCGTCGACTAACAGAATTTTCATGGTTTTTTTCCGCCTAACAAAATTGCGCTCATTTTTACCCCTATCCTGTCACGCCGCAGCCTCATTTACTCTATTTTTACTCTTTAACCCACTTCGGCAACAGAATATCAGCGTATTTAACCAAAAACGCCGGTGGAGAGATAGCGATCGCCCCGATCGCAGATGATGGCGACGATCACCGACCCCGGATTATGTTGTGCAACACGGATAGCGCCCGCTACCGCACCGCCTGAACTCACGCCGCAGAAAATGCCTTCCTGCTGCGCCAGCAAACGCATGGTCACTTCGGCTTCCGTCTGTGCCATGTCTATCACTTCATCGATAAGCTCCGGGCGATAAATGCCCGGCAGATAAGCCTGCGGCCAGCGGCGAATGCCCGGAATGCTGCTGCCTTCGGCAGGTTGCAGGCCGATAATCTGCACCTCGGGGCGCTGCGCCTTTAAATAGCGCCCGACGCCCGAAATGGTGCCGGTGGTGCCCATGCTGGAAACGAAATGCGTAATGCGCCCTGCTGTCTGCTGCCAGATTTCGGGACCGGTGGTTATAAAGTGGGCCAGCGAGTTGTCGGTATTGTTGAACTGGTCGAGAACCTTGCCCTCGCCTTTCCCGGCCATCGCCTGCGCCAAATCGCGCGCGCCTTCCATGCCCTGCTCGCGGCTGACCAGCAACAGTTCGGCTCCGTAGGCGCGCATCGCGGCTTGCCTTTCCATGCTCATGTTTTCGGGCATCAACAGCTTGAGTCTGTAGCCTTTCACCGCCGCAATCATCGCCAGCGCGATGCCGGTGTTGCCGCTGGTCGCCTCAATCAGCGTGTCGCCGGGCCGGATTTCGCCGCGCTTTTCGGCCTGTTCAATCATAAACAGCGCGGCGCGATCCTTGACCGATCCCGCCGGGTTATTGCCTTCCAGTTTGACCCAAATTTCGCTATCAAGATCCTTTGACAGTCGCTGTAAACGCACCAGAGGCGTATTACCGATAAATTGTTCGAGCGTGCTCACGTGGCTGCCTTATTTCAGTTGGATATATCTTTCGGATATAGACCCTATACTAAAATGAATAGTTGTTTATAAGACGATAAAAAGGGCGGTAATCACCGCCCTTTTTTAAGCATAATAATTAAAGTTTAAGAATATTAAAACTATTAAGCCGTTCTCGCCAATTCAACCGACTGCAATTGTTGATCGCCTGCGTAAATACGGCCATTCAACCCACCCACGAAGAAGCGATCGCCGCGCTGTGGTGCACGATTATCGGAGACTTCGTTCAGCACCACGGAAATCGGCTCGTCATGCCAGCCTTGCGGCTGCACGGTCAACTGCCAGAAATGGCCGCGCGGACTGACCTCCAGCACCTGCACCGGCAGCGGGCAACGGGCGGTTGCCTGCGGCGTAATGTCCATTTCCCACGGACGCAGGAACACATCGACCTGACCCTGATGCAGCGGCGTTATCGACAGCGGCCAGTGATGCTGGCCCACATACAGCTGCGAGCCGCGAATTTCGCCGCCAATCTTGTTCACTTCGCCCATAAATTCCAGCACGAAACGGGTAGACGGCTCGCGCCAGATTTCAATCGGTGCGCCCACCTGCTCGATATTGCCCTGACTCATCACCACCACGCGGTCGGCCACTTCCATCGCCTCTTCCTGGTCATGGGTGACAAAGACGCTGGTGAACTTCAACTCTTCATGCAACTGACGCAGCCAGCGGCGCAGCTCTTTACGCACCTGCGCATCCAGCGCGCCGAAAGGTTCGTCGAGCAGCAGAATCTGAGGCTCGACCGCCAGCGCACGGGCCAGCGCCACACGCTGCTTCTGCCCCCGGAAAGCTGGGCCGGGAAACGGTTGCCGAGATGGCCAAGCTGCACCATCTCCAGCAGTTTGGTGACCTTCTGCCTGATGGCGGCGGCGTTGGGACGTTCGCGGCGCGGCAGGACGGTCAGGCCAAAGGCGATGTTGTCGAACACGGTCATATGGCGGAACAGCGCATAATGCTGGAACACAAAACCTACCTGCCTGTCACGCGCGTGCAACCGGGACACATCTTTGCCGTGGAAGCTCAGATTGCCCGAACTCTGGTTTTCCAGACCGGCAATAATGCGCAGCAAGGTAGTCTTCCCCGAGCCGGAAGGCCCGAGCAGCGCCACCATCTGGCCGGAAGGAATATCGAGCGAGATATCATTGAGCACCTTGGTGCGACCAAAAAACTTGTTGATACCGTTAATTTCAATGCTCATTGTTTCCCTCCCGCTCAAGACGGTCGTTGGTACGCGCCAGGCGCCACTGCAAACCGCTTTTCAGAAATAGTGTGACGATTGCCAACAGGGTCAGTAGCGCAGCGGCGGTAAAGGAGCCGGCGACGTTGTAATCCTGATTCAATAATTCAACCTGTAAAGGCAGTGTGTAAGTCTCGCCGCGGATCGCCCCGGCCACCACAGACACTGCACCGAATTCACCAATTGCACGCGCATTGGTCAGCACCACGCCGTAGAGCAGCGCCCAGCGGATGTTCGGCAGCGTAACACGGCGGAACATCTGCCAGCCGGACGCGCCAAGCAGCACGGCGGCTTCATCTTCCTGACTGCCCTGACTTAACATCACCGGCACCAGTTCACGAATGACAAACGGACAGGTCACGAAAATGGTCACCATCGCCATGCCCGGCCAGGCAAACATGATTTGCAGATTATGCGCGTCCAGCCAGCCGCCCAGCGGTCCGTTGCTGCCATAGAACAACAGATAAAGCAGACCGGCGACCACCGGCGAGACGGCGAACGGAATATCGATCAGCGTGAGCAGCAACTGACGGCCGCGAAAATCGAAGCGCGCCACCAGCCAGGCCAGCAGCGTACCAAACACCAGATTGACCGGCACCGTGATAAGCGCAATCAGCACGGTCAGCCAGATGGCGTGCAGCATATCCGGATCGGCGAGATTTTTACCCACCGCCGCGACGCCGTCAGACAACGCCTCGACGAAGATGGTTATCAACGGCACCACCAGCAGCAGCACGCAAATCAGCGTACCGAGGCCGATAAGGGACCATTTCAGCCAGTCGATACGGCGCGGGGCCGTGTCTTCATATTGCGAAACCTGTGACATTACTGGCCTCCCAGACGACGGCCATAGCGGCTCTGCAAGGTGTTGATGGCAAACAGCAGAATCAGCGAAGCGGCAAGGATCACGGAAGCAATGGCGCTCGCCGCCGCATAGTCAAACTGTTGCAGACGCACGAAAATCATCAGCGAGGTCACTTCGGTTTTCCAGGCAATGTTTCCGGCGATGAAAATAACCGCGCCAAATTCGCCGAGGCTGCGGGTGAATGACAGCGCCGTACCGGCCATCAGCGACGGCATCAGTTCGGGCAACACTACGCGGCGGAAACTCTGCCAGCGGGAGGCACCCAGCGTTTCGGCGGCCTCTTCGTACTCCGGCCCCAGCTCTTCCAGCACGGGCTGCACGGTGCGCACCACGAAAGGAATGCTGGTGAATGCCATTGCCACGGCAATTCCGAGCCAGGTGTAGGCCACCTTGATGTCGAACTGCGCAAGCCACTGGCCGTAAAAACCGTTGACCGAAAACAGGCCCGCCAGCGTAAGACCGGCAACCGCCGTCGGCAGTGCAAAAGGCAGGTCCATCAGGCCGTCGAGAATGGTTTTGCCCGGAAACTCGTAGCGGGTCAGGATCCATGCCATCAACATGCCGAAGAAGCAGTTGAACAGGCTGGCGACACCCGCAGACAGCAGGGTCACTTTATAGGCGGCCACTACCTGTGCATCCGTGACGACGGCCCAATACTGGGCCAGCGTCATGTGCGACAGCTGAATAATCAGGGCGCTGAGCGGCAACAGCAGAACCAGACAGACGAACAGCAGGCTGCTGCCGAGGCTCAGGGTAAAGCCGGGTAATACGCGTTTGGTAGACAACAGCATTACGGATGTCCCTGCGCGATCAGTTTATCCAGCTCACCGCCGGTTTCGAAATGGGTTTTCATCACTTCTGGCCATCCTCCAAATTGATCTTCAACGTTAAACAGCTGGGTCGGCGGGAATTGCCCCTTCGCCTGTTCCATGACCTGCTTGTCATACACGCGGTAGCTGAAACGGGTAATGATTTTCTGCGCTTCAGGACTCCACAAATAGTTCAGATAAGCTTTCGCTGCCTTTTCGGTGCCGTTTCGGGCCACGTTTTTATCGACCCAGGCCACCGGGAACTCCGCCAGAATATCGACCGGCGGAATAATCACTTCATACTTGTCTGCGCCATACTGGTCGCGAATATTGTTGGCTTCGGATTCGAAGGTGATCAGCACATCGCCCAGCCCGCGGTCGACAAAAGTCGTGGTTGCGCCGCGCCCGCCGGTATCGAACACTTCGACATTCCCGATAAGCCGGGCCATTTTTTCGCGCGTTTGCGCCACATTCCTGTTATCGGCGAGATTGAACGCGCCCCAGGCACCCAGATAGGTATAGCGGCCATTGCCCGACGTCTTCGGATTAGGAAACACCAGTTTCACGTTGTCGCGCGTCAGGTCGTCCCAGCCGTGAATATTTTTGGGGTTTCCCTTGCGCACCAGAAACGCCATGGTCGAATAAAACGGCGAACTGTTGTTCGGTAAACGGCTTTGCCAGTTAGCCGCAACCAGATCCCCGCGGTCGTGCAAAATCTGCACATCCGTGATTTGATTGTAGGTCACCACGTCGGCCTTCAATCCCTGAAGGATAGCCAGCGCCTGTTTGGACGACCCCGCATGCGACTGTTTTATTACGAGTTTATCGCCGTTGTTTTGCTGCGCCCACTGTTGTTCAAACGGCGGATTCAGCGCGGCAAACAGTTCCCGCGAGACATCGTAGGAACTGTTGAGCAATTCGGTTGCAGAGGCAGAAGCCATCCCACCGGCAATCAGCAGCAAGGCACACGCACCTTTTAACGCCCTATTCTTTACCGATGTGTTTGTCATTCTCTGCCCTGTCAAGGAAGCGGTTCAGGACGTAAAAAAGCACCGTCCGGGTTTATCACGGATGAGTGAAAGCGCCGCATTGAGCAAGGCGGTTTCAATCATCCGTTCCGACAGTGTATTTATAACTCGGTGAAGACCAGTAACGGTTTTATATATCGTTTGGTGATTTGCAAGCATCAAAAGCTATAAGCCATGCACATCAAGGGGGAATTGCAGTCAGCGGAACTTCAGAAAAACGGGCTGGAAGGACGATATGCCCTGAACAGGGCTGCTAAAAAAGGCGGATACAGCACAAAGGCCCGGCGTTCGGGAGGAAATATCCGGTCACCTACGTCAGTGACCGGAGAGACTTCTCAAGGAAGGCGAGGCGTGGCGTGCCAGACGATTTTGCTGACCTTCCACGTTTTCAGATTTTCATCGGCCGGCATCAGCTCGTCCGGGCCGTCCCACACACCGCTAAAGATATAAGTGACGTGCTGGCTATTGGGCGCGTAGCACTCGACATTGCGGGCGTCGTCGCCCTTGCCTTTCTGACAGGCATCGAAGGCTTTGCTGTAGAGCGAACTAAATGGCGTACCGATTTTAACGCCCCACTCGCTTGCGATTTCGGCGTCGCGGACCTCGATAGTTTGCACTTTGCCTTTCGGCTCGCCGGAAACCACAAGCTTCACGGTTTTGCCGTCCATCGCTTCATAGAAGGCGCGCATTTTGCCGTCGCTCATCGACATGCCGTTGCGCAGCGAATAATCGCCGTCGAGTCCATCATTCACGGCGCTTTCCGTCAGTGGCGTCGCGGCATTCAGCTTGCCTACGCCCTGTTCGGTCACCTCGAGGCTGCTGCCAAACCAGTTCAGCGGATTGAAGCTGGACCAGCTGGGCGCATGCATGTTGGCCATCGTCGAACAGCCCGTCAGCATAAGAGGCAGCGCCAGTAACAGTGGGCGGAAAGTCATGTATTACACTCCTTGATAGTCATCGCATGTTTCATCGTGTTGAACCGTTGGAGTCTGATTACGCAAAAAAGTGCCGCAAACCTTATCCTTGAGAGCAACGTTGGCCGTCGCCCGCAAAATAGAGAGGCTTAAACCAGGCGGCGTTCTTCGTCAAAACAGGCGCGCAGACGACGGCTCAGCAGCCAGTAGCCCAGCGCGCCCGCATCCAGCAATGCCAGCACGATATCCAGCACGTTCGGCTCGTCCATCGACTGCCACAGGCCAAGCCCCTGAAGCGCAAAGGTAATAAACATCCCGGCCAGCAGCAGCCAATATCCCATTTGCCACACTTTCGGCCAGAGGTGACGGCGACCACTCAGCAGGAAAATCAGCGCGGGCGGCAAACCCAGACAGATTCCGTACCAGAATGACTGACGGTCAGGATAAAGCAGCGAAAGCAGATCACTGCCCTGCTGTCTCGACGCGCCCGCCATGACAAACACCAGCCAGGTGCGCGCCTGTAGCACCAATATTGCCCAAAACCACAGCGGCAGACGGAGCATGCCGTGGCTGTTGTAATCGTCAGGATTCATGGCCTGGAAAACTCTTCCTCAAACATTAATGACACTCGACGGCGTGTCGACACTCGGTGGCAGCACGCAGTTGACCCCGGCCTATTCTGTTCTCTTTTATCCGGGTATGCGTCGTCGCACTGTCTTATTAATCATAAATTAAGTCAACTTAAGAACCGGTTAAGAACCTTGTGCTTTACTGTTTATCAAGGCGACAGGTTATGACTTGCTTAACAGGTTCAATCAGGTCGCTTATTGATGACTGATAATTGAAATTAAGGATGACTATTATGATGAAGAAGATAGCTCTGGCAAGCGTGATTGCACTCGCCTCCCTGCCTGCATTGGCGCAGAACAGCGGTGGATTTAACGACCCAAGTGCTCCTCAAACGCAGGGAAAAGGCGGCTTCACCGGCGATAACGCGTCACTTGGCAGCGTTAAGGACGTTAAAAACCTGAAAGATGACCAATGGATTCGTCTGGAAGGACACATAGAGAAACGCACCGGTGACGAAAAATATCTTTTCCGGGATGCAACGGGCACGCTGACCGCCGATATCGATGACGATCGCTGGAAAGGCCAGAACGTTTCACCCAAAGACAAGGTTCGCCTTGAAGGGGAAATCGATAAAGACTGGAATTCGGAAGAGATTGACGTGAAGAGAATCACCGTCATCAATTAACGGGGCAAATAGCCGTCCCCCTCCCGTTCACCGTGAGACGCGGAGGGGGAAAGCAGGCAGAATCAGTATTCCTGGTCGACAATCAGTCGCTTGCCGAGGCTGATACTCTCTACCACTTCGTAGTCCAGCTTTTCATACATGCTTATCACGGCATCGTTTTCGGCGCGCACCATCAGATTTATCTTTGGGCAGCCGCGAGCAATCAGTTTTTTTCCAGTCGATTCATCAGGGCGTTGGCAATGCCGCGACCGCGATATTCAGGATGAACGCCCAGATAGTAGGCCGAGCCGCGATGACCGTCGTAGCCGCCCATCACCGTGCCCACCACTTCGCCACTGACTTCCGCGACCAGAAACAGCTCCGGGTCGTGGTTGAGCTTGCGTTCGATATCCAGTTCAGGGTCATTCCACGGACGCAGCAGGTCGCAACGCTCCCAGATAGTCAGCACTTCTTCAAAGTCTTCTTGTTTAAATACGCGAATTTCCATCACTCTTCGCCGCTGTCAATTAGTTATTTATTGATTATCGCGGGATCTGCTGGAGACGCAATATCAAAATGCCTGCTTTTAGGCCTGTTGGCCGACTTTTTAACTTTCCGATACAAGTTTTTTCTCTAAGTGTTGCGGGATTAATCACAAAACTAAAAATACTCAGGAAAATATCAGGCTGTATAAATGTTAAAAATGCCGACATTGTTAATAACCAGCAATAGTTCTGCTGTCGATTATGCTGAATGGATACTATATAACATCCGCATTCTGCTTTATTTAAGGGCTGCGGACCGATGCTTAATCCACTGAATAAATTTCTCCATTTCCAACCGCTTCCTCGTTCGGCAACCCGACGTCAGGTGTTGCTCTCCGGCCTCGGGCTGGCATTCGGTGCCTTCGGCAGCCGTTTTGCAAAAGCCCAGCAGAGCGAACACATCACCAAAACCGCCCCCAAGCCCAAACCGCCCGGCGCAAAAAAGCTGGTGATGATCGATCCGGGCCACGGCGGGATTGATTCGGGCGCGGTGGGTCATGAAGGCTCGGAAGAGAAACATGTGGTGCTGGAAATTGCCAACTACGTGCGTGAGCATCTTTCCAGCCATCCGAACATCGAGGTCAAGCTGACCCGCGAGGCGGACCATTTTATCCCGCTTTATCAGCGTGTTGAAATTGCCCACCAGCATCAGGCCGACCTCTTTGTCTCGATTCATGCCGACGGTTTTACCAGCCCGGAAGCCAGTGGCGCGTCCGTGTTTGCCCTCTCCAATCGCGGCGCCAGCAGCACGATGGCGAAGTATCTGATGAACAAGGAGAATGATGCCGATCTGGTCGCGGGCGCGAAATACAAAGATGCCGACAACAACTATCTGCAACAGGTGCTGTTTGATCTAGTCCAGACGGATACCATCAAAAACAGTCTGACACT
Source organism: Rouxiella chamberiensis (assembly GCF_026967475.1). Lineage (NCBI taxonomy): Bacteria > Pseudomonadati > Pseudomonadota > Gammaproteobacteria > Enterobacterales > Yersiniaceae > Rouxiella > Rouxiella chamberiensis. The sequence goes on along the minus strand of NZ_CP114058.1, from coordinate 244,945 downwards.
CGGCCACCACGTGCTTGACCGCATTCGCCCGATTCACCATCTGCACAGTCAGCAGACTGAACAGGCGGCGTTTGCCGTGCTGAAATCGCCGTCGATTCCGTCGATTCTGGTCGAAACCTCGTTCATTACCAATCATCAGGAAGAACAGTTGCTGAGCACTACGGCCTTCCGTCAGGAGATTGCCGGGGCGATTTCACAGGGCATCATCAATTTCTTCGCCTATTTCGATGCCAACGAGCGAAAACCGCGCTAACGGTGCAAAACGGCGGGCATTTAGGGCTATAATGACGCCCTCTTTGTCCGCCAGATTATGAGTTTGCCCGTGAATCCATTACCCGATATCGACCAAGTAAAAGCCTTTCTGCTCTCCCTGCAAGACCGCATTTGCCAACAGCTGGCTGCCGCCGATGGCCGCGCGCAGTTCAAACAGGATAACTGGGTGAGAGAAGAAGGCGGCGGTGGCCAGAGCCGGGTTCTGACCCAAGGCGCGGTGTTTGAGCAGGCGGGCGTAAACTTCTCCCATGTTTCCGGAGCAACCCTTCCGGCCTCCGCCACGGCGCACCGTCCCGAGCTGGCGGGCCGCAGTTTCCAGGCGATGGGCGTGTCTCTGGTTATTCACCCGTTAAGCCCCTATATCCCGACCAGCCATGCCAATGTGCGCTTCTTTATTGCCGAAAAACCCGGCGAAGATCCGGTGTGGTGGTTTGGCGGGGGTTCGACCTGACGCCCTATTACGGCTTTGAGGAAGATGCCCGTCACTGGCACCAGACCGCAGCCGACCTCTGCGCGCCGTTTGGCGACGATGTCTATCCGAAGTACAAGAAGTGGTGTGATGACTACTTCTTTATCAAGCATCGCAATGAGGCGCGTGGCATTGGCGGCCTGTTCTTCGACGACCTCAACACCCCCGATTTCAACCAGTGTTTCGCCTTTATGCAGGCCGTCGGCAACGGTTTTACCGAGGCCTATCTGCCTATCGTTGAAAAACGTAAAGCCTTGAGTTGGGGCGAACGCGAGCGCCAGTTCCAGCTTTATCGCCGTGGCCGCTACGTTGAATTTAATCTGGTCTGGGATCGCGGCACGCTGTTCGGCCTGCAAACCGGCGGGCGTACCGAATCCATCTTGATGTCGATGCCGCCGCTGGTGCGTTGGGAATACGGTTTTGAACCTGAGGCGGACAGCCCCGAAGCCGCGCTGTATCGCGATTTTCTGCCGGCGCGCGACTGGCTGGCGGAGACGAAATAATGCAAATCTGGGTCGATGCCGATGCCTGTCCTAACGTCATCAAAGAGGTCTTGTTCCGCGCCGCCGATCGCACGGGCGTGATGGTGACGCTGGTTGCAAACCAGCTGATTCGCAGCCCGCCGTCGCGGTTTTTGCGCACGCTGCGGGTGGAGGCCGGGTTTGACGTCGCCGACAACGAAATCGTCAAACGCGTCGAAAAAGATGATTTGGTGATAACCGCCGATATTCCGCTGGCGGCGGAAGTTATCGAGAAAGGCGGCGTGGCGCTGAATCCGCGCGGCGAACGTTATACGACCGAAACCATCCGCGAGCGGCTGAACATGCGCGATTTCATGGATACCATGCGCGCCAGCGGCGTGCAGACCGGCGGTCCACCGGCGTTGAACCAGCGCGATCGTCAGCAGTTTGCCAATGAACTCGACAAATGGCTGGTGCAGGCCAAAAAGGGCTAGACGCTTTCTTTCATTGCCTGCCCCGTAGAGGCGCATCTGAGGTTATTGCGACATATTCAAGATGGTGCGGATGTTCAGCGCCGAGGTCGCAATGATATCGATAGCGCCGGTGCGCAGCGCACCCAGAATCGCCAGCGCCTTGGTATTTTCCGAGGCAATGGCAATCACGCACGGGATCTGTCGCAGCTCGTCGATACTCAGCCCGATCACCCGCTCATTCATCACGGTGTCTACGTGCTGGCCCTGCGCGTTGAAAAAGTCATAACCCGCAACATCGCCGATTACGCCCTGATTCAGGTTGGCATCGATTATCTCGTGCGGCGTAAACCAGCCCAGCTTCACCATGTAACTGTTTTCATTCATGTCACCGATGCCGACCAGCGCGATATCCGCCTTGCGGGCGCGATCCAGCGTTTCATTGATGGTGCCGTTGCGCATAAAGGCTTCGCGCTGGGATTTTTCTTCGACATAGGCGGGGGCATAAAGCGTTTCGCTGATACCGCCAAATTTTTTCGCCAGACGACGGCTGATGTGGTCGGCATTGATAGAGTCGCCGGGCCGATGTGTGCCGCCAATCCCGCAGATAAACTTGCACTGACGTTCGGGCATACTGCCGGGATGATCGGCGATGGCCGCAACGTTGCGCCCCTGACCGACAGTCACCACCGTCTGGTCTTTCAGCGTGGAGGCCAGATAGTTGGAGACCAGCGCGGCAACCTGACGACGCTGTTCGTCTTCATCCTGATGGTCGAGTGCAATCAGCGCGCGCTTGATAGGAAACCGCTCCAGCATCTGCTGTTCCAGACGGGTGCTGAACACGGGGTGATAGCGCACGTTTATCTCGACGATGCCCTCTTCCTTCGCCCGCTTGAGCAACCGCCCGACCTTGATACGTGAAATACCGAACTTTTTGGCGATCTCTTCCTGCGTAATTTCGTCCTGATAATAGGCAACGGCAATTTCGGTCAACAGTTCGTTATCTTGAATGACAGTTTGCTTTTCCATCCGGGGCTCACTTCTCCTGGCAAATTCTGCCTTTTTATACGCTATTCGAGGTTTTATGACCACAATATGACACGGACGAAGCAGAAAACAGCACGGCGGGAGTTGAAGATGTGGCGCAGACCCCAGGGATCTGCGCCTTTACTGCATGATAAGCCTGATGTCGATTAACGCTTGATGGCGTCGATTTTCAGCATGCGGGCAATCACGATATCCAGCTCTTTTTCTTCAAAGATCTGTTTCCAGTCTTCTTTAATAATTTTCTCGCGACCGTATTCCATGGCAATCATGCAGGCGTCGGAGAACGGATTGGTGCTGCGGAAGGCCACGGCCAGCGCAATCTGAATGTGGCCGTAAAGCATTGCCTTGGCCGCTTCTTCCGGTACACCGCAAGACTTCACGGTTTCGTCCAGCGCTTCTTTCATGAACGAGCCCACCATGCACGCCACGGTTTCCACAAGCGTCGGTTCCAGATAAGCCAGCTGTTTCACGGTCACCCAGTGAACCTGCTCGACCGGGCCGTACATGATGCTGACCACTTTCGACAATTCGGCGCGATCCGCTTCGCTGCCCTGCTCGTAAGAGGCGGCAACGTGCTGAATCGCCGCGATACCGCCAAAGGCATCCGCATGCTCTTCCTTGGTGTAACGCTCAAGGAACACGGAAGGATGGCACGGGTGCGCCACGGCGTAGTTGATGTCGTCGCGTTGGGCAATCAGGTTGGCATAGGCCGCGGCGGGGTCCAGAGTCAGCAGCACGGCACCTGATTTCATTTTCGGCACCACCGCGGTAGACACGGCGCCCAGCGCAATGTCCGGCACGGCGAGAATAACCACATCACTGTGCGGCACGACGCTGTCGGCGTCGGACAGCTCGCGACCCAGCGCGGTAACCTGCTCCTGAGCACGCGGTGAATTCTCGCAGTAAAACACCTGATAATCGCTTTTCTGGAAATTGGCAGAAATACGCATGCCCATTTTGCCACCGGCACCCAGTACAGTAATTGTCTTCAAAGTCGTTGTCATGATGTGTTCCTCTATAAAAAATTGGCGAATGTATAAAGTCGGGATTCATGCCCACGGGCGGCTTATTGCGCGGCCTGTCGGGCTAAAAGAAAGTCGAGATTGTGGCGCGTCCAGGCATCTTCCATCTCGCAGGTCGCGGCGGCATCTTCCTGCCACGGCAGCCAGTGCTCGATAATCTGGTTGACGCCACGCGCATCGGGCCTGACCTCGGCAATCATCGCGTCGTAGTCCAGCAGGCCTTCGCCCATCGGGCATCCGGCGTAGGTAAAGCCGACCCAGCCGTCGCGACGCGAGAACGCAAAATCTTTGACGTGCAGATTGAGCACGTAAGGCGCAGTGCTGCTGATGACCTCTTTCGGCATTTCCAGCGCCGCTACGCAGTTCGCGGGATCAAGACAGATACCCAGCCACGGCGAGTTGAAGTGTTTCACCAAGGCGAGATTGTCGGCGGTGCGCACCTGCTCGTAGGTTTCGATGCAGAGCGCCACTTCGCTGTGTTCAAACGCCGGTAATATCTGCGCCAACTGTTGCTTTGCTTCGGCAAGCGTCGGGCGCGAGTCGGGGCTGTTGAACATCGAGCGCAGAATGTTGGCGTCCAGCGCCCTGGCAAGCTGCAAATAGCGGCCGAGATGATCGGCTTTCAGCCCGCGCGTACCCAGTTCGAGCACCACGCCGAGCGCTTCTGCGCGCTGTCTGAATTTTTCCAGTTCGTCGGCCGACAGGCGTTCAATCGGCGCGTAATCACAAATCTGAAAAACTTTTCCGCCCAGTTCAGCGGTGTTTTCCAGCATGGCATCCAGCCCCATTGGCGCGGGGACTCGCTCGGAAAGTCGCCAGAAATAGGCATAAGTGCTAAGTCCAATCGCCATCATCAGCTCCTGTTGGCCGGGGAAAGTAAAAGCGTAAAGGCTTCGTCGAGAATCGCTTTGTAGGCGGCCGGTTGATGCGAGAAGCGCCCGAGGAACAGCCCGCCCGTGCGACTGCCGAGTTGTGTCAGCAAGCCCGGACCGGCGCTGCCGCCGTAAATCACCCGACGCGCGCCGTGGGCATTTTCAGCAAGCCGCGCCGCCAGCCCTTCACAGACTTCGCCGATAAAATCGGCGGAGGCAGGCTCTTTTGCCCCGATGGCCCACTGCGGCTCGTAGGCCAGAATAGCGTCGCCGTGCAGCCCCTGTTTCTCGGCGGGTGCCAGCGCCTGCTGCGCCTGATCGACGGCCTGTTCAATGGCCTGCGCCGCGGTACAGCGCTGGGCTTCGCCGATGCAAATCACCGGAATCAAGGCGTTTCGCAATGCAGCCGTGGTCTTGTCGGCAATCTGTTTGTCCGTTTCGGAAAAATAGCGGCGGCGCTCGGCATGGCCAATTTCGACATATCCGCAGCCCATCTCGCGCAGCATCGTGCCGCTCACTTCACCGGTGTACGCGCCTGCATCTTCCCAGAACATGTTCTGAGCGCCCACGCTGACCGACGTGCCGCGAAAAGCTTCAAGCGTGCCCGCAATCGCGGGCAGCGAAGGAAACACAAACAGCTCGACCTGCCCTTCGCGGATAACGGGATGGCGGCGGACGATATCGGCAATCTGACGAGACCACTCCAGCGTCTGCTGATAGCCAAAATACATTTTGAGGCTCACCCCCAGCGTCAGTTGCGGTTTCATCACACCTGCTCCTCGCGCGACTTGGTGCTGGCGGCGGATTGACCGCCAAACAGCGGCAGTAAAGCGTTGACTATCAAGGCCAGCGAGACGGCACCGGCGTCCGGCGTGCCGAGGCTTTTCTCGGCCAGCGGACGGGCGCGGCCCATTTTTGGTCGCAGATGCGCGGTGGCCTTGGCCTGCGTATCGGCTTCAAGCGCCGCCAACTCCCACGCGATGGCGAAATCGTCACCGGCCTGCACGCGGGCACTCAACGTGTCGCTGAATGGAACCAGCACGTCGACCAGCGTCTTGTCGCCGACCTTGGCCTTACCGAAGTGCATGATGCCCTCTTTGGCTTTGCGCACGCCTTCGGCCACACTTTTCGCATCGGGATATTTTTCGTCGCCAAACACGGTGCCCAGCGCATTGAGCGCCATGCCCCAGAGCGCCCCGGAGGTGCCCCCTGCGCGGTCGGCCCAGGCATCGGCCGACTGTTGCAGCAAGGTGCCGGCACCTGCGCCGCGCAACTGCATCTCGGCCGCTTTTTCCGCTGCCGCCAGCGCTCCGCGTTCCATACCGATGCCGTGGTCGCCGTCTCCGGCAACGGCATCGATACGCCCCAGTTCATCGGCATGCGTCACGATGGTTTGCGCCAGCGTATTCAGCACGCCGACCAGACACTGCGCGGCTTTTTTAGACGCGTCAGTCGCCGTCGGCACCTTCACCACCAGCGCCTCGTCAATTTTTTGGGCTTCCAGCGGTTCGGCGGCAATCACCGATCCCTTGCGAAAAGCCGGTGCATCGGCCGGGGCACGCCACAGCGGTTCCAGCTCGTCGTCGAGCCAGAACAGCGTCAGCGATGCGCCCGCCATATTAAAGCTGGTGACGAATTCACCGACTTCGGCGTCGACCGCCTCAATGCCCGCTTCACTCAACAGCTGGGCAATGCGACGATAAACCACAAACAGCTCTTCATACTTTACCGAGCCCAGGCCGTTGAGAATGACACCGGCACGTTGCCCCCTGGCGTTGGCGACGTCATCCGGCAGTTCATCAAGCAGACTTTTAACCAAGACTTCGGCCAGCTCATCGGCCGTCGGGATATCCGATTCGCCAATGCCCGGCTCGCCGTGGATCCCCATGCCGAGCGCCATCTTGCCCTGCGGAACGCTAAACAGCGGGTGATCCGCGCCCGGCAGCGTACAGCCGCTGAACGCCACGCCGAACGAGCGGATACGCTGGTTGGCCAGACGAGCAATGCGCGTCACCTCGGCAAGCGGCAGCCCTTTTTCGGCGGCAACGGCGGCGGCTTTAAACACCACCAAATCCCCCGCCACGCCGCGTCTTTTCTCGCGCTCGGCCTTGCTGGCGCTGGAAATATCATCGGTAACCAGCACGATTTCACAGGGAATGCCTTCGGCAATCAGGCGATCTTTTGCCAGACCGAAGTGCAGCACATCTCCGGCATAGTTGCCGAAGGTCAGCAGCACGCCGCCGCCGTTGTTGGCCGCGCGCGCCACCGTGCAGATTTGCTGGGCGGAAGGCGATGCAAACAGGTTGCCCATCGCCGCGCCGTGCGCCATACCCTGCCCAACCAGCCCGGCAAAGGCCGGATAATGACCTGATCCCCCTCCGATCACCACGGCGACGGTGCCAGGTTTACTGCGGGTGCTACGCACGACCCCGCCCGGCACCTGCCGAACTTTCGCAGCATGCGCCGCGACGAATCCTTCAATCAGCTCATTGGCAAACGCTGAGGGTTTATTGAATAAATAGGTCATTTCACGACTCCTAGGCAGCTTTTGCAGCATGCGGGTCTTTCAGATTGGATTTCACCGGTTTTGCCGGACGCTGGGTGGCGCGCAGCAGCACCATCAACACCGCCGAAAGCAGCATGAATCCGCCGACGACCATCATGGGTACCGTGTAGCTGGACGTCGCGTCATGCAGCGCGCCCGTTACATAACCTGCCGAGAAACCGGCGACGTTGCCGAGGGTGTTGATAAGCGCTACGGCAGCAGCGGCCGAGGCGCCGGAAAGGAACTGGGTCGGCAGCGTCCAGAAGTTCGGCAGTGCCGCAAAGATGGAACAGGCGGTCACGGTGATAACAGCGATAGTGGCAGCCGGTGAGTCCATATACAGCGCCAGCGGCACGCTAATGCCCCCTACCAGCGCAGGCAGCGCGATGTGCCAGGTTTTGCAGCCGCGTTTCGAGGCATCACGTGACCAGAAGAACATCACTACAGCGGCCACCAGATAAGGGATACCGGTGATCAACCCTTTCTGCAGCACGGTAAAGGTCACGCCGAACTGCTGCTGGAATCCACCGATGATGGTCGGCAGGAAGAAACGCCAGCGCATACAGGCCATACACGAAACCGAAATAAATCAGGCACAGCATCCACACACGTCCGCTCATAAACGCCGCTTTCAGACCCTGATGTCCGTGCGTAGATTTCTTGGTCGACTCTTCTTTTTCCAGCTCGGTTTCCAGCCACACACGTTCTTCCGTGGTCAGCCACTTGGCATCGCGTGGCTTATCGACCAGATAGAACCAGGCCACAATCCCCGCCACGATGGCCGGAATCGATACGCCGAGGAACATCACGCGCCAACCTTCCAGTCCGAACAGGCCGTGCTGATTGATGAACCATGCCGCCAGCGGTGCGCCGAAGACAACGGTCAGCGGCTGCGCCAGATAGAACAATGCGAGAATTTTGCTGCGATAGCGCGCAGGCACCCAGGCGCTCAGAAAGAAGATGGCACCGGGGAAGAAGCCGGCCTCGGCGACACCCAGTAACAGACGCAGGCCATAAAGCCCTTCAACGCTGCTGACCCAGGTGAACAGCAGGGAAACGATACCCCATGACACCATGATGCGCGCCAGCCAGCGACGCGCGCCGTAGCGGTGCAAAGCCAGGTTGCTCGGGACTTCGAGCAGAATGTACCCCACAAAGAAGATGCCGGAAGCCAGACCAAACTGCGCGACCTGAATGCCCAGATCCTTGATCATGCCGTTCGGACCCGCGAAGGAAATGGCGGTGCGGTCAAGGAAGTTGATGAAGAACATCAGCGCCACGAAAGGCACCAGACGGATACAGATTTTACGGATGGCCGATTTTTCGGCGGCTCCCGGTACGGTTGTTGAAAGCGTGGTCATTTTCTTACTCCTTCTGCCCGCAGGCAGGCAAAGCAGTGACTGAGGAGCTTCTGGCGTGCTGACATAAGCAGCGTTCAAAAGCGCTGGATGACTCATCCGACGCTGCAAAAGGGGCAATTCTTGTAGGGCATTTGCAGGGTGTTTTCATGGCCTCATCCTCTGACGGGTTTCGAGTTGTTCATTAATTCGTTGCGTGAACATATGAACACTATCCCTTTCGCCCTGCTTTGCCTATAACCGGATAACAAAAGTGTGACGTGACTCTAAAACCCGAAGTAAACGGGTTAACCAACAAATTACACGCTCTTTTGTTCAAAACATTTATGAGCGATCGCGCAATATCGATCACTCATCACAAAACATATGAACACCTATTGAACATATGTTTAAATTTGCGTTATCTTGTGTCTTACTCATTGCACCTTGCGAACCTATCGCAGGGTTGCAGCGTGAAGATGGCCGATACATGACGCGCCATTACGCACTCTTACCTTCATAACCTACTAATCAGGCAGGAAAAATTATGTTACCTATTGCGATTGGCGCCGATGATGCGGCGATTGAACTGAAAAATATCGTGAAAGCCTATATTCAGCAGCAGGGTCTGGAAGTGGCGGATTACAGCCAGGATGCCAACAACCCGCTGTATCCGGACATCGCTTTCACCGTGGCGAGTGCAGTAAAGGAAGGAAAGTTTGAACGCGGCATTCTGCTGTGCGGCACAGGCATTGGCATGAGCATTGTGGCGAACAAGGTGCCGGGCATTCGCGCTGCACAATGTCATGACACCTACTCCGCCGAACGCGCACGCAAGAGCAACAATGCGCAGATAATGACACTGGGCGCACGGGTTATCGGCCCTGAACTGGCCAAGTCGATTGTGGCAGCCTGGCTTGCTTCCGAATTCGAAGGCGGCGGTTCTACCAGCAAAGTCGAGAAGATTGGCTATTATGAAGGATTGAAAAGCGCGTAATGTCTTCGCTTCAGCGGGCCTTGCTGTCCCTCAGCATTTGAGGCCCGCCAACAAGACCTCCTAACTTGTTGATTTCAAAAGCCATAGTTCTGGCCCATCACAACAATAAGAAAAAGCGCATTCAATGTGTTAATAAAATGATGCAGTCTATGTAATCTAATTAAAATGTAATGACATAATGCTGTATCGATTCTTCTTAAGGAGCTAGAGATGAACCAGTTAGACGCACTTAAACAGCTAACGACCGTCGTTGCGGACAGTGGTGATATTGAATCCATCCGCCATTTCGAACCGCAGGACGCGACCACCAACCCTTCACTGATTCTCAAAGCCGCCGACCTTCCTCAATACCAGTCACTGATTCAAGAAGCGCTGGACTACGCCCGCCGACAGGGTGGCAGCAAGGAAACCCAGATTATCAATGCTTCCGACAAACTGGCGGTGAACATTGGTCTCGAGATCCTCAAAAGCGTACCGGGCCGCATTTCGACCGAAGTCGATGCCCGTCTGTCCTTTGACCGTGGCATGTGTGTGGCGAAAGCCCGCAAGCTTATCGGCATGTATCAGGAACACGGCATCGAGAAGTCACGTATTCTCATCAAGCTGGCCTCGACCTGGGAAGGCATCAAGGCTGCCGAAGAACTCGAGCGCGAAGGCATCAACTGTAACCTGACCCTTCTGTTCTCCTTTGCCCAGGCCCGTGCCTGCGCCGAAGCCGGTGTCTACCTGATTTCACCTTTCGTTGGCCGTATCTACGACTGGTATCAGGCCAAAGAGCCGAACGCGGCCTATGACGTGGCAAAAGATCCGGGCGTGAAGTCCGTGTCCGACATCTACAAGTACTATAAAGAACACCGCTACCAGACCGTGATCATGGGTGCGAGCTTCCGTAAAGTGGATCAAATTCTGGCGCTGGCCGGATGTGACCGTTTGACCATCTCTCCGAACCTGCTGGAAGAGTTGAAAAACAGCGATGCGCCGGTTGAACGCAAGCTGACCCCGTCCACTGAAGCCTACCATCAGCCAGCTCCGCTGGCCGAAGAAGAGTTCCGCTGGCAGCATAACCAAGACCCGATGGCGGTTGAAAAACTGTCCGAAGGTATCCGCACGTTCGCTGTCGACCAGCAGAAGCTGGAAGATATGCTTGCCGCTCAACTGTAATTAACTGGAGTAGAACATGTCCTCTCGTAAAGAGCTTGCGAACGCTATCCGCGCACTCAGCATGGACGCCGTGCAGAAAGCGAATTCCGGCCACCCCGGCGCCCCGATGGGGATGGCCGACATCGCCGAAGTCCTGTGGCGCGACTACATGAACCACAACCCGACCAACCCGCACTGGGCCGACCGCGACCGCTTCGTCCTCTCCAACGGTCACGGCTCCATGCTGATTTACAGCCTGCTGCACCTCACCGGCTACGACCTGCCGATTGGCGAACTGGCCAACTTCCGCCAGCTGCACTCCAAAACCCCGGGCCACCCGGAGTACGGCTACACGCCGGGCGTCGAGACCACCACCGGCCCGCTGGGCCAGGGTATCGCCAACGCCGTGGGCTTCGCCATCGCCGAGCGCACGCTGGCCGCGCAGTTCAACCGCGAAGGCCATGACATCGTCAACCACCACACCTACGCCTTCATGGGCGACGGCTGCATGATGGAGGGTATCTCCCACGAGGTCTGCTCGCTGGCCGGCACCATGAAGCTCGGCAAGCTGACCGCGTTCTACGATGACAACGGCATCTCCATCGACGGCCACGTGGAAGGCTGGTTCAGCGACGACACCGCGGCGCGCTTCGAGGCCTACGGCTGGCACGTGGTGCGCGGCGTCGACGGGCACAACCCGGACGCCATCAAGGCGGCCATCGAGGAGTCCCACCAGGTCACCGACCGTCCGACCCTCATCCTGTGCAAGACCATCATCGGCTTCGGCTCGCCGAACAAGGCCGGGTCGCACGAGGTGCACGGCGCGGCGCTGGGCGCCGACGAAGTGGCGGCCACCCGCAAGGCGATTGGCTGGAACCACGCGCCGTTCGACATCCCTGCCGACATCTACGCCCAGTGGGACGCGAAGGAAGCGGGCAAGGCCAAGGAGTCCGCCTGGAACGACAAGTTCGCGGCCTACGCCAAGGCGCACCCCGAGCTGGCGGCCGAGTTCGAACGCCGCATGGCGGGCGAGCTGCCTGCCGACTGGGAGGCGCAGTCGCAGAAGTTCATCGAGGAGCTGCAGGCCAAGCCGGCCAACATCGCCAGCCGCAAGGCGTCGCAGAACGCGCTGGAAGCCTTCGGCAAAATCCTGCCGGAGTTCCTGGGCGGCTCCGCCGACCTGGCGCCGAGCAACCTGACCATGTGGTCCGGCTCGAAGTCCATCGGCGACGACGCGGCGGGTAACTACATCCACTACGGCGTGCGCGAGTTCGGCATGACCGCCATCAGCAACGGCATCGCCCTGCACGGCGGCTTCCTGCCGTACACCGCGACCTTCCTGATGTTCGTGGAATACGCGCGCAACGCCGTGCGCATGGCGGCGCTGATGAAAATCCGCAACGTGTTCGTCTACACCCACGACTCCATCGGTCTGGGCGAGGACGGCCCGACGCACCAGCCGGTCGAGCAGCTGGCGAGCCTGCGCGTGACGCCGAACATGAGCCTGTGGCGTCCGGCCGACCAGGTCGAGTCCGCGATTGCGTGGAAGTACGCCATCGAGCGCAACGACGGCCCGACGACGCTGATTTTCTCGCGCCAGAACCTGACCCAGCAGCCGCGCAGCGCCGAACAGCTGGCCAACGTGGCCCGCGGCGGCTACGTGCTGAAGGACTGCGAGGGCACGCCGGAGGTTATCCTGATTGCCACCGGCTCCGAGGTGGGTATCACCGTGGAGGCGGCGGACAAGCTGGCCGCGGCGGGCACCCGCGTGCGCGTGGTGTCGCTGCCGTCGACCGACGCGTTTGACGCGCAGGACGAGGCGTACCGCGAGTCCGTGCTGCCGAAGGCGGTGTCGGCGCGCGTGGCGGTGGAAGCGGGCATTGCGGACTACTGGTACAAGTACGTGGGCCTGAACGGCGCGATTGTGGGCATGACCACCTTCGGCGAGTCGGCGCCGGCGGACCTGCTGTTCAAAGAGTTCGGCTTCACGGTCGACAACGTGGTGGCGAAGGCGCAGTCCCTGCTGAAATAAGCGCGGCGGCCCGCAGGGGCCGCGGTGCAGCGAAGGCAGCCTCCGGTGAAGACCGGGGCTGCCTTTTTTATGGGTCGAGATCAAGACTGTCGGCGAGGGCTATTTCGTAACCCACAATACCGGCCATTGGCCGCTGCGGCTGTAGCCATCACAACTCGGCTCCGAGGCATAGGCGGCCAGCCTGAAGGCTTTGCCATCGAAGACCCATTTAGACGATACGCCGCAGTCTCCGAGTCCGCGCCCCTTGTCGAAGGTGGAAAGAACCCCGCTTTTCTCGTCGAAATCGGCGTTGATAAGCTCGGGCGGCTGATCGTCCTCACCGGATTTAAACGGCATCTCGAGCACCAGGTTGTCGGCTTTATACGGGGCCTGGCGGGAGACGATGTAGCCCAGCACATAGAGGTTATAGGCCCCCATATCACAGTTGACCGTCATCAGCGCCTTGTCGTTGCTGAGCGGAAAGAGGTGCACTTCGCGCTCTGAAGGGTCAAGGCTGCAATCGTTGTTTTCGATATTGCTGGCGGTATTTTGTGTGATGGCGGAGATTTCGCTTTCAGACAGCGGATGCGGCTCGCTGAAACGCGGTAATTCCGGGACTGGCGGAGCCGCAGGAACCGTATTGGCCGCCTTGCTGCCGTGGCTGCCCCAGGCGGTTTTGGTGCCCACGCGCGACTGCTGTTCATCAATGGCCAGCAGTGCGGCTTTCAGACCATTCAAGGAAATGGCCGGGTGCGTGGTCTGCGAAGCCTCAAGCTTGCCGCCAAGCTGAATACTGCTGCCGTCGCGAATCGTACTGACAAACTCGTTGACCACAACCCGATTGATGCTGGCGATATGTTTCTTGCTGACATCCCATTCGCGGCGATTGAAAGTCAGCGCTTTTCCGTTGAGCAGCAGGCGGTTGGCAATAGCCACGTCCGAACTCTGCTCATCGTTGTTGCGCTGGAAATCGATGCTGACGCTGGCTCTGCCTTCCGGCCCCGCCTCGCGGGTCAACTGCAGCACCAACCCCTGACTGTCCTGCGAACTTCTCGCCGAACAGCGGTTTAAATTGTCGCAACTTACCTGCCAGTCATTGTAAATTCTCTGTAGCGGGTCGGCGTGCGCGTAGTGGGTCATCAAGGTGACCAATAACAGCAGCGGTGCGGCTATCCAGTTGGGTATCATCACATTTCAACTCTTTTACGAAGTAAACCTGTAGATATTAACCTAAGCTGTGAAAAGACTCTGCCCGAAAAGCATCATTTTTTTACCAGCAAATAGAAATGGATAGCCCATAAACCTCTCGAGTCGCGGTAAAAGCCGTCTTGGCGTAAACCCGGCGAAAACGTTTCAGGAAGCAGGCAATAAACACGTTTTGTTGCGCTGTAATACGCTTAAGTACACCCTTGGCTGATATTCTATTCGTCAGCAGCGGTCATATTCAAAAGGTACATTAGGGATGGCGAAAGGTAACCACTCGAGATTACTGACGACAACTATAACGATAATCCTGTGCATGTTCACGTTACTGTCCGCCTCGGCGCGGGCCGAAGAACCGCCCGTGGTGCTGACGGGCACTATCGGCAGAACGCCTATCGTCATGGAGCTTGATCTCAACAAACCCGAAGCCATTACCGGGCGCTATTTCTACCAGAAATACCATCTCGACCTGCCGCTTAACGGCAGCGAAGAAGACGGCGAACTCAACTTGCAGGAAGGCATGGACGATTTTAACGACAGTCCGCGTCCGACACTGAGACTGCAATCCGACGGAAAAGCGGGCTGGCAGGGAACCTGGTCAAATCCTCAGGGAAAAATCATGCCGGTAGCGTTGACGCCAGCCGTGTTACCTGAAAGCAATCCCGATGCCTTCCTTGCCCAACTCATACACGATGCGCCCTACGAATATCTGCGGTTAAGCGGTCTGGATCTCAAAAAAGGCAGGCAGCAGACCTTTATGGGCTATCCCTTGCAATGGTGGCATGAACCGCAGTCCGACATCTCGCTTTTTACCCTCACCTCGGGGTATCCGCAGGCGCAACTGACCCTGATTAACCAGCAATTGATGGCGCGTTTATGGCAGCAGGTAATTGATTATCATAGCTGTATGCTGGGTGCGAGCCAGTTCGGCAAAGGGGATTTTGTGCAGAGCGTTACGCCCGAACTGCTATCGCCGACGGCGGTAAGTGTGAAAGTTTCGACCAGCTACAGCTGCGGTGGCGCGCATCCCGATTTTGGTGATTCACCGCTTAACCTCAATGCCGAAACGGGGGCTCCGCTCACGCTGGAGGACATTTTATGGGTCGGTAAAGACAAGCCCTTCCACTATATGTATGCCGAGGATACGGGCGACGACAGCGCCAACAACGTAGGTTTCGATGATTACTCGACCTATCGCGAAAAGAACTTTGCGCCGTGGCTTATTACGCAGTTCAAACAACTGTATCCGCATGAGATGCAAAAACCGAAGGGAGATGATGACTGTGATTATGGCGATGCCGAGATCTGGTATTTCCCATCGTGGTATCTCACCCCGAAAGGCATTCACTTTGGTCCCTCTTTTGCCCGCGTGATGCGCGCCTGCGAAGGCACCCGCTGGTCGGTATTACCCTGGTCGGTGCGGGAACAGCATCAGGGCGGCGTTGCGCTCGCCCTGCCGCAGTAAACCTGAGTAAATCAGAGTTTACTCATTAATATCAACTAATCAGGACTTACTCAGAATTTACTCAGACCGATTTACCTTTCGGTCTGCGTGCTTATTCGTGTTTACCCGGCATCCAGCAGGCCGTTAAGCTGTGCATACTGCAAGAGGATCACCGCTTTACCGTCCTTGATTTCACCGCTTTTAATCATTTCGAGGGCTTTATCGAAAGGAACCTCGAGCACATCGATATCTTCGTCTTCCACGCCGCCGCCTTCATTATTACGCGAGTCGTCGTCATATTCTGCGGCAAAGAAGTGAATAAGCTCGGTTACACCACCCGGCGACATATAAAGCTCAAACAGCTTCTCGACCTTGCCCACCTGATAACCCGTCTCTTCGATGGCCTCTTTGCGGATACAGTCTTCCGGTGAGTCGTCGTCAAGTAAACCGGCACAGGTTTCAATCAGCATGCCGTCGTTGTCGCCGTTGGCATAAATAGGCATACGAAATTGCCTAACCAGCAAGACACTCTTTTTGC
This sequence comes from Rouxiella chamberiensis, assembly GCF_026967475.1. Taxonomy (NCBI): domain Bacteria; kingdom Pseudomonadati; phylum Pseudomonadota; class Gammaproteobacteria; order Enterobacterales; family Yersiniaceae; genus Rouxiella; species Rouxiella chamberiensis. The sequence continues at coordinate 229,116 of NZ_CP114058.1, read as the reverse complement.
GGCGGCTGAATAACAAGATGGTCGCCCCATGACCGCGATCGTAAACTTCGCGTTTATGCCGAATTTTACTGCCATCCTGCCTGACTAAATCGTAGGTGTAATTACGCAGCGTGAACCAGTTATCGGACAGCAGTTTATTGCTGATGATTTCAATTTTAGCGGACATAGCGCCTCGGCATAAGTGAAAGGGGGATGTTCAATAGTAGAGCGTTCGCCAAAGAATGCGAATGAATTATTAGCTAGGAATGCGCCTAATATTGATAAAAATCCTATAGCCAGTATGCTCTTAGCTACGGATGAAAGCAGTATGCAAAATGGAGCAGCATAGCTGGTAAATAATATGGCGAGTCATACCCCCTGTAATACCCCTTCTAATGGCGATCACTACAGCGTCATGATTGTCGACGATCATCCCCTGATGATCCGCGCAGTAAAACAGTTACTCAATGTCTCACCCCGTCTGCATGTGGTCGCCGAAGCCAGTAGCGGCGTGGAAGCGCTGGCGGCCGCCAGAATGGCCGATATCGACGTCATTATCCTCGATTTGAATATGCGTGGCATGTCGGGACTGGAGACGCTCGAGGCATTACGCGCGGAAGGCTGTCAGGCGAAAATCATTATTCTCACCGTTTCGGATTCTCCCTGCGATATTGCCAACCTGATCAACGCCGGTGCCGATGCTTATTTGCTAAAAGACAGCGAGCCTGAATATTTGCTGGAGCAAATTCTGCTTACCGCTCAGGGTAAACATTATCTGAATGAGGAAATCAGAAACTCGATTGCGGCAGAAAATAGCCGAATCAATCCGCTGCAAAAATTGACCGAGCGCGAAATCGGCGTTTTGCACGAAGTCGCCAAGGGGCAATCCAACAAAGAAGTTGCACGCGAGCTGACGATTTCCGAAGAAACCGTCAAAGTGCATATTCGCAATGTCCTGCGTAAGCTCGACGTACGTTCACGCGTTGCGGCCACCGTGATGTTTCTCGAAAACAGGGCCTGATTTCTCCCCGCCCTCTCGACTTTATCCGCAATTTATTCCTCTTCCGGCGGCCAATCCCGGCCGCCCACCTGTTTTTACATCATCTCCTTTTTTCTCCACGTTTTCTGTGAGTATTAAAGGTAAAGTGTTGAAGCGTATGGGTGGCTTTTTAACCTGCCTGATTAAAACAGAATTTTCATTATTTCCTGATGTTACTTGCCCGCAGGGGTGATAACGAGGCTTGACGGATGGCAAACTTTTTCATTGATCGCCCTATTTTTGCCTGGGTACTGGCGATCATCATTTCACTGGCGGGTGCCCTGGCGATTTACGACCTGCCGGTCGAACAATATCCGGCGCTTGCTCCCCCAACGTCCGTATCACTGCCCAGTATCCGGGGGCGTCGGCAACCATTGTCGAAAACACCGTCACGCAGATTATCGAGCAGAATATGACGGGGCTCGACAACCTGATGTATATGTCCTCCCAGAGCAGCAACGACGGCCGGGCCCAGATAACCTTGAGCTTTGTCGCCGGTACCAACCCGAACGAAGCCTTGCAGCAGGTGCAGAACCAGCTGCAGCAGGCGCTGAAAAGATTGCCGCAAACGGTGCAGAGTCAGGGCGTTACGGTGTCGAAAACCGGTGATACCAACCTGATGATGGTGGCATTTGTCTCCACCGACGGCAGCATGAGCAAACAGGATATCTCCGACTACGTCGCCTCCAACATTCAGGACCCCATCAGCCGCGTGACGGGGGTGGGTACTATCAATGCCTACGGCACACAATATGCCATGCGCATCTGGCTCGACCCCAACAAGCTGAACAACTACAGCCTGACGACCGCCGACATCGTTACCGCCATCGAAAACCAGAACAGCCAGGTCGCGGTCGGACAACTTGGCGGCACACCGGCGGTCGACCAGCAGGCGCTGAACGCCACCGTCAATGCCCAGTCGCAGCTGCAAACGCCGCAGCAGTTTCGCGATATCACCATTCGCGTCAACGCCGACGGCTCCGAAGTGAAACTCGGCCAGGTCGCCACTATCGGCCTCGGCGCGGAAAACTACAATTTCGACAGCCGCTACAACGGTCAACCCGCTTCGGGGATGGGCGTGCAGCTGGCATCCGGCGCGAATGAACTGCAAACCGATACCGCCGTGCGCGCCAAAATTCAGCAGCTGTCGCAATATTTTCCGCACGGGCTGAAAACCGAAATCGCCTATGAAACAACACCCTTCGTCAAAGCCGCGATAACCGACGTGGTCAAAACGTTGTTTGAAGCGATTTTGCTGGTGTTTCTGGTGATGTATCTGTTCCTGCAAAACTTCCGCGCAACGCTGATTCCGACCATCGCCGTGCCCGTTGTTTTATTGGGCACCTTCGTCGTGCTGCACCAGTTTAACTACAGTATCAATACCTTGACGATGTTTGCGATGGTGTTGGCTATCGGGCTACTGGTAGATGACGCCATCGTGGTGGTCGAAAACGTCGAGAGGGTAATGAGTGAAGAGGGGCTGAGTCCCCGCGACGCGACCCGCAAATCGATGGGGCAGATTCAGAGCGCGCTGGTCGGCATTACCATGGTGCTTTCGGCGGTGTTTGTGCCGATGGCCTTCTTCGGCGGCACCACGGGCGCGATTTATCGCCAGTTTTCGGTGACTATCGTCGCCGCAATGGTGCTGTCGGTCTTTGTGGCCCTTACCCTCACCCCTGCCCTGTGTTCGACCATTTTGAAACCCATTGCCGAGGGACATCATCACGGCAAACGCGGCTTCTTCGGCTGGTTCAACAGGATGTTCGACAAGAATGCCCGCCGCTACGAGCGCGGCGTCGGGCGTGTGCTGCATCATGGTTTTCGCTACATGCTGATATATCTGTTGCTGGTGATCGCGCTGGCGGTGCTGTTTATCAGGCTGCCCACGTCTTTCCTGCCACAGGAGGATCGCGGCGTGTTTACCGTGCAAATCCAGCTGCCGCCGGGATCGACGATGGCACAAACTACCAAGGTGGTCGCAAGGGTCGAGCAGTATTTCCTCACTCACGAGAAAAAAGACGTGCTGTCGGTATTTTCCACCATCGGTTCGGGACCCGGCGGTAACGGACAGAACGTGGCGCGTATGTTTGTGCGGCTGGCCGACTGGGATGACCGAACGTCCGGGCACAACACCTCTTTCGATATTATCGACAGGGCCACCAAAGAGTTCAGCAAAAACGAATATAACGACGCACGTATCATCGCCAGCAGTCCACCGGCGATTAACGGATTGGGTAACTCGTCGGGCTTTGATATGGAGCTGGAAGACCACGCGGGTCTGGGTCATGCGCAGCTGATGGCGGCGCGCGACCAGCTGCTGGATCTGGCCGCAAAAAGTCCGCTGCTCTCCCGCGTGCGCCACAACGGGCTGGATGACAGTCCGCAGTTGCAAATCGATATCGACCAGCACAAGGCGCAGGCATTGGGTCTGTCGATTGCCGATATCAACAGTACGCTCAGCACAGCCTGGGGGTCGACCTACGTCAATGACTTCGTCGATCGCGGCCGTGTGAAGAAGGTGTATGTGCAGGCCGATGCGCCTTATCGCATGCTGCCCGACGATGTCGACCGCTGGTTTGTACGCAACACCAGCGGAACCATGGTGCCGTTCTCGGCCTTTACCACGTCGCATTGGCAAACCGGCTCGCCGCGACTGGAACGTTACAACGGCAGTTCGTCACTCGAGATTGTCGGCGAGGCGGCCAATGGCGTCAGCAGCGGTACATCAATGGACGAAATGGAAAAACTGGTGGCCAAGCTGCCTGCCGGTGTTGGGTTGGAGTGGACCGGCATGTCGTATCAGGAACGTCTCTCCGGTTCACAGGCCCCAGCCCTGTATGCGATTTCGCTGCTGGTGGTGTTCCTGTGTCTGGCGGCGCTTTACGAGAGCTGGTCTATTCCGGTTCTCGGTGATGCTGGTGGTGCCGCTCGGCGTAATCGGCGCGGTCATTGCGACCTATCTGCGCGGACTGGAAAACGACGTCTATTTCCAGGTGGGGATGTTAACCATTATTGGTCTGTCGGCGAAAAACGCCATTCTGATCGTTGAATTTGCCAACGATCTTAATGCCCGTGGCAAAGACCTGCTTGAGGCGACGCTTGAAGCTTCGCGGCAGCGCCTGCGTCCTATCCTCATGACCTCATTGGCCTTTATCTTCGGCGTTCTGCCGATGGCGACCAGTCAGGGTGCCGGTTCGGGCAGCCAGCATGCGGTCGGAACCGGTGTTATCGGCGGGATGATTACCGCCACCGTGCTGGCTATCTTCTTTGTGCCGTTATTCTTTGTTCTGGTGCGCCGCCGTTTTCCGGGGAAAAAGGAAAAGCCGACGTTGATTAATGAAGTGATTGAAACGGAAACGAAATAAAGGCGAAGCGCTAATAATGACCCCGAATATCATCACGGCGGTCATTATTATCCAGCGTGAATCAATAAATAAAAAGGCGCTAATCAAATTAGCGCCTTTTGTTATCGGAAGGCTAAATTTGGCCTGAATATTAATAGCGCCATCTACCTTCTTCATCACTTATCAATAAGGACATTAAGCCGAATGGATAAGATGATGCTCTGTATCAGGGTTCCCTTGGGTGAAACCAGTGTAATAACAGACTATTATTATATGTGTATCTCGGCCAGCTGCGAATTATCCGCGCAGCATGGCTTCGATAAAGTCTTTCCAGTTACCTAATTCTTGCTCGACCATACAACACCTCGTAATTTACGAGAAGGATTATACGAGCATTAATTAATCTCACCAATCTATTATTCCGATAGTTAAACCCGGATCACGCTTTAATAAAGGGTAATAAAAGCGCCCCCGGAAATAACTAAACAACCTATCAGTTAAATATTATTCAAAATCAGCATTATTAGTTTCCGGCATACGCATATATACCACCAGCGAAATGAGTGCCGCCAGAGCAACATAGAGCCAGATATAATTAATAAAGCCGTTGAAATGCATCCAGGTTGTCACGTAAGGCGCGGTACCGCCAAAAATGGCGACTGCCAACGCATAGGGCAACGCAATGCCGGTTGCACGCACTTCCGGGGAAACTGTTCGGCCATGATTGCCGCACAGTTGCAGGAATAGCCGAGCAGGAAAACAATGCCCGCCAATTGCACAAACAGCAGGCTCCAGAAGTTATTGCTCAACATGGCCAGCAGCGGATAAGAGAACAGAATAAAGCAGACGGCAAAGGCGCCGAGCGTTTTCTTGCGCCCAATCCGGTCAGACAGCATGCCCGCGAACGGCAACAGCACCATAAACACGGCAATGCTGATCGTTTGTGACAAAAACGCCTCTTTCAGCGGGATCCCGGTGGTAATGTTGGCGTAGGTCGGCAAATAGTTGAGCCAGATATAATAGGTCAGCGTCCCGGCAATCGTAATGCCCGCCACGCGCAGCGCCGCTTTCGGATGATGAAAAATCATCGCCTTCAGTGGATGAACTTTCGAGGTGACCGCCGGTTTGTGGCTGACGAACGACTCCGTTTCGTTGACGCTGACGCGCAGCCAGATACCAATCAGCCCCAATGCCGCGCCGACCAGAAACGCGGCGCGCCATCCCCAGCTCAACAAAGCGTCCGGTGACAGGAACCAGGTAAAGACGGTGCCCATAAAGGAGGCGATCAACGTGCCGCCCGCCACCGAAACCTGCTGCCACGAACCGGCAAACGCACGACGCCCCTTGCCCGCCGATTCCACCAGCAGGGCAGAAGAGGCACCAAACTCACCGCCCGCCGAAAAGCCCTGCACCAATCGGCAGACCAGCAGAATCGCCGTTGCCCAAACGCCAATGACCGCGTAGCTTGGCGTCAACGCCATCACCAGCGCCGAACCCGACATCAGCGCAATCGACAGAATCAGCCCTTTCTTGCGCCCAAACTTGTCGGCATAAGAGCCTAGAATGGCCGCGCCAACCGGACGCATGATAAATCCGATGGCGAAGAAGCCCAGCGTGGTCAACAGGCTGGCCACACTGTCGCCCGCCGGAAAAAACTCCTGCGAAATAATTTTGACGAAGACCGCATAAAGCCCCCAGTCGACCCATTCGACGACGTTGCCAATCGCGGCGGCAAACACGACTTTTCTTTGATGTGCCGTAAACTTGTGCGGCGATGCGACCGTTGTATCGGGTGTGGCTACCATCTAAACCCCCTGAATGCATTGAAATTATCTAAAAATGTGTCCCCGTGTTGACGTCTCAATTTTGCAAAGCGTTTAATTAATTATTATTTTTAAGTTGTTTACCCACGTGCGTTGCCAATCCCGCGTGTGTGGTAAACCAGATGCCGTCGTGTGACGTAATGTGCTGCATCAATTCGTCAAGAATCACCATTCTCGAGCGGTGACCAATGACGTGCGGGTGCATCGTCAACTGGAACACGCCGCCTTCCTGATAGGCCTGATTGAATTCATCAATCCAGATTTCCAGCACGTCACGCGGTTTGGTATGCGGACGAATGGAGTTGAAGCGGTCCATCGTGAAGTACGGGGCATCGTCGCGGATCCATTCCACCGGGATTTCGACTACACCCGTCGCCACGCCCTCTTCAATCAGTTCATAAGGTTCGTCATCCGCCATCAGCGAGGAGTCATAAATCAGCCCCATTTCGCGGATAATGCGCAGCGTGTGCGGCGAATAGTCCCACGATGGCGTTCGAATCCCGACCGGACGCACGCCGGAAGTCTTCTCGAGCACATCGGCGGCGCGAAGCATCAGGTCGCGCTCGTTCTCGTAATCCAGCAGGGAGTTGCGCTCGTGGATCCAGCCGTGAATCCCGACTTCGTGGCCCGCCGCCACATAGGTTTTGCTTTCATCGGGACGCAGCAACGCGCACACCGCAGGCAGATAAAAAGACGCGGGTGCGCCGTATTTTTCCAGGAGAGTGAGAATGCGGCCAATGCCGAGACGAGCGCCATATTCACCGGCGGCCAGACGTCCCGGCGAGGTTTCGCCGTCGCGCAGGGGAATGGTTTCATGATCGCTGTCGAAAGAGAGCGCTACGGCAATCTTGTTGTTATCGGGCCATGCGGCTTTAAGGGGCTGTCCGGCGCGGACTTTGTCAACATAGCCACGCCATTCGCTTTCCGGCCAAGTCCAGGGTTGTGACATCTTGCAGTTCCTCGGAGATTGAACACAGGTGAAAAATCAATTCGTGCTTTTTTCTGTTGCCGCCGTCTCGAAGCACCACAACGGCTGTTGTATGCTGGCGAGATTGCGGTAAAAATCATCAGACAATTCTGTTTTAAATTGTCTGACGAAAAAACGCAAATTGTATTCTTGTGGAGAATTTCTGAGCATGTCGGAACAAAAATTAAACGTGAGCGCCAGAGAGATGGTGGAGGACCGGATTCGTTCGGGCATCGCCGTCGGCGATTTTTTACCCGGCGAGCCGCTGCGCGAGCGGGAGATCTGCGAGTTGACGGGCGTCAGCCGCAGCGCGGTGAGGGAGGCTTTTCGCAGTCTGGAAGCGGAAGGCCTGATAACGACCGTGCGTTATCGCGGGCCAATGGTGTCGCAGTTGTCGATTGAAGAAGTGCACTCGATTTACGAGCTGCGCGGCATTCTCGAAAGCGCCTGCGCGCAACTGTTCACCCAGCGGGCCACGGCCGAACAACGCGCCAGCCTGCGGGAGTCGGTCGAAGAGATTGGCCGGGGTCACGCCACGCAGAACATGGTGCTGGTTATCAATGCCTCCGAGAAGTTCTATCAGGTGTTGACTGAGGGCACCGGCAATGTCGCCATCGGGCAGACGCTGTTTTCCCTGCTGAACCGGCTGGCGCTGTTCCGCTTCTCTTCCACTCGCTGGCCCGGACGCGCCGAAAAAGCATGGCCGAACTGCGGGCCATTATCACGGCCATCGAGGCGAATGACGCCGACACCGCCGCACTGCGCGCCGTCGAGCACACCGTGGCCTCCGGCGAGATTGCGCTTCTGGTCATCGAAGAGCGCCAACGCGGCGCACAGGCCAGCGGACGTGGCCGCGCAAGGAAAACCGCCCGAGCACAAGGGTAGATCCAGCGGACGTTTTACCGCATTATGTAACGCATCATTTTTGCCGGTCGAAAACGCCGCCATACCGCACGTTTCGGCCTGCAACTGGCTATTTTTACGTCTGATTTATCCCTTGATCGGACGCCTTAACATTTAGGGTATGTTTGCACATGGCAGAAACCGCCTCATTTATTATTTACGGCATCAAGAATTGCGATACCGTCAAGAAAGCGCGCCGCTGGCTGGAAGAAAACGGGGTCAATGCCCGGTTCCACGATTATCGCGCGGATGGCCTGGATGACGCGCTTATCCAGACGCTTGTCGACAAACAGGGTTGGGAAGCGCTGCTGAATACGCGCGGCACCACCTGGCGCAAGCTGGACGACGCCGAGCGTACTGCCTGTAATAACGCCGACGCGGCCAAGGCGCTGATGCTCGCGCATCCTGCCGTGATCAAACGTCCTTTTCTGCTTGCCGCCAGCGGGGAATCGCTGCTCGGTTTCAAACCTGAAAGCTATGCGCAATTTGTTGCGGAGGTGAAGTAAATGATTTGTCCGGTTCTCGATCTTGCGCAGCAGCTGATTCGCCGCCCTTCTCTCAGCCCTGAAGATGCAGGCTGTCAGGAGATGCTGATTGCCCGTTTACAGGCGATTGGCTTTCATATCGAACCCATGAACTTCGGCGATACCCTGAATTTCTGGGCCACGCGCGGCGAAGGCAAGACGCTGGCCTTTGCCGGTCATACCGACGTGGTGCCGACCGGCGATGCCTCGCTTTGGATAACACCGCCGTTCGAACCTGCGCTGCGCGACGGCATGCTGTTTGGTCGCGGTGCGGCCGACATGAAAGGCTCACTCGCCGCGATGGTCGTCGCCGCCGAGCGTTTTGTGGCAGCCAATCCGCATCACAAGGGGCGTCTGGCGTTTCTGATTACCTCCGACGAAGAAGCCAGCGCCGTCAACGGCACAGTGAAAGTCGTGAAGGCGCTGATGGCACGCAACGAGCGCATGGATTACTGTCTGGTCGGCGAACCGTCCAGCACCACCCGCGTTGGCGATATCGTCAAAAACGGGCGTCGGGGCTCCATGACCGCCAACCTGCAGATCCACGGCGTGCAGGGCCACGTGGCCTATCCGCATCTGGCCGATAACCCGGTGCATCGCGCGCTGCCTGCCCTGAATGAACTGGCCGCCACGGTCTGGGATGGCGGCAATGAATTCTTCCCGCCGACCAGCATGCAGATTGCCAACATCAATGCCGGAACCGGCAGCAACAATGTTATCCCGGGTGAGCTCTATGTGCAGTTCAACTTCCGTTTCAGCACCGAATTAACCGATGCCTTGATCAAGGAACGCGTCGCCGCGCTGCTGGATAAACATCAGTTGCATTACACGCTGAACTGGGTCGTTTCCGGTCAGCCGTTCCTGACGCCGCGCGGCGCGCTGGTGGATGCCGTGGTCAACGCCGTGCAGCACTACACCGAGCACACGCCCGTGCTTGAAACGACCGGTGGCACCTCCGACGGGCGCTTTATTGCGCAGATGGGCGCGCAGGTGGTGGAACTGGGGCCGGTCAATGCCTCGATTCACAAGATCAACGAATGCGTCAGCGCGGCGGATTTGCAACTGCTCAGCCGCATGTATCAGCGCATTATGGATCAACTGGTAGGATGATTGACGTCGCCGCGCTGACCGGACGCTCCGCCGCGCATCTGGTTGAACTGGTCGATGGCCACCGCTTGCAGCCCGAAGCGGTGGCGGCATTTCGTCGACTTCAGACGGCGGCCGCGCAGGCCGGATTCAATCTGCAACCGGCCAGCACATTTCGTGACTTCGATCGGCAACTGGCTATCTGGAATGGAAAATTTCGCGCGCAGCGACCAGTATTAAACAGTGACAGTCAGCCCGTGGACATCTCATCGCTCAATGATGCAGAGCGTGGCGAGCTGATTCTGCGCTGGTCGGCCCTGCCCGGCAGCAGTCGTCACCATTGGGGAAGTGATCTGGATATCTACGATCCCGATTTACTTCCCGAAGGTCAAAAATTGCAGCTCGAGCCGTGGGAGTACGAAGCGGGCGGCTATTTTTATCGGCTCAATCAGTGGCTGACCGAGCATATGGCGGCGTTCGGCTTCTATCGTCCGTTTAGTCAGGATACGGGCGGCGTGGCAATCGAGCCCTGGCATTTGAGTTATCGTCCTCTGGCCGAGCAGTGTGAGCGCGTGCTGACACCTGACGTTTTACAGGCCGCCTGGCAAGGGGTCGATCTCGCGGGTCATGACTGGATTGTCAGCCAGCTTGAAAGAATTTTCACGCAGTATGTCGTGAATAACGGGTCGCAAGGCCCACAAGAATAACCAGTAAGGGAGACGTATTATGGAATGGATTAAAGATTACTGGTGGATAGTGCTGATCGTTCTGGCCGGCATTCTCATCAGTGGCATCAAAGAACTCAACCGGGTCGATGTGAAAGCCTATCTCAAGGACAAACCCGAGATCCCGCCACATCGCGACAACAACGCCGAATGGGATGACGACGACGACTGGCCGAAGGACAAGAAAAAGTAAGCGCCCGTCCCGTTCATGGCGAAATCACCACGCCTTGCGAGAACGTATCGCAACCGCCAGACGGCAGGGTCATCCCCTGCCGTTTCTGTCTTTACAGAATGCCTTGTTACTCTGCCTGCAATCTCTCGATGGCGGTTTCAATCATCTGCGGGTTGATGCCGTGCGCCACTTTCTGCGCCAGATCCAGCGTGTTGGCACACCCCAGCGCCGTGAGTCGTTCTGCCGCGATAACCGCATTATTGGCGGCGATGACGGGATCACTGGTGCCGTGGATAAAGTGAATGCGGGTGCCGCTTGCAATAGGGCTTTCCGGCAAACGGGCGAAACGTCCGCTAAACGATACGATGCGCCCTGCCAGATTCTGCTCTACCTTCGTGGATTCCAGCGACATAATCGCGCCCTGTGAAAAGCCGATCAGCACCGTATTCTCGGGCGTGACGGCACATTTCTGCTGCCAGTCGCGCACAGTCTTGATAAACAGCGGCATGGCGTCGGCAATGCGCCGATGACGATTCTCTTCCGTGACACCCTGCACCGAAAACCACTGGCGACCCTGCCCTAAATCACAGGCAAAGGGACTGCCGATGCTGACTATCAGCGCGTTGGGGAAACTTGCGGTAAAATACCGGCCGATTTCCCCCATCGACACCGGATTGTCTCCCACGCCGTGAAACAACAGGATAAGTTTTTCTGCCGCCTGCGGCGGTTGCTGGACGATAACCTGATCCGGACTCATGATGATTCTCTGCTTGATGAATGAGGGGTGCAGCGCGATGACAGGCTGCCGATACAGCGACTATACACCGCTGAAAATTCAGGAAAATAGGGTTTTATTGAAAGAGTTGTACTGATTTTTTCACGGTGACGCCACAGGCTGCGCAAAACGCTGCCACGCCGACGTCTGCGAGGCATCGAGGTGTTGCAGCGCCTGCCGCGTTTCATCGCGATACTGTTTCAGCAGGGCTTTTTTACCGCTCAGCTTGCATTGGGCGATGATGGCGGCGCCCTCCAGCCCGAGTTCAAGACGGGCACGCAGCGCCGGTAGCGGCAATGGCGAAAGACTCAGTAATCGGCACAAGGCGCTTTGGCTGCTGTCGAGTGCGCGGCTGGCGAAGGCGAAACCGGCCAGTTCACGCCAGTCGGCCTCCTCCAGTGAGGGCGCTTTTTCGGCCTCCGGCTGCGAATGTCCGTCAACCAGGCAGCGGGCCACGTCGGCCGGGATCTGACGTGCATTGCGCGTGAATTGCCGCACAGCCTCATCGCAAAGGCGAGTACCGGCGTCGCTCAGCGGCAACATTGCCATGGCGGCATAACATCCGCTGCTGGCTTCGCGCTGATTGCCCACCCGCACCATGCGAAAGCCGCAATGCTGCCAGAAATGCCACAACGAGGGGGTAAAACCAAAACTCACCGAGAGATAATCTCTTCCTTCACGCGCCGCCTGAAGGCGCTGCGCCGCCACCAGCGCAGAGGCGATGCCCTGCCTGCGGCTTGCGGGCGCAACCGCGATACGAGTGATACGCCGAGAAGACATGAGCGCCGCAGACGCAAACCCGCCGTGGGCGGCCAGCGACTGCGCCACCAGATTACCGCGCGGCCGCCGACGTCCGGCCCACACTTCGTGCGCCAGCGCAGCATCCAATCCGCCTTCATCCACCAGCCACAGCGCGGCCGCGATATCTTCGTCCCTAAGCGCTGCGGAGAAGCTCATGCCCGGCGCATCAAGCAAACGGCGCAGATCCAGCGGCGAGGTGCGGTAATGGGCGCGGGTCAAAAGATGATAAAACGCCTCAAGCCGCGCCGGATGCTGCGTCCAGAGATCGGCGGTAAAGTGTTCGATGCGCAGCGGCCGGGGATCGTTAGGCGGCAGCGCCTGAGGATCGGGTTCATTGAACAGTAAAACCTTGTCCAGCAGCGTTTCCAGCGGATCGCCTTCGGCCCAGCGGATAGGCGCGGTAAGCCGCAGATCCTGCCAGTTCGGCAATGAAGCACAGAATTTCAAAACAAAGCCGCGTCCGGTGCCTTCGTAGCCCTGAACGGTGGTCGTCAGCAAGACCCGCGGGAAAAAGGCTATCAGGCGCGAGAGCAACGGGGTCGGGATGGCCGCGGCTTCATCAATCAGCAACCAGTCGGCGTCGGCCGCATTGCCCTGTTCGAGATGCGCGAGCAGTGCGTCAGGTGCCCAAAACATCGCGCCCTGCCCGCTCTGCTCCTCGAGCCGACTGCCCGAAGCCCGGCTCGGCGCAGTCAGCCAGCAGCGCCCCGGCCACTGTTGCACCAACATGCCCGAAAGCGTCGACTTGCCGCGCCCGCGTGCGGCGGTCAGCACCCAGACGCCATCTTCGGCCTGTAACAGCCGGTCCAGAATCGCCTGCTGGTGGCGGGTCGGTTCGCCGTGCGGCGGCTGCCAGTGCGGGGCATCGGTCAGCAGACGGGGAGTAAATGCCTGCTCTTGTCGCCAGACAAGCGCCTGCGGATCGGCGTGTATTTCCCGGCAAAAACGCTGAATAAAGCGGGGAGTGGCGATGGCGTCGGGCTGTTCGCTCCAGCGGCGGCTGTCGAGGTCCAACGTCGTCGGCCAGTTCTCGCCAGTCGGGTACCAGTAACAGCAGCCAGCTTCCGGCCTGTAACACGCCGCTGAATGCCGCCAGCGCCTCGACGTTCAAACCTTGTCGCGCATCGAACACGCCGTGCAAAAGGCCTGCCCGAGCAGCTGGTTAGCCGACTCGGGTGACACGGTGCGACGATCGCTTTGCACATCGGGGCTAATCCATAGCCAGTCGCCCGCCATCGTTGCCGCTATCTGACGCGCCTGCTGCGCGCTCCAGGTCGCGTCACCGCTGATTACCAGCAGCCGCCGCACGCCGTGGCGCTGCATCTGCCGCTGACAGGCAACAAGCTGTGTCATCCCTTCCTTATCGCGCATTTTCTCAGGACTTGCCGACCATGAGCGACAATAACCCGGCGGCAATCAGCGGTCCGACCGGCACGCCCTTGAAGAAGGCGACGCCCAGCACCGTGCCGACCAGAAGACCGGCGACCAGCTGTGGCTGTGATCCCATGAGCGTGACGCCGCGTCCACCCAACCACGACACGCCGACCCCGACCACGATAGCCAATATCGATTTCCAGTGCATGAACGAGTGAACCAGCGCGCTTGGCGTAATTCTGCCGTTGGCAATAGGCACCATCACGCCGATGGTCAGGATGATAATTCCGAGTGTCAGGCCATATTTTTCAATCCACGGGAAGAAGGCGTTAAGCGGCGTAATGCGCACCGTGAGCAGGAAAAACATGGCGATGGTCACGGCAGAGTTGTGGCTGATGATACCTAAACCGGCGAACACCAGCAGAATAAGCAGGGTTGGATCGAGAAAGGCCATAAGATTCCCAAGGTAAAAAACTTTTTCAAGATTGAAGTCGCAGCAAGGCGGCCAGCGTAAGCACCTCGGAAGCTTACACAACTCCGTGACCAAGGTGAATATGCGCAGGCGGGAACACGGCGGCGGGAGAATAAAAAAACGTTATATTCCCGAAAGATTTTCAGTCACCGCGAAGCGGCAGGGTTATCCATCCCCCGGCGCATACACCGGTAAGCAACGGGGATGGATAAACGCTGCCAGCAATGCTGTGACTGAAAAGATAATGGGATACCCATCAGCGGGCAGCGAAGGTATCACACTGCTGCATGTTCCCACTGTCATAGCCGCGCTTGAACCAGTCGTAACGCTGCTGCGAGGTACCGTGGGTAAAGCTGTCGGGCACGACGCGTCCCTGACTCTGCTGTTGCAGGCGGTCATCACCGATGGCGCGCGCCGCGTCCAGCGCCTCTTTCAGGTCGCCGGTTTCCAGCACCTGCTCCTGCTGCATCGCGTGTCCCCAGATACCGGCGAAACAGTCGGCCTGAAGTTCGAGCTTGACCGACAGCCGGTTGGCCTCGGCCTTCGACGCGCCCTGCTGCATTTCGCGCATCTTGCGCTCGATACCGAGGAGATTTTGTACGTGGTGCCCCACCTCATGCGCGACGACATAGCCCTGCGCAAAATCGCCGCCCGCGCCGAGTTTGTCTTTCAGTTCCTGATAAAATGATAAATCGATATAAACCGAGCTGTCGGCCGGACAGTAGAAAGGTCCCATGACGGATTGGCCGGTGCCGCAGCCTGTGCGGGTTGCACCGCGATACATCACCAGTTTGGGTTCACGATAGGTTTGGCCGTTCTGCTGAAAAATCTGCTTCCAGACGTCTTCGGTCGACGCCAGCACCACCGAGGTAAATTTGGCATCACGATCGTCCGTGGGGCTTATCGAGGTAGGCGCTTGCCGTTGTTGATATTGAGAGGGGTTTTGCGATTGTCCGCCATCGATAAGACCCGTCAGGTCGACACCGTAATAACCGGCAATCAAGACGATGATAACGATAACGATACCGCTTTTGCCACGAAGAGGAATACGCATTCCGCCCATGCCGTTGCCGCCGGAACCACTGCTCTGGGAACGACGATCCTCTACATTGTCGCTTTCACGACGCCCTTGCCACCGCATATATCACCTCCGCTGTTTTTGTAACTCTAGTTAACAAGACGCAGGAATACCACTGGCAAAGAAGAGATTAGGACGAAAGCCTCCGCGGACGTCAGGTGAGCCGTTGACAATCCGGGAGGCGTAATCGTTTGCGCGTTAAAGCTAAAAAAGATTAGTCTAATTTAACGCCAATACGCTTCGCGACTTCTTCATAGGCTTCAATCAGGCCGCCGAGGCTTTGACGGAAACGGTCTTTGTCCATCTTCTCGAGAGACTGGGTGTCCCACAGGCGGCTGCCGTCTGGCGAGAACTCGTCGCCCAGCACCACTTCGCCCTTGTACAGACCAAATTCCAGCTTGAAGTCGACCAGAATCAGACCGGCATCGCCGAAGATTTTGCTCAGCACGTCGTTCGCCTTGTAGCTCAGCTCTTTCATACGCGCCAGATTCTCTTCGTTAACCCAGCCGAAGGTCTTGCAGTAGGATTCGTTGACCATCGGGTCATGCTTGGCATCGTCTTTCAGGAACAAGTCAAACAGCGGTGGATTCAGTACCAAACCTTCTTCAACGCCTAAACGCTTAACCAGGGAACCGGCAGCACGGTTGCGGATAACGCACTCAACCGGCACCATTTCAAGGTTTTTCACCAGCACTTCGTTGTCGGACAGCAGACGTTCCATTTGGGTAGGAATGCCGGCTTCTTCCAACTTCTCCATGATGAAGTGGTTGAATTTATTGTTGATCATGCCTTTACGGTCGAACTGCTCAATACGTTCGCCATCCAGTGCTGACGTATCATTACGGAACTCCAAAACCAGCAGGTCTGGGTTTTCGGTGGTATAGACGGTTTTCGCCTTTCCGCGATACAACTCAGCTAACTTTTGCATCTTAACTTACTCCAGTGATATGACGTGTTGGGTAAAACATGGAACTTCTTGCTTGCCGGAAATTCGCGTCCGCCGGAAACGGACGAAAGCAAAAAGGGGCCGAAGCCCCTTCGTGTATTACTCGCTTGCCGCGCTGCTTCTGTTGAAGGCCGCCTGCATCACCGCCACCATCGCGTCGTTCTGCGACTGGGTCAGTGCATGTCCTTTCGGATCAAGGAATTGCAAACTACTGCGGTTGTTCAGGTCGCCGACCTGAATCTTGTAGTTGCCCGACACCAGCTCAGGATCTTTCGCTCCGAGCGTGTCCCAGGCATCGCTGCCGAGTGGAGAGTACTTGGCAGTCAGGTTACCCTGTGGACGGCTGCTGTCGGTCACTTTCATGCCAGCTTTCGCCAGGGCAGCCGGCAGACGCTCCCATACGGAACCGTAAGGCGCACGTACGATAAGCACCGGAAGACCGGTATCGTCGGCGCCGCTCTGCACGTCGATTTCACCCAGCTTGCGGTTGTCGAGACGGTTTTGCTCGTCCTGCTGCAGTTTACCCAGACCGCCGGTGATGGAGTTCATCATCTGGCTGGTGTAACGCTGCTGCTCGGCGGCGGTCGTGACGGTTTTGCCCTGCTGCTTCAGCTCAAGGGTTTTCACCGTCAGCGCAGTCTGATAACCCTGCGATTTCACGCTAATCTGGTAACGGCCTTCGTACTGGAAGTCTTCATCGGCACGGTTCCACTGCACCATGTCGGTGGTCAGCGTCTGGTTCGCGTCATCGCGGCTGGCAATCTTGTAGCCGCTTCTGCTGAACGATGGTGACCACGTGCGACCACAGATTGCTGTTCTGCGCGCTGTTTTCAAGCATCACGGTGCCGGTGTCTGCGCTGTACTGTGCACGGGAACCGTTAACCAGCGCCAGAGGCTGCATAGGAGGACGAATATCCAATGCCTTGCCTACCGCGCCTTTGGCACTGGAAGGAGGAACATCGTAGGTTCCGTTTTGCAGAGGCAGAATCATGCCTTCCGGGGTTTTGAGCTCTTTCAGCGGCGCAGCTTCAAGATAGGCTTCATCGCCGCTGACCTGGCGCTTGTAGCGTGAATCGTTGGAGCAGGCTGCAAGCAGCATAATCAGGGAAAGTCCCACAACTTTTGCTACCGTCGATTTTTGAAAACGTGGTTTTGTTAATGAATAGCTCATCAATTATCCCTAAAAGTAATATCCCCTGCGTTGTAGGCACACACGTGCCGGCAACAGAGGGTTATAGCAAACCGGCCTTGTTTAGTGCATCTTCCACTATCGGACGAGCAGCATCGGTCAGCGGCGTCATTGGCAGACGCACTGTATCGGTTGCTATCAATCCCAGCGCCTTGCAGGCCCATTTCACAGGGATTGGGTTTGCTTCTACAAACAAATGCTGATGCAACGGCATCAAGCGCTGATTTAAACGGCGCGCTTCGGCAAAGTTGCCTTCCGCTGCCAGACGGCAAAGTTCGACCATTTCGGCCGCCGCGATATTGGCGGTCACGGAGATAACCCCCTTGCCACCCAGTTGCATGAAGTCCAGTCCTGTAAAGTCGTCACCGCTCAACAGAATGAAATCTTCATCTTCAACCAGCACTTGGATCTGGCTAACGCGACTTAAGTTCCCTGTTGCCTCTTTGCAGGCAACAATATTTTTTAATTTTGCCAAACGCGCGATGGTCGCAGGCAGCATATCGCAGCCGGTACGAGACGGTACGTTGTAAAGAATTTGCGGCAGTGCAGTGCTTTCGGCGATGGCTTTGAAGTGCTGGTAAACCCCTTCCTGAGTAGGACGGTTGTAATAAGGCGTGACCGTAAGGCAGCCTACAACACCAGAATTTTCAAAACGTTGCGTCAGCGCTATCGCTTCTGCGGTAGCGTTTGCGCCTGTCCCTGCAATGATAGGGATGCGGCCATCGGCCAGATCAAGGGTCTGCATGACCACGTCAGCGTGCTCGTCATGGCTCAAGGTTGCAGACTCGCCGGTCGTGCCCACGGAAACGATCGCCGCAGTACCACTGGACACATGATAATCAATCAGTTTTTTCAGACTCGCGCGATCGACGGCACCCTTGTCGTCCATCGGCGTAACCAGAGCAACAATACTTCCCGTAAACATTGATCTTCCCCTCCACAAACAGGTGACTCATGGTACTTTTGACACCTGGGCAAAGCAAGCAAACAACGTGACGTAAGCGCCCGCCAACCCGTTTTTTTCTGTATACCGCCAATTTACCGCCCTGCCATTTTCAATTTCATGCGGGTTTTTACCCTATGCGGGGTTTTTGCAGTTGAAATGGTTTTTCTGTTTGCGATAGTTTTCATGTCTGCGATAGTAAGTCTCACAACAGGGCATGACAGGAAGGGCTATTTTGTCACAACCACAACAACAACATTATCTGGTGATTACCGCGCTGGGTGCCGACAGGCCGGGTATCGTCAATACCATTACCCGTCAGGTGAGCAGCTGCGGTTGTAATATCGAAGACAGCCGTCTTGCCATGCTGGGCGAGGAATTTACCTTTATCATGTTCCTCTCGGGAAGCTGGAATAACATTGCGCTTATCGAGTCTACCCTGCCGCTCAAGGGCGCCGAGCTTGAACTGCTGATCGTGATGAAACGCACGACCGCACACGAACGCCCGGCGATGCCCGCGACCGTGTGGGTCAAGGTCGAGGTGAAAGACTCGCCGCACCTGATTGAACGCTTCACCGATCTGTTCGATAGCCACCAGATGAACATTGCCGAACTGGCCTCGAAAACCACGCCCCGCGACGCGACGCGCGATGCGCAACTTTCCATCCAGATTACCGCGCACAGCCCGGCTAATAATGATGCGGCAATTATCGAGCAAGCGTTTCATAAGCTATGTACAGAATTGAACGCACAGGGCAGTATTAACGTCGTCAGTTCTACTCAGCCTGAAGATAAACCTCAGTAATAAAAATTCTGGAGAATAACAATGAGCCCACTGAAAGCCGGAGATACTGCGCCGCAATTTAGTTTGCCGGATCAAGACGGTGAACAGATTAATCTGGCCGACTTCCAGGGACAGAGAGTCCTGGTCTATTTTTACCCGAAGGCCATGACGCCAGGCTGTACCGTTCAAGCCTGCGGCCTGCGTGACAACATGGATCAGTTGAAGGAAGCCGGGGTTGAAGTGCTGGGAATCAGCACCGATAAACCCGAAAAACTGTCGAAATTTGCCGAGAAAGAGCTGTTGAATTTCACCCTGCTGTCCGATGAGGACCACAAGGTATGTGAAGCCTTCGGCATCTGGGGTGAGAAATCCTTTATGGGGAAAACCTATGACGGCATTCACCGCATCAGCTTCCTGCTCGACGGCGATGGCAAAGTTGAAAAAGTCTTCGATGACTTTAAAACCAGCAACCACCACGACATCGTGCTGGCCTATGTGACCGGACAATAATCCTCCGGCGCATTTTCCCCTCGCCCGCCGCGCGCGTGAGCGAGGGGAAAACCTTACTCCTTATTCTCGATATTCACCGTCTCGTTCTGTAGCTCGTCAGGCCAGGCGTGGTACACCGCCTTCACAAGCGTTGCCAGCGGAATGGCAAAAAATACTCCCCAGAATCCCCACAGACCGCCAAAAATCACCACGGCAAGAATGATAACCAGCGGGTGCAGATTGACCGCCTCCGAAAACAGCAGCGGCACCAGCAAATTGCCGTCAAGCCCCTGCACCACCAGATAGGCAATGATAAGCGTCCAGAAATCGGGTCCGACTCCCCACTGGAACAGCGCGACCATCACGACCGGAAGGGTAACCAGCATCGCGCCGATATACGGAATAAGCACGGAAACGCCGACCAGCACGGCCAGCAGCAGCGAATAGCGCATCCCCATAAACAGAAACACCAGATAAGTCGCGATGCCGACGACTATCATCTCAAGTACCTTGCCGCGAATATAGTTGGTTATCTGCTGATTCATTTCGGTCCAGACCAGCCCTGCCAGACCGCGCTCTCTCGGCAGCACGCGACGGACGGCGCTCAGCATCTGGTTTTTATCCTTGAGCAGAAAGAACACCATCAGCGGGACAATAATCAGGTAAATCGCCAGCGTTAACAGGCCCACCAGTGACGCGAGGGAGTATTTCACCACCGACTCGCCAACGCCTGAAATCTTGGCGCGCAGGTTGTCGGTCATCATGTCGAGAATGCCCGCATCGACCAGCGCCGGATAGCGTTTCGGCAACGTCGCGGCCAGTGCATAAACCCGGTTGAGCATGCTCGGCAGGTCAGCCAGCAGATTCACGCCCTGCTGCCAGGTTAGCGGGGCAACCACGAACACCAGCAGCATCACGATGCCGGTAAAAATCGTCAGCACAATACACACGGCGAGCGTGCGCGAGCAGCCCAGATGCTGCAACCGCACGGTCGGCCATTCCAGCAGATAAGCCAGCACGATAGCGACCAGCAGCGGGGCCAGTATGCCGTTGAAGAAATAGAGGATACAAAAACCGGCCACCAGAATCGCCAGCAGCGCGATGGCTTCGGGGTCGGTAAATCGGCGACGGTACCATTGCAATAACATGTCGAGCATCAGTATTAACTCCTAAAATCCATTACCCTATCGCTGACGCAGTTGTCGCAGATATATCAGGCTGAGGGGTGCCAGCATTGTCACGCTTGAATAAACTTACGTTCTTCAGTACAAGACGTGATACGGCCTTTTCGAATCTGCCTGTGGTCGAAACCTTATCACGGATGACCGACGACAGGTTTTTTGCCAACACTTTCACCCATGTTTAACAAAGGTATTTATGGCAATGCGCTTAAAACTGAAGTTGAGCAAGATGGCAACGCGCCTGACGGCGTGCGGTTTGCTGGTCTCCACGCTCGCGACCGGTTTTCCGCTCGCGGCCCACGCCGACCCCGCCGATCAGCTTCCCGATATGGGCACCACGGCGGGCGGCACCCTGACTATCGATCAGGAACCGCAAATGGGCGATTTCTATGTGCGTCAGTTGCGCGGCAGCGCCCCGCTTATCAGCGATCCTCTGCTCAACGAATACATCAACCAGCTCGGCAATCGGCTGGTCGCCCACGCCTACTCCGTGCGTTTCCCGTTCCATTTTTTCATCGTCAACAACGATCAGCTCAACGCGTTTGCCTTCTTTGGTGGCAACGTGGTGCTGCACTCGGCGATATTCCGTTTTGCCGATAACGAAAGCCAGCTGGCCTCCGTGCTGGCGCACGAAATTTCCCACGTAACCCAGCGTCACCTGGCCCGCGCGATGGAAGACCAGAAACGCAATTCTCCTCTGACCTGGGTCGGCGTATTAGGTTCCATTTTGCTGGCGATGGCGAGTCCGGAAGCGGGCATGGCCGGACTCACCGGCACGCTGGCCGGCACCCAGCAGGGCCTCATCAGCTTTAGCCGCGGCAATGAAGAAGAAGCCGACCGCATCGGGCTTCAGGTGCTGCAACGCAGCGGTTTTGACCCCGAATCCATGCCGAACTTCCTGCAAAAGCTGGCCGACCAGTCGCGCTATTCCAGCAAGCCGCCGGAAATGCTGCTGACTCACCCGCTGCCAGACAGCCGACTTTCCGATGCACGAAACCGCGCCAATCAAATGCCGCACATCGTGGTGCAGTCTTCGCAGGATTTCCTGTTTGCCAAGGTGCGCATTCTCGGCATGTACGGCACGGAAGACCATCCCCTGACCGACGATTATCTGAAACAACTGGGCAACGGCAATATCCGCGAGCAGAATGCCGCCCAGTATGGACGCGCTATCCAGTTTTACCGTGCCAAAAGCTATACTCAGGCGCGAAATATCCTTGAGCCGATGCTGGCCAGGGAGCCGGGCAATGTCTGGTATCTCGACCTGCTCACGGATATCGACATCGATCAGAAACGTGCTCCGCAGGCCATCGCCCGACTGGAAAAAGCCAACGCCGCCACCAGCAAGGACGCGGTGTTGCAGCTCAATATGGCCAACGCCTACATCGAAGGCAACGAGCTGGCAAAAGCCAGTCGGCTGCTTTACCGCTACACTTATGCTCATCCAGACGATCCCAACGGCTGGGATCTGCTGACGCAGTCCGTCGCACAACAGGGACTACGACCGCAGGAGCTGGCCGCCCGCGCCGAGAGCATGGCGCTGGTAGGCCGTCTCGATCAGTCGATCAGCATGTTGAGCAGTGCCAGCGATCAGTCGAAACTGGGCAGTCTGGATCAGGCGCGCTACGACGCACGCATCGATCAGTTGCGTCAGCTGCAAAAACGCTTCCAGCAGTATGTAAAAGGCTGACAACGCTGAAGAGCGATAAAATAAAGAAAGGAGAAGCCAATGGAACACGATGTCGCGATTTACCACAATCCCCGTTGCAGCAAAAGCCGCGAGACGCTGGAACTGCTTGAAGAAAAAGGCATCAAGCCCGATGTGATTTTATACCTCGAGACACCGCCGTCGCTCGACACGCTGAAATCGTTGCAGCAGAAACTGGGGTTTTCTTCGGCGCGTGAAATGATGCGCAGCGGCGAGGAAGTCTATAAAGAGAAAAATCTCGCCGATACCCACCTGAGTGAAGAGCAGCTGTTGCAGGCTATCGCAGACAGTCCGCGTCTGCTCGAACGCCCCATCGTGGTCGCCAACGGCAAGGCGCGGCTCGGCCGTCCGCCGGAACAGGTGCTGGAGATTCTTTAGGCCACGCTAGAGATTGAGCGTTTCTTTAACAAAGGGAATGGTCAATTTGCGCTGGGCGGTAATCGACGCGCGATCGAGCTGATCGAGGGTCATGAACAGGGTGCGCATCTCGCGATCCAGACGTTTTAGCAAAAAACGTCCAACGTCCTCGGGCAGCTCGAAGCCGCGCAGTTTGGCGCGCACCTGCAACGCCTGCAATTTTTCATCGTCTGAAAGTGGCTGCAGGCGGTAGATTTGCCCCCAGTCGAGGCGCGAGGCCAAGTCCGGCAGGCCGAGATTCAACTGGCGCGGCGGACGATCGCCGGTAATGAACAGACGCGTGCGGCCGGTTTCGAGGATACGGTTATAGAGGTGGAAGATGGCGGCTTCCCAGGCTTCGTCGCCGGCAATGCCCTGAATATTGTCGATGCAGACCAGCGCCAGTTGCTCCATGCCATCGAGCACTTCCGGCACAAAATAGGCGCGTTTGTCGAGGGGGACATAGCCTACTGCTTCACCGCGCAGCGAAAGTTCGGCGCAGGCCGCATGCAGCAAATGGCTGCGACCGCCGCCTTCACGCGACCAGAAATAGATGTAGGTGCCATGTTCCTGCTGCAACGCAGTCTGGATAGCGGAGAGCAGCGAGGTGTTTTCTCCCGCATAAAAACTGGCAAAGGTTTCGTCGTCGGGAAGATAAAGTGGCAGGGAAAGCTGTGCCGGCGTATTCAGAAGCACCTCAACCAAAACGGGTCTTCAGGCAGACCTGTTTTAAAAAACATCAGGACAAATAATCAATCGTGGAATTCTATCATAGGATCCGTGAAGAATTGAACTTTCGACGCGCTAAACGCCTGCAATTCAGCCGACCTACCGGGCAAAGCGCACTCTGCCCGGTATTTTTACAAAACTAAGGGATCACACAGACGGCGGCGTGCGCTCGTCGGGAACATCGATAATCTCTTCTTCACCACGATACACGTCGATAAGCTTGAACAGCAGACTCAGGAACACGCCGACCACGGTCGCCAGCGCCATGCCCTTCAATTCGGCCGCGCCGATGTGCACTTTCGCGCCGCTAACACCGATAATCAGGATTACCGAAGTCAAAATCAGGTTTTTCGGCTTGTTGTAATCGACTTTCGATTCGATCAACACGCGAATACCCGATGCGCCAATCACGCCGTACAGCAGCAGCGACACACCGCCCATGACCGGTACCGGCACCGCCTGAATGGCCGCCGCCAGTTTACCGACGCACGACAGCAGGATCGCCAGAATCGCCGCGCCGCCGATAACCCAGGTGCTGTAGACCTTGGTAATCGCCATGACGCCGATGTTTTCGCCGTAGGTGGTATTCGGCGTGGAGCCGAAGAAACCGGACAGCATGGTCGACAGACCGTTTGCCAGCATGGAACGGTGCAGGCCGGGATCACGCAGCAGGTCTTTCTTGACGATGTTGGCGGTGACCACCAGATGCCCGACGTGCTCGGCAATGACCACCAGCGCAGCAGGCAGAATCGTCAGAATGGCGACCCATTCGAAGCGCGGCGTGTAGAAGGTCGGCAAGGCAAACCAGTGCGCCTTCTCGATGGCCGAGACATCGACCACGCCCATGAAGTAAGACAGCGCATACCCCACCAGCACGCCAATCAGAATAGGGATGATGGCCAGAAAACCGCGAAACAGCACGGAGCCGAGTACGGTGACGGCCAGCGTCACCACGGAAATGGTAACGGCGGTGCTGTCTGCCGCCACGCCTTCCGCCGGCAGCAGACCTGCCATATTGGCCGCCACGCCTGCCAGTTCAAGCCCGATAACCGCGACAATCGCGCCCATCGCCGCCGGAGGGAACATCACGTTTATCCAGCCTATTCCCGCCTTCTTGACGATAAGCGCCACGATACAAAACAGCAAGCCGCAGACGATAAACCCGCCCAGCGCCGCTTCATAGCCCATCGGCAACAGCAGCAATACCGGTGAAATAAATGCAAAGCTCGAGCCGAGATACGCCGGAATCTTGCCCTTGCAGACAAACAGATACAGTAAGGTGCCGATGCCGTTGAACAGCAGCACCGTCGCCGGATTGATTTTAAACAGGATGGGCACCAGCACCGTCGCGCCGAACATGGCAAACAGATGCTGAAAACTCAGGGGAATAGTTTGCAGGAGCGGTGGGCGCTCGCTCACCCCGATAACACGACGGGTCATGGACTGATCCTCAATAAATAATGAAGCTTATCTTTAATGAACAATTAACGGCTCTTCATCGTTCGAGTGGCCGTGCGAGGATAACCCACGCCACGGCCTCGCGTATGACGAGTAAAAAAAGCCGACTTTTCAGTCGGCTGCTGCTTACTTGGTACCAAATATCTTGTCGCCTGCATCGCCCAGGCCCGGGATGATGTATCCCTTGTCGTTCAGCCCCTGATCGACAGAGGCGGTGTACAGCTCGATATCCGGATGCGCTTTCTCCAGCGCTTCAAGCCCTTCCGGCGCGGCAACCAGCACCAGCACCTTGATGCTCTGGCAACCCGCTTTCTTGAGCAGGTCGATAGTGGCAATCATTGAACCGCCGGTTGCCAGCATCGGGTCGACCACCAGCGCCATGCGCTCTTCTATATTGGATGCGAGTTTCTGGAAGTAAGGCACGGGTTGCAGGGTTTCTTCGTCGCGGTAAACGCCGACCACGCTGATACGCGCGCTCGGGACGTGCTCCAGCACGCCTTCCATCATGCCCAGACCTGCGCGCAGGATAGGCACTACGGTAATTTTCTTGCCTTTGATTTGATCGACTTCAACCGGACCGTTCCAGCCTTCGATGGTCACCTTTTCGGTTTCCAGGTCTGCGGTTGCTTCGTAAGTCAGTAAACTGCCTACCTCGGAAGCCAGTTCGCGAAAGCGTTTCGTGCTGATGTCATTTTCACGCATCAGTCCCAGCTTGTGTTTTACCAGCGGGTGTTTCACTTCAACGATCTTCATTTTTTCTTTCTCCTAAGGCTACTGACCAAAAAAATCGCGTGATTATAACGCCTTTTATTAGCAACGCCAGCGCCAATAGACTGATACGGATCAATGGATTTGCATCTGGCCGCCCTTGCTGCTTTCGTCAGGGTAATTTGAGTATAGATAGAGAAACATAACGAGACCTCTCGCAAACGTTTGCCTGCGCTGTTAGAATTAGCGCGCTTCAAGCTTCCAGTTTTCAACAACAACCACAAAACGCATACGTCGTGGGGATTCCGCAGTGACCGACAAGACCTCTCTCAGCTATAAAGACGCAGGTGTGGACATCGATGCAGGCAACGCATTGGTAGACCGCATTAAAGGTGTAGTAAAACAGACTCGTCGTCCTGAAGTCATGGGCGGACTGGGTGGTTTTGGTGCCCTGTGCGCGCTGCCGCAAAAATATCGTGAACCCGTGCTGGTTTCGGGAACCGACGGCGTTGGCACCAAGCTGCGTCTGGCAATGGATTTAAAACGCCACGATACCATCGGTATCGATTTGGTCGCGATGTGCGTCAATGATCTGGTCGTACAGGGCGCAGAGCCACTGTTCTTCCTGGATTACTACGCGACGGGCAAACTGGATGTGGATACCGCAGCCAGCGTTATCACCGGTATTGCCGAAGGCTGCAAGCAGTCCGGCTGTGCGCTGGTTGGTGGCGAAACCGCAGAAATGCCGGGCATGTACCACGGCGATGACTACGACGTGGCAGGTTTCTGCGTCGGCGTGGTCGAGAAATCCGAAATCATTGATGGCAGCAAAGTGCAGGACGGCGACGTTCTGGTTGCGCTGGCATCGAGTGGCCCGCACTCCAACGGCTACTCTCTGGTTCGCAAAATTCTTGAAGTCAGCAAGGCCGATCCGCTGACCACCGATCTGGCAGGCAAACCGCTGGCCGATCACCTGCTCGAACCTACCAAAATCTACGTTAAATCCATCCTCAAGCTGATTGAAAACGTAGACGTTCACGCGATTTGCCACCTGACCGGCGGCGGCTTCTGGGAAAACATTCCGCGCGTACTGCCGGACAACACTCAGGCCATCATCGACGAATCAAGCTGGACATGGCCTGACGTGTTCGGCTGGTTGCAGGAAAACGGCAACGTGAGCAGCCACGAGATGTACCGCACGTTCAACTGCGGCGTCGGCATGCTGATTGCCCTGCCTGCTTCCCTGGCGGATGAGGCGATTGCCCTGCTCAACGACAACGGCGAGCAGGCCTGGGTTATCGGCAGCATCAAGGCTTCCGACGCCGAAGAACGCGTCATCATCAAGTAATGTTGTTCACTGCGACGCCTTACGTCATGTAGTGGCGTTGCAGTAAAGCGGCAGGCCTGGGAGCCCCGATACGCTGACACAGGTCAGTGATTCGGGTGAGCAGGCGAAGCCAACGCCGCTACAGCGTCAAGAGCGAAGGTAAAATGAAAAGGATAGTGGTTTTAGTTTCTGGCAACGGAAGCAATCTTCAGGCAATCATTGACGCCTGCCAGCACGGACGTGTCAACGCCACGCTCAGTGCCGTTTTCAGCAATAAAGCCTCGGCTTACGGACTCGAACGCGCCCAGTCGGCAGGGATCCCTGCGCACGCGCTGGATCCGAAATCCTTTGCCGATCGCGAGGCCTTTGATGTCGCCCTCGCCGATGAAATTGATGCCTATCAACCCGATCTGGTGGTTCTCGCCGGTTACATGCGTATTCTTGGCCCTGCCTTTGTCGAGCGCTACGCGGGCCGGATGTTGAATATCCACCCTTCTCTGCTGCCGAAATATCCCGGTTTGCACACGCATCAGAAAGCCCTCGACAACAAAGATGTCGAACACGGGACCTCGGTGCATTTTGTGACCCCGGAACTTGACGGCGGACCGGTGATTCTTCAGGCTAAAGTGCCCGTTTTTGATGAAGACAGCACAGACGATTTACATGCGCGCGTGCAGCATCAGGAACACGCTATTTATCCGCTGGTGGTTGGCTGGTTCGTTGACGGACGTCTGACGCTCGACAATGGACAGGTGGTTCTCGACGGGCAGGTCGTTCCCGCGCAGGGCCACGCCGCAGAATAAGATTATCGTTCTGCCTCCCCTCCCTGAAACCGGCCTCGCGCCGGTTTTTTTATAGAACATTAAGGAAGAATCATGTTCAGTTCAAATCGCATCAGGCTACGTCCGCTGGAAAAAGACGATCTGATGTTCGTACACCGCCTCAACAACAACGCCAATGTCATGCGCTACTGGTTCGAAGAACCTTATGAAGCCTATGTCGAGCTTGAAGATCTCTACGCCAAACACATTCATGACCAGAGCGAACGCCGCTTTATTACGGAGTCCGAACAGAATCGGGTCGGGCTGGTCGAGCTTGTCGAGATAAACCACATTCACCGCCGCGCCGAATTCCAGATAATCATCGACCCGAATCATCAGGGACAGGGATTCGCAAGCGAAGCCGCCGCGCTGGCGATGGACTACGCCTTCTCCGTACTCAATCTCTACAAGCTGTATCTGATTGTCGACAAGGAGAATGACAAGGCCATCCACATCTATACCAAGCTCGGATTCGAAGTGGAAGCCGAGCTGAGGGACGAGTTTTTCGTCAATGGCGAATACCGCAGCGTCATTCGAATGTGCATCTTCCAGCCGGCCTTTTTGCTGCGCTATAAAAACAAGGACGGCGGCAGCCCGGCCCTCGACGCGCTCGGCGCGGGCGTGCTGTAGCCGTAAAATGCCGGTCTGCGGGCGGCGGTTTGGCAACAAAGTCCATCAATATGGTTTTGTTGGACTTTGTTGTAAGAGTCTCGCAATAATGAAGGGAGATACTAGGCCCTCTCCCTTAAAGCTGCGCAAGCTGAAATGCGCCTTGATGGGCCAGGTTTCAGGCTAAATGAACGGAGCTAAAATGGGTCAGGAAAAACTGTATATAGATAAAGAGTTGAGCTGGTTATCCTTTAATGAACGCGTTTTGCAGGAAGCCGCCGACAAGAGTAATCCGCTGATTGAGCGCATGCGCTTTCTCGGGATTTATTCAAACAATCTTGATGAGTTCTATAAGGTCCGTTTTGCCGACTTGAAACGCCGCATTCTGATCAGCGAAGAACAGGGATTTATCGGCGCATCACGCCATCTGCTTAAAAAATTCAGGCCAAGGTGATGCGTATCGATCAGGAATTTGACAGCCTGTACAACGACTTGCTGCTGGAAATGGCCCGTAACCAGATTTTCCTGATTAACGAGCGACAGGTTTCCGAAAATCAGCAGGCCTGGTTGCGCCAGTATTTCAAACATCATCTGCGTCAGTTTATTACCCCGATTCTCGTGAATCAGGAAACCAATCTGGTGCAGTTTCTGAAAGATGACTATACCTATCTGGCGGTTGAAATCATTCGCGGCGAAAAGATTGACTATGCGCTGCTCGAGATCCCGTCCGACAAGGTACCGCGTTTTGTCAATCTGCCGCCGGAAGCGCCACGCCGTCGCAAGCCCATGATTCTCCTTGATAACATCCTGCGTTATTGCCTCGATGACATCTTCAAGGGCTTCTTTGATTACGACACGCTCAACGCCTATTCGATGAAAATGACCCGCGACGCCGAGTATGATCTGGTTACCGAAATGGAATCCAGCCTGCTCGAGCTGATGTCATCCAGCCTGAAACAGCGCCTGACTGCCGAACCCGTGCGTTTTGTCTATCAGCGCGACATGCCCGATGAAATGGTCGAACTGCTGCGCGAAAAGCTGGGTATTTCCAACTATGACTCGGTCATTCCGGGCGGTCGTTATCATAACTTCAAGGATTTCATCTCTTTCCCGAACGTTGGCAAGGCCAATATGGTCTATCGTCCGCTGCCGCGCCTGCGCCACCTGTGGTTCGATAATTTCCGCAACGGCTTTGCCGCCATTCGCCAGCAGGATGTGCTGCTCTATTATCCTTATTACACCTTTGAGCATGTGCTCGAGTTGCTGCGTCAGGCGGCATTCGACCCTAACGTGCTGTCTATCAAGATAAATATCTACCGTGTCGCCAAAGACTCGCGGATTATCGAGTCGATGATCCACGCCGCGCACAACGGTAAAAAGGTCACCGTGGTCGTAGAACCCAGGCGCGTTTCGACGAAGAGGCCAATATCCACTGGGCCAAACGCCTCACCGAAGCGGGCGTGCACGTGATTTTCTCTGCGCCGGGCCTGAAAATTCACGCCAAACTATTTCTTATTTCCCGACGCGAAGAGGACGAAATTGTCCGCTATGCTCATATTGGTACGGGCAACTTCAATGAAAAAACCGCCCGCCTCTATACCGACTATTCGTTGCTGACCGCCGATTCGCGAATTACCAATGAAGTTCGCCGTGTGTTCAACTTCATTGAAAATCCATATCGTCCGGTCACCTTTGAACACCTGATGGTCTCGCCGCAAAACTCGCGCAGCATGCTGTATGCCCTTATCGATCAGGAAATTGCCAATGCGCAGGCCGGTGAAAAGGCCGGGATTTCTCTCAAGATCAATAATCTGGTCGATAAAGGGTTGATTGACCGACTGTATGCCGCCTCGGGATTCGGCGTGAAGATTCGCCTGTTGATCCGCGGCATGTGTTCACTTATTCCTAATTTGCCGGGCATCAGCGAAAACATTCAGGTGACGAGTATTGTCGACCGCTATCTTGAGCACGATCGTGTTTATGTTTTTGAAAATAAAGGCGATACAAAAGTGTTCCTGTCTTCTGCCGACTGGATGACCCGCAATATCGATTACCGCATCGAAGTGGCGGTTGCGCTCCTCGATCCCCGTATCAAGCAGCGTGTGCTGGATCTCCTCGCCATTCAGTTTAGCGATACGGTAAAAGCGAGACATATTGATAAAGATCTCAGTAACCGTTATGTTCCACGCGGAAATCGCCGCAAAGTGCGTGCGCAAATGGCTATCTACGAGTATTTAAAGAATTTTGAACTTGAAAAGCCTGATTTTGAAAACCCGGTTGTCAAAACAGAAAACAAACCTGCCGATCCAGCCTGATCTTTGGAGTTAAAAAATGCCGTTAAACAGTTCGATGACCCCAAAGCCTCAGGAAATCGCCGCCATCGATCTTGGATCGAACAGCTTTCATATGGTGATAGCCCGCGTCGTGAACGGCGCGCTACAGGTATTGGGTCGGCTCAAGCAGCGCGTTCACCTGGCCGACGGGCTGGACAGCCAAAGCAGATTAAGCGAAGAAGCCATTAAACGTGGGCTGGACTGCCTTGCGCTTTTTGCCGAGCGTTTGCAGGGCTTTCCGGAAGCCAACGTCACCATTGTGGGCACGCACTCCCTACGTCAGGCCGTGAATGCCGAAGAGTTCCTCAAGCGCGCAGCGGAAGTTATCCCCTACCCGATTGAAATTATCTCGGGTCAGGAAGAGGCGCGTCTGATTTTTATGGGCGTTGAGCATACTCAACCCGAAAAAGGCCGCAAGCTGGTCATCGACATCGGCGGAGGCTCCACCGAACTGGTGATTGGCGAAGACTTTGAACCGCTGCTGGCCGAAAGCCGTCGCATGGGTTGCGTCAGCTTCGCGCAGCAATTTTTCCGGGGTGGCGAAATCAGCCGCAGCAATTTCAAACGCGCACGTCTGGCCGCGGCGCAAAAGCTCGAAACGCTGGCCTGGCAATACCGTTTGCAGGGGTGGCAATACGCGCTGGGCGCTTCCGGTACCATCAAGGCGACCCATGAAGTGCTGGTCGAGATGGGTGAAAAAGACGGGTTGATTACCGCCGAAAGACTGGAAAAGCTCACCGATGAAGTCCTGAAATACAAAAACTTCGCGTCCTTGAGCCTGCCGGGATTGTCCGAAGACCGCCAGTCCGTGTTTGTGCCGGGTCTGGCGATTCTTTGCGGCGTTTTCGATGCATTGGCGATACGCGAACTGCGTCTCTCCGACGGCGCACTGCGCGAAGGCGTGCTGTACGAAATGGAAGGCCGTTTCCGTCATCAGGACATTCGCAGCCGCACGGCGAAAAGCCTGGCCGATCACTATAACATCGACCGCGAACAGGCACGCCGCGTGCTTGAAACCACTGAAGCTCTGTATACGCAGTGGCTGGCGCAAAACCCGTCGCAGGCGCAACCGCAGCTCGAGGCGCTGTTGAAATGGGCCTCGATGCTGCACGAAGTGGGGCTTGGCATCAATCACAGCGGCATGCACCGCCATTCGGCCTATATTCTACAGAATTCAAATCTGCCGGGCTTCACGCAGGAACAGCAGACGCTGCTGGCTACGCTCGTGCGTTTTCAGCGCAAGGCGATTCGTCTTGACGATCTGCCGCGCCTGAACCTGTTCAAGAAGAAGCATTATCTGCCGTTGATTCAGCTGTTACGCCTCGGCGCACTGCTCAATAACCAGCGGCAGTCGACCACGCAGCCCGAAACGCTGCGCCTGCATACCGATGACAACCACTGGACGCTGTGCTTCCCCGCCGGATTTATGGCGCAAAACAGTCTGGTGCAGCTGGATTTCGAACGGGAACAGGCTTACTGGGCTGATGTCACCGGCTGGAAATTAATGCTCGAAGAAGAGGAAGACGAACGGAAAGAGGAGTAGTTGCTTTCTTGTCGTCAGGCAATGACCGGAAAAAAAGCAGGGATGCTATATACTTAAGATGCCATTATGCGTAATAAAAATAACATGAAGATGACAAAAATCGTTCTGGCGATAAGTTTTATAATCTTGATTGGCCGACTTATTTACGCCGGGATAGGGTCGTATTCTCATCATCAAAACCAGAAACAGGTGCAGACCGAACAGCGCATTGCGCCCGTTTCTCATAAAAATCAGCCGGATAAGACGCCCTGATTGTCATCCTCCTGTTGTTTTGTTACGCACTATTCTAGTTTCCAGATAGCAGAAGGACTCTGAATGTTTGCAGCAAAACAGCAATCCCACTCCCAGAAACTGGCGGAAGTTCGTCACCATATTCTCGATTTACTGCTCAATAACAACGATGATTTAGCCGACAGCATTCTCGGCGAAAAACCGGCGGACATCAGTGAATCAACGCTCATGGATCAAACCGCCGATCTTCGGGCCTGTGTCGCCACGCTTCACGCCGCCGACCTTGCCGACATTCTCGAAGCCCTGCCCGAACGTCAGCGACT
The DNA here is from genome assembly GCF_026967475.1 of Rouxiella chamberiensis. Classification (NCBI taxonomy): domain Bacteria; kingdom Pseudomonadati; phylum Pseudomonadota; class Gammaproteobacteria; order Enterobacterales; family Yersiniaceae; genus Rouxiella; species Rouxiella chamberiensis. The sequence goes on along the minus strand of NZ_CP114058.1, from coordinate 196,336 downwards.
GGCGTTATGGAGTCTGGTTGAAACCTCGAAGCGCGGCAAGGCGCTGGTCGAAGTCTCGGAAACGGTATGGGACAGTCTGATTGAAGAGATGAGCGACAAGGATTTGCTGCGCGCCATTTCGCTGCTTGACCTCGACGATCAGGTGTATCTTGCCGAATATCTGCCGCGTGACCTGACGGGCCGTGTATTGACCTCGCTGGAGCCGCGTCAGCGCGACAAAGTCCGCGAAGTCATGAAGTTCGCCAAAGAGTCCGTGGGCCGTATTATGGATTTCGAACTGCTGACCATTCGCCCCGACGTCACGCTGGCGACGGTTCAACGCTATCTGCGCTTTCGCAAAATCATTCCCAAAGGCAGCGACAAGCTGTTTGTGACCGATCGCCACAACCTGCTGCTGGGCGAACTGCCGTTGACTACCGTGCTGCTCAATCCACCGCAGCAGCGCGTGGCCGACGTCATGAACGACGATCCCACCTGTTTCAGTCCCTACGACAAGGCCGATGACGCCGCCGGTGCCTTCGAGCGGTATGACTTGATAACCGCGCCGGTAGTCGACCTGAAACACAAACTGATGGGCCGCCTGACGGTGGAGTCTATCGTTGACTTCGTCAATGAGGATTCCGACAACAATATTCGCCGCATGGGCGGCTTGAGCCCGGAAGAGGACGTATTCTCTCCTGTCGGCAAGGCGGTGAAAAACCGTTGGGCGTGGCTGGCCATCAACCTCTGTACCGCCTTCGTGGCTTCGCGCGTGATTGGCCTGTTCGAGAATACCATTTCCCAGCTGGTGGCGTTGGCAGCGCTCATGCCCATCGTCGCCGGTATCGGCGGCAATACCGGCAACCAGACGATCACCATGATCGTGCGCGGTCTGGCGCTGCATCAGGTGCAGGTCGGCAACATGCCTTTTCTGCTGCTGCGCGAGTTGGGCGTGGCGCTGATTAATGGATTGATCTGGGGCGGACTGATGGGCGTTGTGACCTGGTTGTTGTACGGCAATCTGGCGATGGGCGCGGTCATGACACTCGCGATGGTGCTGAATTTACTGGTTGCTGCGCTGATGGGGGTATTGATTCCGCTAACGATGGTGCGGCTCGGCCGTGACCCTGCGTTGGGGTCAAGCGTCATGATTACGGCGCTGACGGATACGGGCGGGTTCTTTATCTTCCTCGGACTGGCAACAATCTTCCTGCTCTAAACTTTCTATTCTGCAAGCCGCTCCCTGAGCTCAGGGAGCGATGTCGGTTACGCCAACATACTCGCAGCCAACGCGTGATTTAGTGCGAACGCATGCCCGCCGCAAACATCAGGACGTGGAACGCCGTGGCCACCACAAACAGTGCCAGCACGCTGCCGCCGTAAATCAGGACCAGCCAGGAGACTTTTTTCCAGAAAGGCACGTTGGCCGCCGGAACGGTGTTGTCGTCCATTTTTTGAATCATCGGTTTCATGATATTTACCTCGATTACCTGAAAAAAGGGGCAAGGCCGGGCCCGCCCCTTTTGATTTTCTGTCTAACGCTTATTGTGATAAACGCTGTTCACTGTCGAACAATCAGTGATAACCCTGATCCGGCGTTACCTTTCCACGGAACACGTAGTAGCTCCAGAAAGTATAAACCAGAATGATTGGGATGATGAACAGTGCGCCAACCAGAATAAAGCCCTGGCTTTGCGGAGGCGAAGCCGCCTGCCAGTAAGCGATGGACGGTGGAATGATGTTTGGCCAGACGCTGATGCCAAGACCGCTGTAACCCAGGAACACCAGGGCCAGCGTCAGCAGGAACGGCGTGTAGTGGGCATTGCGGTTTACCGCTTTCACCAGCCAGAAGGAAACCAGCAGCACCAGGACCGGCACAGGCAGGAACCAGAACAGGTTAGGACGGCTGAACCAGCGGTGTGCGATGTCGGCGTGAGACAGCGGCGTCCAGATGCTGACCACAGCCAGTACCGCCAGCAGGGTGTACAGCAGCGGATTGGTCAGGTCATGCATACGCTTTTGCAGGCTGCCCTGCGTCTTCATGATGAGCCAGGTGCTGCCCAGCAGCGCGTACGCCACGATAAGACCCAGACCACAGAACACGGTGAACGGCGTCAGCCAGTCCATCGGGCCACCGGCGTAAACGCGGTTGACAACCGGCATACCGTCGATGAAAGCACCCAGTACCACACCCTGACAGAAGGTCGCAACGATGGAACCGCCAATGAAGGATTTGTCCCAGATGTGACGCTTCTCTTCACTCGCCTTGAAACGGAATTCAAAGGCAACACCGCGGAAAATCAGGCCGAACAGCATGATAGTCAGTGGCATGGCCAGCGCGTCAAGGATAACCGAGTAGGCCAGCGGGAACGCGCCATACATCCCTGCGCCGCCCAGAACCAGCCAGGTTTCGTTGCCGTCCCAGACAGGCGCAACGGTGTTCATCATTACGTCGCGGTCTTCGCTCTTTTTAGCGAACGGAAACAGCAGACCAATACCAAGGTCGAAACCATCCATCACGACATACATCATGATGCTGAAAATGATGATGACGAACCAAATCAACGGTAAATCGATACCCATTATTTGCTCCCGGAATCTAGTTTAACATCGACTGCAGACAGAGGACGCGCCGGAGTACGTTGCTGACCCGGACCGCCGTGCTCGTGAACTTCGCCTTCGTGAGTCTGCACGCCTTTCTTGATAAGACGCATCATGTAGGCGTAGCCCACACCAAATACGGAGCAGTAGATAACCACGAACGCCACAAGCGTGATGCTCATGTGCACGACACCGTGCGCGGAAACCGCGTCTTTGGTGCGTTGCAGGCCATAAACAACCCACGGCTGACGACCGACTTCAGTCGTGAACCAACCCGCCAGCAGCGCCAGCAGACCCGAAGGACCCATCAGCAGCATGAAGCGCAGGAACGTTTTGTTGCTGTACATTGTACCGCGACGACGCAGCCACAGACCGACGAAACCGGACAGAATCATCAGCATGCCCAGACCGGCCATGATACGGAAGGACCAGAATACAATGGTCGAGTCAGGACGGTCTTCTTTCGGGAAGGACTTCAGCGCAGGGATCTGATGCGTCAGGCTGTGCGTCAGGATCAAACTTCCGAGAGCAGGAATTTCAATCTTGTATTTCGTCTCTTCGGCGGTCATGTCCGGCCAACCTACCAGCACCAGCGGCGTAGGTTTGTCGTCGTTGTTTTCCCAGTGACCTTCGATAGCCGCGATTTTCGCCGGCTCGTATTTCAGGGTGTTCAGACCGTGGGCATCGCCCAGGAATGCCTGAATAGGAGAGACGATAAGCGCCATCCACAGTGCCATCGAGAACATCTTGCGGGTTGCCGCGTTATCGTGGCCGCGCAGCAGGTGGTACGCCGCAGCAGAAGCAACGAAGAAGGCAGAAGCCAGGAAGGCGGCAACGCTCATGTGCATCAGACGGAACGGGAACGACGGGTTGAAGATGACTTTCAGCCAGTCAACCGGAACAATCAGGCCGTTTACAATGCTGTAGCCCTGCGGCGTATGCATGAAGCTGTTTGAAGCCAGGATCCAGAAGGTGGAGAAAATGGTCCCCAACGCCACCATGCAGGTGGAGAAGAAGTGCAGACCCGGTCCAACGCGGTTCCAGCCGAACAGCATCACGCCCAGGAAGCCCGCTTCCAGGAAGAATGCCGTCAGCACTTCATAAGTCAGCAGAGGACCCGTGATGTTACCGGCGAAGTCGGAGAATCCGCTCCAGTTGGTGCCGAACTGGTAAGCCATAACCAGACCGGACACCACGCCCATACCGAAGTTGACGGCAAAGACTTTGGACCAGAAGTGATAAAGGTCACGATACGCGTCCTGTTTTGTTTTAAGCCATAGCCCTTCGAGCACAGCCAGAAAACTTGCCAGACCGATGGTAATCGCTGGGAAAATAATGTGAAACGACACTGTAAAGGCGAACTGGGTCCTTGCAAGATCCAGTGCAGTTAAGCCAAACATGGCATTACCTCAGATTGCATAGAAAGTTTCATATGACAGACAGTCAGTTTGTTCGAAAAAAGTCGCAACAGTCTCGGCACTAATAGCGCCTCTACTCTTTGACTAAAATTAAAAATAAAGTTACTGCTTTGTAAAATCCTGGTGTGGAAATCCACGATATAGCACGATGTCTGTATGTATAAACGTAGGTTATCAATTAATAAGGTGGTGCGCGGGGTTGAAACTCCGACTGCTCAATAAAGCCAAGCAACGGAAAATCGAAATATTCTCTGGATATAAAAGCGCTGAAGATACCCGGCCATTTAAGCTGTGAATCATCCAGGTTGATTGCTACCAACTGGTCGATGATTCCGCAATAAGAGCAGGACAGTTCCTCATGCACCGAGACATCATTCGCCGACGCGTTCAGCTGCATTTGCATGTGGCCAAGTTGGTCTGAGATTGATGACTGATGGTCTTTCATGCCCGTTGCAGCCACGCGGCTTGCACCCGAGACAAAACTCGCTGGAGAGCCCGTCATGACTGACGATTCCTCAACGCCCACAGTGGTGCGTTCCAGCGATCGCGAGATGGCCGGAGCAAACAACACTATAAGGATCGCGAAGATACCCCACCAGGCAGGCGAGAAACTTCGAGAAGAATTGATCTGGATTAAAGACACGTTCAACCTAATGCTGTAGAGACAATTTCGATTCGCATGAATTGTACGTGTATTTCTTTAGAAAGTTAAAAAACTTTCGGCCACTTTGTGCGGTTTTTTGATTTCAAATCCAATCGATGTAAATAGGATTTCATTTATTTAATAACTGTATCCTTATGGATACTGTGGGATAACATTTATTATCATTAAATTTAACAAATGATTATTTTGGTTTCCAATTCGCATTATTCCAAATAAGTAACGTTGCGTAACTTCTCCACGGTTTCCATATTTGCGCATAACGATTAATTGTTGCTGGCGTCATATTTGGAAATCTTTGCTTAATGAGATAGTCGCTATGTAAAAAGATGTCACGTTCACCCCAGGCGCGCATCGCAATGTAATTGGCGGTCCAGGTGCCTATCCCCGGCATCGCGACCAGTTGTTTAATCCCCTCCCCCGTATCCCGAATGCGATATAAAGGCAGCTCACCGTCCCGCACCGCGCGTGCAACGTTGATAAGACAGGCGGCACGTTTGGCCTGCACACCGAGGGCGCGCAACTCGTCAACCTGCAAGGCCGCGATACGCGCAGGCGTCGGGAACAGACGGGTCGGTTCGGCAAACGGCGTGTCGATAGGCTCGCCCCATTTCGCGGCCAGCCGTGCACAAAAGGTGGCCGCCATCTTGACGCTGACCAACTGCCCCAATATTGCTCTTACCGTCAACTCGAAGCTGTCGACCGCGCCGGGCAGACGCAACCCGCAAGATTCCGCCGCCAGCGGACCCAGGGTCCGGGCAATCTCCTGCGGATCCGCATTTAAATCCAGCAGATTTCTGACCCGCGTGATTACCGCTTCGCTATGCGTTTCCAGAGAAGGCGAGAGTGTCAGTTCGACTGCCTGCTGCTGCGGCAGCGGACGCCAGCCCAGCCAGCCGCTGATTGTCTCTCCTCTACCGTGAGGGACAGCGTGCGGCGATAACGCGTTTCTCCGTTTTCGTCCTGCTCGAAATGTTCGATGCCCGCAAGCGCCCTTGCCCCCAGAAATGCCGTCATCCACGACCAGTCGTAAGGAGCAATATAAGGAAGAAGGTGTCGAGGATTGTGCACTGTGGGATCCTGTTCGGTAAAAGCAGCAAGAATATCAATGTAGCACAGCGGCGATAATCGCGAGGAGAGAGGAAGATTATAGGGGCGTTTAACGCCGATGGCGTGAATCTCCCCCGAACAGGCAGAGCGTTGTGCTAATTTCCGGCGCTCGTGAGCTGAGTTCTTGCCTGCCGGCAGCGACTCCGGTAAAGTCGCCCCCTTCTTTGGCATGGGGAACCGTGATGTTTATTGGATTTGACTACGGAACGGCAAATTGCTCCGTTGCCGTGATGCGTGACAACAACGCAGAGCTGCTGGCGCTGGAAAATGGCCAGGCCTACCTTCCTTCGATGCTGTGCGCACCGACCCGCGAAGCAGTAAGTGAATGCCTGCACCGTTTCTGGCAAGTGCCGACGGGCAGCGACGACAATCAGCAGTTGCTGCGCCGCAGCATTAACTTCAATCGCGAAGAAGACATTCAGGTTAACACGCACAGCGTCAACTTCGGGTTGTCGGCGCTGGCGACCTATATGGAAGATCCGGAAGACGTGTACTTCGTGCGTTCACCGAAGTCGTTTCTGGGTGCCAACGGCCTGAAACCACAGCAGATCGCGCTCTTCGAAGATCTGGTGTGCGCCATGATGTTCCACATCAAGCGTCAGGCAGAATCGGTATTGCAGCAGACCATCGAACAAACGGTCATTGGTCGTCCGATCAACTTCCAGGGTATCGGCGGTGAAGAGGCCAACCGTCAGGCGCAGGGCATTCTTGAACGTGCCGCCGCGCGTGCCGGTTTCCGCGATATCGCGTTCCAGTTCGAGCCGGTTGCCGCCGGTCTGGACTTTGAAGCGACGCTGACCGAAGACAAAACCGTGCTGGTTGTGGATATCGGCGGCGGAACCACCGACTGTTCTGTGCTGCTGATGGGTCCAAGCTGGCGCGACAAGGCGGAACGTCAAAACAGTCTGCTGGGTCACAGCGGCTGCCGCGTAGGCGGTAACGATCTCGACATCATGACCGCTTTCAAGCAGCTTACCCCGCAGTTCGGCATGGGCAGCGAATCGCAAAAGGGCATCGCGATGCCTTCCCTGCCCTACTGGAATGCCGTTGCTACCAACGATGTGCCGGCGCAGCAGGACTTTTACAGCGTCGCCAACGGGCGTTTGTTGCGTGACATGATCCGCGACGCCGCGAATCCCGATCAGGTGAAACGCCTGCTGAAAGTGCATCAGCAACGATTGAGCTATCGTCTGGTGCGCGCTGCGGAAGAGAGCAAGATTGCGCTGTCCGACCGTCAGAGCGTATCTGCCGCGCTGGACTTTATCGAAGCCGGTTTGGCCGAAGAGATAAGCCAGCAGCAGTTGAGCGACGCTATCGCGCAGCCGCTCGAACGTATTCAGGAGCAGGTCAGCATGGCGCTTGCCAGCAGCGACATCAAGCCGGACGTGATTTATCTCACCGGCGGCAGTGCGCGTTCGCCGCTGCTTCGTCACGCCTTGCAGGCGCAGTTACCGGGCATTCCGCTGGTCGGGGGCAATGATTTCGGCTCCGTGACCGCCGGTCTGGCACGCTGGGCGCAAACGCTGTACCGCTAGTTGTCGCGAAGTCACCGCCCCTTGAGGTGGACAGAGGCTTGATTGATCAGGCCCATAAAAAAGCGCCGGACGATTGTCGGCGCTTTTTTTATTACAACAGGCTTTTCGTGGACGAAAGCCTACTTCCAGGCGCTGGCCTGATTGAGGGCTTCAATGTCTTGCGAATCAAGCTTGAGCTTCGTGGCGAGGGCCAGTTCATCAATCTGCTTCAACGAGGTGGCGCTGACGATAGGCGCGGTGATGCCCGGACGGGCAATCAGCCATGCCAGCGAAACCTGGGTCGGCGACGCGCGATGCTTCTCGGCTATCTCGTCCAGCGCCTGCAAAATCTTGTGCCCGCGATCGTTGAGATACTGCTTCACAACACCTTCGCCGCGCTTACTTTTTCCTGCATCTTCCTTGCTGCGGTATTTACCCGACAGGAAACCGCTCGCCAGCGAATAGTAGTTGATAACGCCCAGTCCATTGTCGGTAATCACTTTCTCCAGACCGGACTCATAGTCCTTGCGGTCATAGAGATTGTACTCCGGTTGCAGGGTTTCATACCGCGCGATGCCCTGTTCCTTCGAGACTTTCAACGCTTCCTCAAGACGGGTGGCGGTATAGTTAGAGGCACCGATGGCCCGCACTTTCCCCTCTTTGACAAGCGCGTCGAAGGTCGCGAGCGTATCGGCAAGCGGTGTATCTTCGTCATCTTTATGCACCTGATACAGGTCGATATAATCCGTTTGCAAACGCTTGAGCGAGTTTTCTACCGACTGGCGGATATAGGTCGGAGACAGGCCTTTTTGCCCCTCGCCCATCTCCATGCCGACTTTGGTTGCCAGAATGATTTTGTCGCGCTTACCGCTTTTCTTCAGCCAGTTACCGATGATGGTTTCCGACTCGCCCCCTCATTTCCTTCGGCCCAGCGCGAATAAACGTCTGCCGTGTCGATAAAATTGAGCTGGTGTTCCAATAGCGCATCGAGGACGCTGAAAGAGGTGGATTGGTCGATTGTCCAGCCGAACACGTTACCGCCGAACGTCAGCGCGGGAACCTGAATACCGGAACGACCCAATTCTCTTTTACTCATCATGCTCTCCTTTTTCTGATGATTCACTTTGAATGAAGAATTTGCCTTGGCTGCAAATCGCACTATTAACCTTAGCACTTCGAGGCTGGAACACTCAGTCATCATCACGGCAATTAATTGTCACAGAATGAAAGGGACTCCTTATTTCCTCCATTATTTAACTCGGCGAATTAGGTAGACTGGATCAGGATGTCCGTGTGATTTCTGCTCGCAAGGGTAAAATCAACACTATCATTTAGTTATACAAGCAACCCAAAGGCAGGCAACAGGAATCAATGACCGAGGAATCAGGCACTACCCCTCTACCTCTCTCCGTGCGCTGGCAACTCTGGATAGTCGCCTTCGGCTTCTTTATGCAGTCTCTGGACACCACCATCGTCAATACTGCCCTGCCCTCGATGGCCGTCAGTCTCGGGGTGAATCCCCTCAATATGCACAGCGTCGTGGTCGCCTATGTGCTGACCGTAGCCGTAATGCTGCCCGCAAGCGGGTGGCTGGCCGACAAGGTCGGCGTCAAATGGGTCTTTTTCTCCGCCATTGTGCTGTTTACCCTGGGATCCCTGATGTGCGCGCAGTCCACCACGCTGCATCAGCTGGTGATGTCCCGCGTATTGCAGGGAATAGGCGGCGCGATGATGGTGCCGGTCGGGCGGCTCACCGTGTTGAAAATCGTGCCGCGCAGCGAATATATGGCGGCCATGACCTTTGTGACACTGCCCGGCCAGATTGGCCCGTTAATGGGCCCGGCGCTCGGTGGATTTCTGGTGCAGTACGCAAGCTGGCACTGGATCTTCCTGATTAATCTGCCGGTGGGTCTGGCCGGTGCGATAGCGACGCTCATGCTGATGCCCAACTACAAGATGCAGACTCGCCGCTTTGATATCAGCGGGTTCTTTCTGCTGGCGGCCTGCATGGCTTCGCTGACGCTGGCGCTGGACGGCGGCAAAGGGCTTGGCCTTTCCACCTCGCTGGTTGCCGTGCTGGTGGTCGTCGGTTTTGCCGCACTCGGCGGTTACTGGCTGCATGCACGCGGTAATCTGTCGGCGCTGTTTTCTTTGCGCCTGTTTCATACCCGAACCTTTTCTCTGGGCCTGACCGGCAGTTTTCTGGGCCGTATCGGCAGCGGCATGTTGCCCTTCATGACGCCGGTGTTTTTGCAGCTCGGCCTCGGCTTCAGCCCTTTTCACGCCGGTTTGATGATGATCCCGATGGTGCTCGGCAGCATGGGCATGAAGCGCATCGTGGTGCGCCTGGTCAACAAGCTCGGCTATCGACGTGCGCTGGTCGGCGCAACCTTGCTGCTGTCGGTTATCACCCTGTGCATGCCGCTGGTCGCCATTTACGGCGCACTGTGGATGATTCCGGTCGTGCTGTTCTTCCAGGGAATGGTCAACTCGCTGCGCTTTTCGTCAATGAATACCCTGACCCTCAAGGATTTGCCGCCGCGTCTTGCCAGCAGCGGCAATAGCCTGCTGTCGATGATTATGCAGCTTTCAATGAGCCTCGGCGTGAGCGTGGCGGGCATTCTGATTGGCCTGGTTCGCTCACCAGCAGATAAATCCCGGCAGTGCATCCATGCACAGCGCCTTCATTTACTGTTATCTCTGCATGACCGTGATAATCGCCCTGCCGGCCTGGATTTTCAGTCGTGTACCCGATGAATCCCGCACTGACGCGTTGGCGGATACCCGTCGCAACGCGGCTGCCTCCTCCGACCCTGCGAGCAAAACATGAAACCCGGAATTACCGCCAAACTGTTTCTGGCCATCTTTCTCACCTGCAGCCTTGTCATGGTCACCATGAACTGGGGCGTGCGCATGAGTTTCGAGCGCGGATTCATCGACTATATTCGCCACGGCAACGAGCAGCGGGTCGAGATGATTTCCGTGTATCTCGAGCAGCAATACGGGCTGCACGGCAACTGGGATTTCCTCAAGAACAACGATCGCGCCGTGTACCAGATGATGCACAGTTTCGATCAAAATGATGAAACCAGTCAGGTTTTGCCGCCGCTGGGCTGGCGCACCAAATTCTGGATACTCGATGACACCAATCATCGCGTGGCCGGTTCCGAATCGGATATTCCGCCCGATCTCATCGGCAGTGGGCGCAAGTTAACCCATCAGGGGCAGTTTATCGGCAGCGTGGTATCGACTCCCGCCGAACGGCTGACCCGCAACGCCGATATCAATTTTGATCAGCAGCAGCGCCGCACCAGCTGGATTATCATGGGCTTTACCACGCTGCTGGCCGCTGCCGTCACCTGGCTGCTTTCACGCGGTATGCTGGCGCCCGTCAAACGGCTGGTCAAAGGTACGCATCAGTTGGCGGCAGGCGATTTCAGCAGCCGCGTCAAGGTGGATACGCAGGACGAACTCGGCAAACTGGCGCAGGACTTTAACCAGCTTGCGACCACGCTCGAAAAAAACGAGCAGATGCGGCGGGCGTTTATGGCCGATATTTCGCACGAGCTGCGCACGCCGCTCGCGGTGCTGCGCGGTGAACTCGAGGCGATGCAGGATGGCGTGCGCAAAATGTCGCTGGAGTCGTTGGCTTCGCTGCAATCCGAAGTGGCTATCCTCACCAAGCTGGTCGACGACCTCTATCAACTTTCGCTGTCCGACGCCGGGGCGCTGGCCTATCGCAAGGAAGAAACCGACGCCGTACACCTCATTCAGCTGGCCGAAGCCGGATTTCGCGAGCGCTTTCACGGCAAGCAGCTGCGCATTACCAGTCATCTTCCCGAAAAAGCGCCTGTTTTTGGCGATCCGCATCGTCTTTCGCAGCTGTTTAACAATTTGCTGGAAAACAGCCTGCGCTATACTGACTCTGGCGGCGAACTGGAAATCATTGCCCACCGCCGCGACAAGTTTCTGGAGATTTTCTTTCAAGACAGCGCGCCGGGGCTGAATGAAGAACAGCTTCATCGCATTTTCGAGCGTTTCTACCGTACCGAAGGCTCGCGCAACCGCGCCAGCGGCGGCTCCGGGCTTGGACTGGCGATTTGCCAGAACATCGCCGAGGCGCACGGCGGAAAAATCAGTGCCGAACATTCGCCCTCCGGCGGCGTCAGGATGACCCTGCTGCTGCCGCTTTCACTGCCAATCGGACAACGCATCTAATGAACGAATTCGCCACTGCAGAGCACAAGCCGCTCAAAATTCTCATCGTCGAAGATGAACCCAAACTCGGTCAACTGCTGGTCGATTATTTGCAGGCCGCCGGTTATGCCACCGAATGGCTGACCAATGGCAACGATGTGCTGCCGCTGGTGCAAAGCAATCCTCCGACCATGATCCTGCTCGACCTGATGTTACCGGGCAGCAGCGGCCTGAGTATCTGTCGCGATATTCGCCAGTTTTCCGACATTCCCATCATGATGGTCACGGCAAAGACGGAAGAAATCGACCGCCTGCTCGGGCTTGAAATCGGCGCGGATGATTACATCTGCAAACCCTACAGCCCGCGTGAAGTCGTGGCGCGCGTCAAAACCATTCTTCGACGCTGCTATCGCCCCAATGAGCCGCTGGCCGATGGCGTGGGACTGCATATCGACGAAGGCTGTTTTCAGGCACATTATCAGGGCGTCGAGCTGGATCTGACGCCCGCCGAATTCCGCCTCCTCAAGACCCTGTCCATCAAGCCGGGCTACGTCTTTACCCGCGAAGCGCTGCTCAATAATCTTTATGATGACTACCGCGTGGTGACCGACCGAACCATCGACAGCCACATCAAAAATCTGCGCCGCAAACTTGAGGCCATCGACGGCGACAAGGCGTTTATTCGCGCGGTGTATGGCGTAGGGTATCGCTGGGAAGCCGACCCCTGCCGACTGACCTGATGTCTGTCGAAGCGGTCACAAAATGCCATGAAAAGAGGTAAGAATGCGCGGTTTTCCAGGATGAATCTGTCAGCTTGACTAAACTGATAGATGGATTATTTATCACTGGAGATACCTTTATGGCAACGGGTCATTTTGATCTTAAAAAAGCGAAGAATGGACAATTTCACTTTACCCTGAAGGCCGGTAATGGAGAGGTTATTCTTGGCAGCGAAATGTACGCGAGTAAAGCGTCTGCCGAAAATGGCATAACTTCTGTACAGAACAATGCGACCGATGAAGGACAATACGAAATGAAAGCGGGCAAAGACGGCCAGCACTATTTTGTCCTTAAGGCGAAAAATCACCAGGTCATCGGCGTGAGCGAAATGTACACGACGGCAAGTTCAGCACAAAAAGGCATGCAATCGGTGGTCAAAAACGGGTCAAGCAAGGACATTCGCGATCTGACTCATGCCGATGCCCTCAGTAAAATTTGAAGCCAGTCCCTGTTTTTGCAATCGACAACCTTTGACGCTGCGCAACTCAGGATGAGTGACAGCGTCAAACGTTGATGTAAATCAACTCTTCCTGCCTTTGCGCAACCTTCACTTTCCAATCTCGCTACAATTCGCCTCTTTCGTCGTGGACGGCAATGCGCCTGCCCGACGCGTTTCCCTTGCAACCTGGCGACCTGAACATGGCGATGACACCCGAACTCCTTTCCCCTGCCGGTACCCTCAAAAATATGCGCTACGCCTTTGCCTATGGCGCGGATGCCGTCTATGCCGGTCAACCACGCTACAGCCTGCGCGTGCGCAATAATGAATTCAGTCTCGACAACCTCGCCGTCGGCATCAAAGAAGCCCATGCGCTCGGCAAAAAATTTTACGTGGTGGTGAACATTGCGCCACACAACGCCAAGCTGAACACCTTTTTGCAGGATCTCGAACCTATCGTCGACATGGCGCCCGACGCTTTGATAATGTCGGATCCCGGCCTTATCATGATGGTGCGCGATGCCTTTCCGCAGGTTGCTATCCATCTTTCCGTACAGGTCAATGCGGTCAACTGGGCGACGGTAAAATTCTGGCAACGTATGGGGCTGGACCGCGTTATCCTCTCGCGCGAACTGTCACTCGAAGAGATAGCCGAGATTCGTCGGCAGGTACCCGACATGGAACTCGAAGTTTTTGTGCATGGCGCGCTGTGCATGGCCTATTCGGGGCGTTGCCTGTTGTCGGGCTACATCAACCGCCGTGATCCGAATCAGGGAACCTGCACCAACGCCTGCCGCTGGCAATATCAGGTGCAGGAAGGAAAAGAAGATGCCGCCGGAAATATCGTGCATCAACATCAACCGGTTGCCGTTGCACCCGAGGTCCCTACGCTCGGCGAAGGCCACACCACCGAACGGGTATTCATGCTCGAAGAGGCGCAGCGTCCCGGCGAATACATGAGCGCCTCGGAAGATGAACACGGCACCTACATCATGAATTCCAAAGATTTGCGAGCCGTAGAACACGTCGCCACGCTGGCGCAGATGGGCGTGCATTCGCTGAAAATAGAGGGTCGCACCAAATCCTTCTATTATTGCGCCCGCACCGCACAGGTGTATCGCCGCGCCATCGACGACGCCGTTGCCGGCAAGGCTTTTGATTCTTCCCTGATGACCACGCTGGAAGGCCTTGCGCATCGCGGCTATACCGAGGGGTTTTTACGTCGGCATCAGCATCAGTCGGCGCAGAATTACGACCACGGTGCTTCGGTCAGTGACCGTCAGCAACTCGCCGGTGAGTTTACGGGCAAGCGCGGCACCCATAACAACAGCGGCTGGGCCGAGGTCGAAGTTAAAAACCGTTTTGAAGTTGGCGACAGTGTTGAAATCATGACGCCTGAAGGCAATGTGCCGTGGATTATCGAACAGATGCATAATAAAAAGGGTGACGATATTTTAATCGCGCCGGGCAATGGGCATGTTATCTATTTACCTCTGCCCTCCACGCTTTCCCTAAGCTTTTCTATTTTATTACGCAATCTTGTTAATACATCAACGCGTAAACCAAACCTATAATTAAATCAATAAATACCGTGCGAAAACGGTATTTATAGGTATTTTAATTGCAAAAAGTAGAATCCGATCACATCTCTATTTCGGGCGTTTAGATAATATGTTCTCCGCAGCAAGAGCAGAATGTAAAAGAATTGTATAAATGCAGGCCACCTCCTTTTTGCCAGCTCAAACACCCTGAGCTGGCACTGTTTTCTTCACAATGCTTCTCCTTCATTAATTAAATAAAAAAGTTAAACCGCCGATAATTAATCAATTTAAAAGATTAGCAGATTAACTTTACGCATTGTCAGGGTCGGCTTTATCTGAAAGATAAATAAACGCATAAAAAAACCCTGCCTATTAATTCAGCAACCGTTAATTCATTCAAATTTCAGCCTCGCCGTTACCTGAAAATTCTTATGGCTATTCCCCCTAAAATCATTTATTTTAGAACGATAAACTGTCTTATACATGGAGGGTGCAATGAAAGCTACAGCACAGGCATTGCTGATCTTAAATGGAAAAGGCGCGAGCAACGAAGAGCTCCGCGAGGCCGTTTACGATATGCGTGCCGAAGGTATTGATCTCGCCGTTCGCGTGACCTGGGAACACGGGGATGCCGAACGTTATGTTGCCGAAGCGCTGGAACTTGGCGTAGAAACGGTGATTGCCGGCGGCGGTGACGGCACCATCAATGAAGTGGCAGCGGCGCTGGCCAGCTCTTCCGTGCGTCCCCTGCCTGCGCTTGGCATTCTGCCTCTGGGCACCGCCAATGATTTCGCCACCAGCTGCAACATTCCGCTCGAGATGAGCGCGGCGCTTAAACTGGCTATTCACGGCCGTGCGGCCGATATCGACATCGCCTGCGTTAATGACAAACGTTACTTCATCAACATGGCAACCGGCGGTTTTGGCACGCGCATCACCACTGAAACCCCCGAAAAACTAAAATCCGCGCTGGGCGGCGTTTCGTATTTCATTCACGGCCTGTTGAGAATGGACACGCTGAAAGCCGACCGCTGCAAAATTACCGGTCCCGATTTCGACTGGGACGGCGAAGCGCTGGTCATTGGTATCGGCAATGGTCGTCAGGCGGGCGGCGGTCAGGAAATCTGCCCCGATGCGCTTATCAATGACGGGCTGCTGCAACTGCGCCTGCTGACCTCCGAAGAGTTGCTGCCGTCTTTCCTGCGCAGCCTGCTTGACGGCGAAGAGAACAAGAACATCATTTCGACGTCGCTGCCCTGGCTCGAGATTACCGCCCCGCACGACATGACCTTCAATCTCGACGGCGAACCGCTGACCGGCACGCATTTCCGCATTGATATCGTGCCGAATGCGCTGCAATGCCGACTGCCGCCACACTGCGCACTGCTGGGGTAATCCCCGGCAGTTTTCCTCTCTCCTCTCTCCCGCCTTCCTTTTACAAACTGTGATCTTCTCCCGCAAAAAACGATCTGCATACTTGTATGGTAGTTAGGTAAGGGCGTATTTTTTCATCAATGCATAACGCCGTATCTCTGCAAAAGGTCTGCCTGATGAAAATTGTAAAAGCCGAAGTCTTTATTACCTGTCCGGGTCGTAACTTTGTCACCCTCAAAATCACCACCGACGAAGGGCTGACCGGACTGGGCGATGCCACACTCAACGGTCGGGAACTGCCTGTCGCCTCTTATTTGAAAGATCACGTCTGTCCGCAGTTGATTGGCCGCGACGCGCATCAAATCGAGGATATCTGGCAGTTCTTCTATAAAGGCGCTTACTGGCGACGCGGCCCTGTCACCATGTCGGCCATTTCCGCCGTCGATATGGCGCTATGGGACATCAAGGCCAAGGCAGCCAACATGCCGCTTTATCAGTTGCTTGGTGGCGCTTCGCGCACTGGCGTGATGGTGTACTGCCACACCACCGGGCACTCTATTGATGAAGTTCTGGAAGATTACGCACGCCATAAGGAAGAAGGTTTCAAGGCGATACGCGTACAGTGCGGCGTGCCGGGCATGAAAACCAGCTATGGCGTGACCAAGGGCAAAGGATTGGCCTACGAACCCGCCACCAAAGGAACGGGCCGGAAGAACAGCTCTGGTCAACGGAAAAGTATCTCGACTTCACCCCGAAACTGTTCGAAGCGGTACGCGATAAATTCGGTTTTAACGAACATATTTTGCACGATATGCACCATCGCCTTACGCCTATCGAAGCCGCGCGCTTCGGGAAAAGCGTTGAGCAATATCGCCTGTTCTGGATGGAAGACCCGACCCCGGCCGAGAATCAGGAATGTTTCCGTCTGATTCGCCAGCACACTGTTACGCCTATCGCGGTGGGAGAAGTCTTTAACAGTATCTGGGACTGCAAGCAGTTGATTGAAGAACAGTTAATCGACTACATCCGCACCACTATCACCCACGCGGGCGGAATTACCGGCATGCGCCGCATCGCCGATTTTGCGTCGCTGTATCAGGTTCGTACCGGCTCGCACGGCCCGTCCGATCTGTCGCCGGTATGCATGGCCGCTGCGCTGCATTTCGACCTCTGGGTGCCTAACTTTGGCGTTCAGGAGTACATGGGATATTCCGAGCAGATGCTCGAGGTCTTCCCGCACAGCTGGACTTTTGACAACGGCTATATGCATCCTGGCGAAAAACCCGGTCTCGGCATCGAGTTCGACGAGAAGCTGGCGGCGAAATATCCGTATGAACCGGCCTATCTGCCGGTTGCGCGTCTCGAAGACGGCACACTCTGGAGCTGGTAATCATGACGACAACAACCATGAAAAGTATCGTTATCCAGCAACCGGGCAAGCTTATGATTGAAACCCGTCCGCTGCCGCACCCTGCCGCTGGCGAAGTGCGGGTCAAAGTCAGCTATGCCGGGATCTGCGGCTCTGACGTGCACATCTATCACGGCCATAATCCCTTTGCCAAATATCCGCGGGTGATAGGTCATGAGTTTTTCGGCTACATCGACGCCGTGGGCGAAGGCGTTGATAGCGCGCGTATTGGCGAGCGGGTCGTCATCGACCCCGTTGTCAGCTGCGGCCATTGTTATCCGTGTTCTGTAGGTCGTCCGAATGTCTGCAGCGAATTAAACGTCATCGGCGTGCACCGCGACGGCGGTTTCAGCGATTATGCCGTCGCACCTGCGGGCAACGCCTATAGCGTGCCCGAAACTATTCCCGACTCGCTTGCCAGCATGGTCGAGCCATTTACCATTGCGGCCAATATCACCGCCTTTCTCAAGCCGACACCGCAGGACACGGCGCTGATTTATGGCGCGGGGCCAATGGGACTCACGGTGATTCAGGTGCTGAAAGGAGTTTACGGCGTGCAGAACGTCATCGTCGCCGACCGCATCGAAGAGCGCCTGCAAATGGCGTGTGACAACGGCGCAGACCGGGCCATCAATAATCGGCAGCAGTCCGTTGCCGACGCGCTGGCAGCAGAATCGATTCGCCCGACGCTGGTTGTCGATGCCGCCTGTCACCCCGCAATTTTGCAAGAGGCGATTCATGTCGCTTCACCGGCCGCGCGCATCGGCATGATGGGGTTCTCGGGCGAGCCGAGCAGCATTACGCAGCAAAGTATTACCAGCAAGGAAATTTCGCTGTTCTCTTCACGGCTCAACAGCCATCGTTTCCCGCAGGTCATCGAGTGGATGTCGCAGGGAAAAATTCATCCCGAGAAGCTGGTAACACACTGCATGCCCGGAGAAGACGTCGAAGCTGCGATGACGCTGTTCGAAAAAGATCAGCGGGCCTGCTGCAAGGTGTTGTTGAAGTTTTAACGTTGACGGGCAGGCAGTTAACCTGCCCGTTAATATCGTACGTGTCACCGGAAAAATAATAAGTTGTTAATAAAATACTGAGTAAATTCGTTTATTTAAATCTGAAAGATAAATATTCATTACGGTGAATAACCTCACGCGTCACTATTAAAATAACACCAAGTGGAGCTGCTCATGTTCAAGAATCTACGCTGGGTCATCGTATTCCTGCTGTGTCTGGTTTACATGATAAATTACCTCGACCGCGTTGCGCTGTCGATAACGGTCCCCATGATTGAAAAAGAGTTGACCATTAATCCTGAACAGTTCGGGATGATTTTTGGCAGCTTCTTCTTCGGCTACGCCATATTCAACTTTATTGGCGGATTGGCGGTGGATAAATTCGGCCCGACCCTCGTGATGGGACTTGCCGTCACACTATGGTCTATTTTCTGCGGCATGACGGCCATTGCCACCGGCTTTTACTCGATGCTTATTTTGCGTGTCTTGTTCGGCATGGCAGAAGGTCCGATTTGCGCGTCGGCCAACAAGATGGTCAACGGCTGGTTTCCGAAGAAACAGGCCGCCACGGCGATGGGGCTGCTGAGTGCCGGTTCGCCGCTCGGCGGCGCAGTTGCGGGTCCTATCGTCGGTTATCTGGCTATCTCCTTTGGCTGGCGTCCGGCGTTTATGATTATCGCCGCCATTGGTATCGTCTGGATGCTGGTCTGGTTCTTTATCGCTTCAGACAACCCAGAAAAGAGCAAACGTGTTACCGAAGCCAGGAACGCCTGCTGGTTAATCAGCTGAAAAGCGAGAAGATTAACGAAGAGGAAGACTTGACCCAGGCGGCCCATACGCTGGGCTATTATCTGCGCCAGCCTATTATCCTGGTTACCGCCTTTGCCTTCTTCTGCTACAACTATATTCTGTTCTTCTTCCTGAGCTGGTTTCCGGCCTACCTGGTGCAGGCACACGGATTAAATATCAAAGAGATGAGCCTGACGACAATGATCCCGTGGATTGTCGGCTTCTTCGGATTAGCTTTAGGCGGAATTATTTCCGACCGCATCTTTAAATTTACCGGCAGGCTGCTGCTGTCGCGTAAAATTGTGCTGGTCGTCAGCCTGCTGGCCGCCGCCATCTGTGTGGCATTGGCGGGTGTTGTCACAAGCGTTGTGCCTGCGGTACTGCTAATGTCGGTGTCGATATTCTTCCTGTACACCACGGGAGCGATTTATTGGGCGATTATTCAAGACGTCGTGCATAAATCCAAAGTCGGCAGCGCCAGCGGCTTTATACATCTGGTGGGGAGCGTCTCCGGAATTATCGGTCCCATCGTAACCGGTTTTATCGTCCAGAATACCGGCCACTTCGACAGCGCCTTTGTGTTGGCAGGCGGCGTTGCGGCACTGGGCGCAATATTGGTCTTCTTCGTGGTTAAACCGCCCAAACATCAGCCCGAAGCACCTGTTTATCGCGGGCCGAATGCGCACGGCAATGGCAATCCGCGTTAAGCTTTTCTTTAGCTGAAGCACGCCATTATGCCGGGTCACGGAATAAATAGTTTTGGGTGACTCGGCATTGGCCTGGCGATTATGCTTTACTCTTAATCCATCACGGAACCACAGGCAATATCAATGTGCGGAATCACCGCGCCCTTTGAGAGACTCAGGATCAGCCTGACGCTGTTGACAATATCCTCGACCTGAATCTTGACCTTGTCCTGCATCGCCGTAAAACCGCGCGTCATATCAGTATCGACAAAGGCCGGATTAATTGTCGTCACTTTGATGTCAAAGCCGATAAGTTCCCGCATCAGCGATTCTGAAAAACCGACCAGTGCATATTTCGTCGCGCCATACATGCCGATTCCAGCGAGTCCCTTGCGCCCTGCACTGCTGCCAATATTGATGATATTTCCTGCGCGGCGAATTTTCATCTGCTCGGCGACAGCCGCCATGAATTTAACGGCTGCCGTGAAATTTACCGCAAACAGGCGGGAGTTATCGCCCTCATTCCTATCAAGGCTACCAGCTTCGAAAATCCCCGCATTGTTGATAAGCAAATCGCAATGCTCCAACGTGCGAATTTCATGACATAGCGATGCTACCTCAACTTCACTCTCGAGATTGGCGGATTTAATCTCCAGACGGCAGTGATAGGACAATGTCGCCACCTCGCTTTGCAGTTGTTCGGCGGCGGCGCTATTTCTGACTATCGCGAAAATATCGTGCGAACCGCGTTGCAGCAGGTATTTCATCAATGCAAAGCCAATCCCTCGATTGGCTCCGGTAATAACCGCGGTGGGTTTCATCAAGGACTCCTAGTTATAACTGTATGCGTTGATCCACGCGGCATGCTGAGGAAAGGCGTCAAGTAATGACTGTTTTTTTGCAATGATCGAATCAAACAGTTCCCAGCCAGGAAAAACCACCTCGCTCACTAACCCATATTCATGATCGGGTGCAAGCTGAGTCGATTTCCAGCAACCCGCCGGTGCAACTAATTGCAAGACCTCACCATTGGCAATATCTTGCCCCATGACATGCTCTTCAATCCGACCGTCTCCATGAATAAACCGATATATCATCGGACCGCCTGCATGATGAAAATGCAGAATAGGCGACATGTTGCTATGAAAATACCCGAGAGGGGCTGTATTCGTCAGCATGTAATAAATACAGGTCGCCAGACGTCTTTCACCGTTATTGACATCTCGGTTCGTAGTGATTATTTCTTCACTGCGAAAGGTTTCATTAAAATACCCGCCCTCTTCATGAAAACTTAAATTCAATTTTTCAATTAACTGCACTGCTTTTTCAGACTGCATGGCTCTGCCTTAATAGCGATAGGATTCAGGTTTAAAGGGACCATTGATGGATACGCCCATATAAAGCGCCTGTTCTTCGGAGAGCCTATGTAATTCTGCACCCAGATGGGATAAATGCAGGCTTGCGACTCTTTCATCAAGACTTCTTGGTAATGAATTTACCCTTGCCGGGTAGCGAGAGGCATTGTTCCATAACTCTATCTGGGCAAAGACCTGATTACAGAATGACGTCGACATCACAAAACTCGGATGACCTTTGGCGCAGGACAAATTGGCAGGCGCCCCGTGTCCCAATACGCGCACGGTCTTGTTTCCACCTAAGTTATATTCGGCAATATTTTGTCCGAGAGCCGTGCATTCCAGTGTATCAAGGGTTGTCATATCGATTTCATTATTGAAGTTGCCCATATTGCACAGTAACACCTTGTCTTTCATCTGCCGGATATCTGCCAACGTAATGACATTGATATTGCCGGTCGCCGTGACGAAAAGATGCGAATTTCGGCAGCAATCGCTCAGGGTTCTGACGCGATACCCTTCCATGCAGGCTTGCAGTGCGCTGATAGGGTCCACTTCCACAATCTGGATATGCGCGCCCATACTTGAGAGTGCCTTGGCACAGCCTTTTCCGACATCGCCATAACCCACTATCGTCGCCGTTTTGCCAGCAATCATAAAATCCGTCGAAAACTTTATGGCATCGATCAGCGATTCTTTACAGCCATAAATATTATCGAATTTGGTCTTGGTAATTGAATTATTAATAACGATCGAAGGGACTGTTAATAGACCACTGCGATAGAGTTGATTAAGTTCAACCACGCCCGAGGTGGTTTCTTCACTTATCCCTCTTAATGCACCGATTTTGTGCGGATAATGGCGGCAAATAAAGCGGCTTAATTCCGCACCATCATCAAGCAGCATATTGGGAAACCACTCGTCACCATCAAAAAGGGTCCTAGTTTTACAGGCCTCAAATTCCTGTTCTGTTTCACCATGCCAGGCAAAGACGTTGTAACCTTTTTTAGCCATGGCGGCGGCGGCATTATCCTGTGTCGAATAACGATTGCTGGAACACCATCTTATCTGCGCGCCCAATGCAACCAACGTCTCCATTAATAGGGCCGTTTGGCTGGTCATGTGCAGACAACCCGCGATTCTGGCTCCGGCAAGGGATTTACCCCGGCATAGTCCTGAATAATCGACAGCAACCCCGGCATTTCTTCACGCGCCAATTTCAGCATACTTTCGCCATATTGCGCCAACGTTAAATCTTTAATTTCATATTCCACTGATGAAAATCCTTCAAAAAAAATACAATTATATTTTATGAAAATTATTTATTACTTAAAATAAACATCCTGATATTATTCGGCGCTGATGGTAACAAAAAGATTTTTATTATAAATAGATAAAGTCATCGATATTGATGCACGTCATTACATTCCATCTGCCCTTCAAAAATAAAACAGGTTCTTGATTTAAATCAGCATCGTGTTTTTGAAATGCCCCGTGACGGGTATATCGCAAGGTGGCAGTTGTCGCATTGGGAGTAAAAGCAGGTTATTTGCCCGGCTTCGAGTAAAACCTCCAGGAAACTCATGCTATTATGAGGGGATTACACTCTCGGAAAATAGCTTTCGCCATGCCAGAATCTTATGAGTTAAACGGTAACATTCCGGTCAATCAGCAGATTTATCGCACCCTGCGACAAGACATTGTTGCCTGTGTCATTCAGCCCGGTGCATTTTTGTCTGAAAAAGAAATCTCGGCGCGTTTTAACGTGTCGCGCCAACCGGTGCGCGAAGCCTTTATCAAACTGGCCGAAGCCGGACTGGTTCAGGTCTTGCCGCAGCGCGGCACTTTTGTCATGAAGATTTCCGCCAAGCGCGTGGCCGATGGGCGCTTTATTCGAGAAGCGCTGGAAACCGCCGTCATTCGCCGTGCCGCCAGTGTAGTGACAGAACAGGATTTAGCCTTGCTGGCCCATAATTTACAGCGACAGGAACTGGCGGCAAAAAGCCAGCAGGCGCAGGAGTTTTTGCAGCTTGACGATGAATTTCATCGCCTGATTGCCGACATCATTGATTGCCGTCTGGCTTGGGAAACGATTGAAAATATCAAGGCGACGATGGACCGCGTGCGCTTCTTCTCGTTAAGCAAAGTTTCGCCTCCTGACAACCTGATTGCCCAGCATTACAATATATTTGCCGCCCTGAAAGCCCGTGACCCCGAGGCTGCCGAAGAGGCATTGCGCACCCATTTGCAGGAGATAATTTTCTCCATCACGCCGATTGCCCAGCAAAACAGCGAATGGTTTGAAAGTGAGTAATCACTTACTTTTGAGTCGAGGCGCTCAATAGATTTTGGCCCGCCTCACTTGGCGGCTGACCTCGCAGGCGGGCATTAAAAATGGGGTGGCCTTTACCACCAGCGATGAAAATGGTGCACCGGACCGATGCCCTCGCCGACTTCCAGCGAATCCGCCTGTTTCAACGCTTCCTGTAAATAGGTTTTTGCCGCGCGAACCGTATCGGGCCAATTCTCCCTTCGCGGTCTCAGCGCCGCCAATGCTGCGCTCAATGTGCACCCAGTGCCATGAGTATGCCGTGTTGCTACTCGCGGAGCAGTAAAGCGCTCGCGATAGTGAGCGGTCATTAACCAGTCTGGACTTTCGCTGTCGCTCAAATGACCTCCTTTCATCAGCACAGCCTCGCAGCCCATCGCCAATAACGCCTCGCCCTGCCGACACATCTCCCGCTCATCCGTCGCCATCTCGCACCCTAGCAGCGCGGCCGCCTCTGGCAGATTGGGCGTAATCATCGAAACCTGCGGCAGCAGCCAGCGGCGTAATGCCTCGACCGCATCGGGCGTAAGTAGAGGATCGCCGCTCTTGGCCAGCATTACCGTATCCAGCACGACAAAGGCAGGCGCCCGTTGGCGCTTGCGGTAATGTTGAAGCCGTTCAGCCACCGTCTCCACGACCTGGGTATTGGCCAGCATGCCAATTTTGGCGCTGTCGATTCGTACATCGCTCAGTACCGAATCAAGCTGTGCGCCTACAAAATCAGGCTCGATGTGATAAACCGACTGCACGCCGCGCGTATTTTGCGCCACCAGCGCCGTGATAACGCTGGTGCCGTAGGCTTCCAGCGCCGAAAAGGTTTTCAGGTCAGCCTGGATACCCGCCCCGCCGCTGGGATCGGTGCCCGCAATGGTCAATACATTGATTCTCTTGCTCATTGTGCGCCTCCGACTGTTGCCGTCTCGGTCAGATGGCGGTCATCGAGCAGGTAGAGAGAGTCAAGGAAGGCGGCGGTGAAGCTGCCCGGCCCTTTTGCGTCGCGACAGGCTAATTCACCGGCACACGACATGACACGACAGGCGGCGGCAACGTGCGAAAGACGATTGCCCGGCAAGGAAACAAATGCCGCAACCACCGCCGAAAGTGCGCAACCGGTGCCGACAACGCGCGTCATCAGCGGATCCCCTCCGCTTACCGCCAGGCATTGCGCCCCGTCGGTGATGTAATCTATTTCGCCTGTCACCGCGACAATTGCGCCAGTCTGACGTGCCAACGCCTCGGCAGCCGGTAAGGCCGCACCTGAGGAGTCTGCGCTGTCCACGCCTCGCCCGGATGCGGAAAGCCCACTTAATGCCATGATTTCAGAAGCATTTCCACGAATCGCAGCAGGTCTGAATCTGATAATTTCCTGACAAAACTCTGAACGCCACCTGAGAGCGCCGACGGCGACGGGATCCAGCACCCAAGGTTTGTTGGCAGCGTTAGCGGCATGAATTGCGGCAAGCATGGATTCCGCCCGTGCAGAGGTCAAGGTCCCCACATTCACCAACAGTGCGCTGGCAATAGCACTGAACTGTGCGGCTTCACGGGCATCGATGACCATGGCGGGCGATGCGCCGAGGGCAAGCAGTACATTTGCCGTGATCGATTGCACCACATCATTGGTCATGCAGTGAACTAAAGGCGAGGCCTGGCGAAATTGTCTCAAGGCATCCGCGGCCGCAAGGCCCGGAAAAACGGAAGGTCGAGTCGTCATAAATCTCCCCACCGGCGATCAAGAAGGGGTACCGGTCGAGATACCACGACTTCCCTACGCTGGCATTATCCAGATCAGGTTATACGGGTATTTCTCAGCCTTCACAAAGAAGGGCACCCCGAGTCATTTACAGCCCGTGCAGCATAGAAAAGTCGCTGAATTAAAGCAAGCCGCGTCTCGCCTTGCACAGCAGGAGATTAAGCTCACACCGCACTTTTGGCACGGCGCGGCCAGGTGTTGCTGACATCCGTTCCCGATGGTTTCTGGAATATTCCCAGGTTGAAATAGCCCGCAGTGGCGTACATAAACTCGAAAATCTCTGACTGGGTTTCTTCGTATTCCGCCCAGAAGACATTGGAAGTGAAGCAGTAGATTTCGATAGGTAACCCTTCGGAAGTGGGGCTGAGCTGCCGTTACTATCAGGTACATGTCTTTGCGGATATCGTTTCGCTGCTTGAGGTAATCAAGAACGTACCCGCGAAAAAGCCCGAGGTTGGTCATGCCCTTCTGCACTAACGGGTTGTCGGTACGAGAATTCAGCCGCTGGTCCAGATAGGCAGCCATATGATTATTCTCATCAGGCTCGATGGCTTTCAGACTGTCAATGAGTGCGGCCGAGGCAAAGGCGATGCTCGATTGATCAACGAATAAGCTACGCTTAATCCGACGTCCGCCAGAATCAAACATCGGCTGCCAGTTGGTGTAAGGCTCGGTGATAAAGTTTTTGGTCGGCACCTGCGACATTGTATTGTCCCAGTTGCGAACGGTAATGGTATGCAGCGCAATGTCGGTCACCTCGCCACTGATATTGCCCAACGGCATTTCTATCCAGTCACCCAGTTGAATAACATGCGAAGACGATACCTGAATATTGGCAACCAGCGAGATAAGGGTGTGCTGGAACACCAGCATCAGCACGGCGGCAACGGCACCCAGACTCGAGATAATAATCACCGGCGATTTATTCGATAGCGTGGCAATCACCAAAATCGTGGCAATTGACGAGACCATGATTTTTCCTATCTGCACATAGCCTTTTATCGAGCGGGATTTCACCCCGTGCCTTTTGGTATAGGCGCTACTGGTCGTGTCGAGTAACTCGTTGATGAGCATGGTGATATTCACAATCAGCAGCACGCCGCAAATCGTACGAATCGCCTCGATAAGCGGATCCGGCAATCCATTAATCAGCTGTGACATGAAATAAACCGTTACGACAGGTACGATATTCGCCAGTCGACGGGTAATTCTCATGTCTTTATCTTGATGATCGGAATTTTTACTGGCGTGCAGAATAAAACGTCTGACGATCCCCAGCAGGAAAAATCGACAAATCACGGAGGCAATAAAGCCGCCTAGCAGCATAAAGAGAATGGCGAGAAGAGAGAAGGTAATCTGGTTTGAATAAATCCAGTTCCAAACGGTAATAACGTCCTGCATGGTGTGATCCTGACATCGTTGTTTTGATGTGACCGATCATGAAGGATTATGGCAAATTTTCTGTGCCAAAGATGGGATGGTTAATTAACAGGCACACTGACCGAGATTCCTGGAAAGCGTGCCTGTCGGGCGGCGCATCGTTAATTCAAGACGCCGCCTTGCCGAAATAGATTAAAAAATAGCCAGTGGATATTCGACATAAACACGGACTTCATTACCGCTTGCGTTATATTCCGCCGCATCGCCCGACACGCGCAGAATCGAATAACGCAACTTGAGTTTGAGGTCTTTCGCCACGCCGTCCGGCACTTTGTATTGGATCTGGTTAAAGAATTCGTGCTCGTGACCATTGCTGGTTTCGGAGGTCTGGATGTTGTCACCGCGCACGTAAGCCACATCATAGCTCAAGCCCGGAACGCCCAATCCTGCAAGATTAATCGAGTAGGCCAGTTGCCATGAACGCTCGTCTTCGCCGTTGAAATCCGACCAGTATGAGTTGGAAAGCCAGATGGTATTGCCGCCATCCCCTACGCCGCCATTTTTACGGTAGCCGCCGTAGTTGTAGCCGGTGCTGCCGCTGCTTTGCTGATAGGCCAACTCAAAGGTATGGATATCATAAACATAGCTGGCGGCAAGGCTCCAGATAGTGTTGCTGCGTCCCGTGCTGATGCTGTTGGCATAGTCCTGATTCAGACGAGAATTATACCCGTTGAAATCGAACAACAGGGCCTGTTTGCCAGCCAGAGGCTGATGATATTTAAAGCCGAGATATTGTTTGTTAATCACATCTTCAACGTTGGAAGCATAAAACGCGCCGCTGAATTGATCATTGAACTTATAACTGGCCCCGGCAAAACTCAGGTGGCTTAGGCCGCTGTTATGGCTGTCGTCGCTTTTTTGCTGTTCATCGGTGAAATAACCTGCGGTAACATCAAGTCCGTCAATCTCTTGTGAATCCAGCATAAAACCGGTGTAGGTTTCAAACAAAAGACGGGAAGCGTCCGCATTCAAGATAGGCAATTCAGGACGTTGCGTGCCGTAACTCAACACGGTTTTCGAGAAGCGCATCTTGGCAGTGGCGCCAAACTTGGCGAGGTCGGACTTGGCACGGCCGTCGTCGTCCTGTGCGAAGAAATCAATGCCGCCCGCGCCGCTGCGGCCACGGCCACCGTCCAGTCGCACAGCATATTGTCCTAAAGCATCGACGCCAAATCCTACCGGTCCCTGTGTGAAACCGGAGGAATAAGTTGCGATGACGCCCTGCCCCCATTCGTCGCGATCTCTTACCCCTTCGGCCTTGTAGTCGCGATTGATGTAAGCATTGCGAAACAGCACATCAAGATGGCTGTCGGCGATAAATCCATTGTTGTCCTGTACGGTGCCCGCGTGGGCAGACTGCGCGCAAAGCGCTGCCAAAAGTGATAATGGCAAAATCTTTTTCACGTAAATTAACCTGTTTTATTTGTCTGCTTTAAAGCATGAATCCTCTAAAGCGGAAATACCCCATTTCCGCGCGGCAAGCATACCTTATTCCTTTCCCGTTTTATTGCGGCTTGCCGCGCCATAAGGGGAACTCGCACATTTTGTTAATGGGTATTTCAGGAGCAGGTTTATTCGCGCTCACCGCTAATTCCCTCTCTGGTTTAAAAACCAGCACCTACTTCGTTTTAAAGGGTCTTTTATTGACTGACCGGCAGAAATAACTATGATGCCCCCGCCCACGGCTTGATAGGGTGGCAACCGTTTGCGTGCGATTCCGAAAGCAGAAATTTATCGGCAGAACATCTGCCCGCAACGCGGCATTAATTTCGACAGGATAACTAAAATGAAAGTTTCAAAATTCGGCTTCACCTTGAAGCTGGGCGCAATGCTGGTTTCGCAGGCATTGTTAACGGGAAATACATTGGCGGCAACGCCGGCACCATCTGACTGTCAGGCAGGCGTCGCCGATTCACTTAGCCAGATGTTCACCTGCGGCTCTGTGCATGGCAGCCTCAGAACGCTTTATTATTCAACGCATAATGCCTACTTCACCCCGGGGCTGTCGCAGGATACCGTGAGCTACGGCGGCAGTATCAAATACGCGACAGCAGAATATTACGGGCTCAGTCTGGGTGTCAGCGGCATTCTCCAGCGCGGTATCAATCATAATGATAATCATCTGGTTTCAGAGTTGGGGCCAAACGAGACCGGCGTCGGCGAAGCCTATTTAAGCTGGCACTATCAGGATTTCCGTATCACTGCAGGCGATCAACGTCTTGGCATTCCCTTCCTCGGCGATTACGACTGGCGTATTACCCCGATTTTATATCGCGCTATCGACATGAATTATGGCGAAGGCGACAACTTCCTGCACGCCACCAAAGTGACGCGTTTTAAACCGTGGGGTGACGATCAATTCCTGGATACCACGACTTATACCGATGCAAATGGCACAACGAATGGCATGTGGGCCGTCGGCGCCGGTCGTGAAATGGCTTTGGAAGACAAGAAGCTGAACGGACAGGTCTGGTATGAAGATTATGATAACTATACCAAAATGGTTTACGCTGATGGTTTCCTCAGCTGGTCTGAAAATCCTTATAAGCCGAAGGTGGGTCTACAGTTTATCCGTGGCGTAAGCGAGGGCAAAGCGCTGGCGGGTGAGGTCAACAGCACCAGCTATGGCGCGCAGTTCAGCCTGCAATTTGCGCCATCGCTGAACGGCTCACTAAACTATGACCATATTGCCGCCAATGAAAATGCCTATGGCAATGGCGCGTTGGTGACGCCCTATGCCCATAACTCGTCATCCGGCCCCTACTTTGCTCAACCTTTCTTTACCAGCACGCAGGATCTGGGCAGCGGCAATGCCTATTCAGCCGACCTGAACCTGGACAGCAACAAGCAGCGTTTCCTTGGGTACCCGCTACTCCTTTATGGATCTGACCGCCAGCGCTGGCGCAGGCAGCAGCCATCAGTCCGAATATCTGCTTTACGGAACCTATTTGTTTGACGGCATTCTGAAGGGCTTGAGCCTGACCGATTTTATCGGCGTGCAGACGGTGTCGACGTCGGATAAAAACTTCTGGCAAAACCGCGTCACCCTGCAATATGATTTTTAATTGATATCTGGCTCCCGAAGAGGAAATCGACGGGAGCGTGTTGATTGCAAGGAGCCCATTTTGCCTATTCAGATCCGCCCCTATCAGGAAGCCGACCGCCCTTTTCTGCGCACCTTGTATCTGGCGTCGCGAAAGGTAGCCTGGACCTGGTTGGACAGTAGCGACTGGAAACTGGAAGATTTTGATCGGGCCGTCATTGGCGAGAAAGTGATTGTTGCCGAACGTGATGGCAAGATCCTCGGATTTGCGTCCATCGAACTGCACGAAAACTTTTTGCATAACCTTTTTATCGACCCTGAGTATCAGGGCCAGGGCGTCGGCAGTCATCTGATTGGTGTGGTCGAGCAAAACTTCACCCGTACGGGTGCGCTTAAGTGCCTGGTGAAAAACGAAAAATCCATCGCCTTTTATTTGAATCGCGGCTGGGAAATCATCGCGTCGGGGGAGAGTCCTAAAGGCGAGTATTACCTGTTTCACTTTAAAGTGGCGCGAAAAAGATAGCCTGAAATCCACTTTCAGGCTTCGCTTGTCGGGCGGTTACTCTGAAACTTTCCTGATAAAACTCTGAGTTTACAAAAGTGAGGCGTTACCAGCGAGCGCCGAATACCTCAGCGAGTTCATTTAAACTCTGTTCGGAAAGTGCCGCCGGTTTTTCGCTTGTCATTCCCCATAAACGCGCGGTTTCTTCCAACTCTTCAAGCGCAAAGCTGGCTTTCGAGACAGAGCTTTCCCATACCACCGGCCCCAGTCTTTCAAGCATCACACCGCGCACGCGATTTGCCAGCGCAGCCACCTGTTCAGCCACTTCCGGCGCCCCCGGACGGCAGTAGTTTATAAACGGGATCTTGCCGACCTTCATCACCTGATAGGGAGTAATGGGCGGCAAAATGCTTTCCTGACGCCAGACACCGGCCAATGTCAGCGCGACCAGAGCGGTAGAATGAGTGTGCAGCACCGCGCCGACGCCCGAATTGTTATCATAAACCTGGCGATGTAGCAGTAGCGTCTTCGACGGTTTATCCCCCGACAGCCATTCACCGCTGCGGCTCACCTTGGCGATGGCCGCCGGATCCAGTCGGCCCAGACATGCATCGGTTGGGGTGATTAACCAGCCATCGTCAAGACGTGCGCTGATATTTCCGGCGCTGCCGACCACATATCCGCGCGTAAACAGGCTGGCACCCGTTTCGCAGATCTCCTCACGAATTTTGCTTTCTGCTGACATGACGGCTCCTGTGAAAATAATAGATTAAACATCAACGATATGCAGCTTGACGCCCTGCTGTTGAATGCCAATTGCCGCTGCTTCGGGCAACAGTGAATCGGTAATAATTTCCTGAATGTCGGCTATCGGAAAAACTTTATATTTGCCGTATTTGCCATACTTGCTGCTGTCACTGACGAGAACAGTGCGCCTTGCAACACCCAGAACGGCTTGTTTTACAATCGCTTTGCCTTCATAGGGTGTAGAAACGCCGTAACGGAGATCCCACGAACTGCTGCTGACAAAGGCCACATCTATATTTAAAGATTTCAAGAAAGAGGCGGCACAGATACCGACAGTGGAATAGTTGCGTTTATCGACCTCGCCACCGATATGGAACAGATTAATGGCGGGCTTATCCATGAAAAACTGCGAGATTGAAAAGTCATTGGTGATAATCGTTAAATGAAAACGGTCGGCCAGACAGCGGGCAATCTCGAAGGTTGTAGTACCGGCATCAAGATAGACTACCTGCCCATCTTCGACACAGCTCGCGGCATAGCGTCCTAAATCCCTCTTGCGACGATGATGGAGCCGCGCCTTGTCGGTGTAGGCCAACTCCTGACGAAGCGCCTCGCTAAGCTTTACTCCGCCGCTGACGCGGGTAATTTTGCCCTCTTTTTCAAGCTCTTCGACGTCGCGGCGGATAGTCATATGCGACACGCTCATCAACTGGGCGAGATCGTTTATTGCCGCTATCTGCTTTTCATGCACGTAGCGAAAAATATAATTACGCCGTTCAGTGGGCAACATAGGCTTCTCGCTGCAAAATATCAGATAAAAATCAGTTTTAAATGGTCAACGTATTGTTAATAAAGAGGTTCCAACCCCTGCTCTTTATAGGCTTTCGCGGCTTCAGGTGACTGTAAATGCTGGAGGAACTGCTGGGCAAGCTGAGGATTTTTGGCCTCTTTAAAACGCGCCGCCGAGAAAGAGGTCGCTTTCTGCACGGCATCCGGCAGTGCACCGATAATCTCGATACCCGGTACTACCATTAACTCACTGATTTGCTGGATAGCCAGACTCGCCTCGCCCGTAACGAGCTTTTCGGCGGTAAAACCTTCCGGAATCGTCGTGGCTTTGGCATTGATTTCCTCGGCTATGCCCAGTTTTTCAATCAACGTTTTGAAATAGATACCGCTGGCACCGCCCAACGAATAGGCCACGGAACGTGCGTTGAGAAGTGTGGCGATAAACGCCTCTTTATCACGGATATCAGGGTGTGCTTCACCGGCTTTAACCGCTAACCCGATTCGTGACTCTACAAGTTCGACACGAGTTTCGGCCTCGACGATTCCTGCGGCAATAAGCTCATCCATTGCAGAAACGGTGACTACCGCAACATCGCTACGCTCGCCTGCGCGGAGGTTATCCATAATAACGGTGGTCGGATTCCATTTAATATCAACACTATGTCCCTGCTTCTCCCAGGCAGGCAGAATCTCCGCGTCAAACGGCGAACGAACCACTAATGCGCACACTGCTTCCACTTTCGTTGAATTACTCATTATCGTTGATCTCGTAAGTCAGATGATTGCTGCATCCACCCTTTCAGGCGCGTAAGTATCCCTATGAAGATACGTCACATTATATTTAACGTAAATTCACAAAAATAGAAGAGATGTCACAGTTCAGGCGTTTGCGATTCATGGCAATTTTTCTTATTTTATTAATTTAATCATTAAGTTATTTAATTTAATTTTATTAACCCCTTTTCACACAACCTTGTGAACTCTCTTTTAATATCACTATTTTTCACATCGGCGCAGTAATGTGGTGCCTATCTCGCTGACAATGCCGGGGCAGTTTTTTGCAGCACACATAAAAAAAGCCCCCGCTTTCGCGGAGGGCCTAGAGTTATTGGCAAGCTCATTCGTTAATCGATAACGAAATCATTCCCACTCGATAGTCGCAGGCGGTTTGCCCGAGATGTCGTAGACCACGCGGGAAATGCCGTCGACTTCGTTGATGATGCGGTTTGAGCAACGGCCAAGGAAATCGTAGGGCAGGTGCGCCCAGTGTGCCGTCATAAAGTCGATGGTTTCAACCGCGCGCAGGGAAACAACCCAGTCGTATTTGCGGCCATCGCCCATAACGCCGACGGAACGCACCGGCAGGAAGACGGTGAATGCCTGGCTGACTTTGTGGTACAGGTCGGCTTTATGCAATTCTTCGATGAAGATGGCATCGGCGCGACGCAGCAGGTCACAATACTCTTTCTTCACTTCGCCCAGAACACGCACGCCCAGACCCGGACCCGGGAACGGGTGACGGTAAAGCATGTCGTACGGCAGACCCAGTTCCAGACCGATCTTGCGCACTTCATCTTTGAACAGCTCTTTCAACGGCTCGACCAGACCCAGTTTCATCTCTTTCGGCAGGCCGCCCACGTTGTGGTGAGACTTGATGACGTGTGCCTTACCGGTTGCGGAGGCCGCAGACTCGATAACGTCTGGATAGATGGTGCCCTGCGCCAGCCATTTCACGGCGTCTTGCTTGCAGGCTTCTTCATCGAAGACTTCAACAAAGACGCGGCCGATGATTTTGCGTTTGGCTTCGGGATCGCTCTCGCCAGCCAGTGCCGACAGGAAACGGTCTTCGGCAGCAACGTGAACGATGTTCAGACCGAAACGGTCGCCGAACATTTCAAGAACCTGATCCGCTTCGTGCAGACGCAGCAGGCCGTTGTCGACGAACACGCAGGTCAGACGATCGCCGATGGCGCGGTGCAGCAACATGGCGGTGACGGAGGAGTCAACGCCGCCGGACAGGCCGAGGATCACGTGGTCATCGCCAATCTGCACTTTCAGACGTTCAATGGCGTCTTCGATGATTTTAGCCGGTGTCCACAGCGCTTCACATTCACAGATGTCGATAACGAAACGCTCGAGCATGCGCAGGCCCTGACGGGTATGCGTAACTTCCGGGTGGAACTGCACGCCATAGAAGCGTTTTTCTTCGTTGGCCATGATGGCAAACGGACAGTTGTCGGTGCTGGCAACGGTCACGAAGTCGGCAGGAATGGCGGTGACTTTATCGCCATGGCTCATCCACACGTCAAGCAGCGGTTTATTGTTGGCGCTCAGCGCGTCTTCAATGCCGCGAACCAGTGCGCTGTTGGTCTGCACTTCAACCTGTGCATAGCCAAATTCGCGCTCGGTCGAGCCTTCTACGTGGCCACCCAACTGCATTGCCATCGTCTGCATGCCGTAGCACACGCCCAGAACCGGAACACCGGCTTCAAACACGTAGTCTGGAGCGCGTGGGCTGTCGAGTTCAGTGGTGCTTTCCGGGCCGCCTGACAGGATGATGCCGTTCGGGTTGAATTCACGGATTTGGGCTTCAGTCACATCCCATGCCCAGAGTTCGCAATACACACCGAGTTCACGAACGCGGCGAGCAACCAGCTGGGTGTACTGGGAACCGAAATCAAGGATAAGAATGCGATGCTTATGAATATTTTCACTCATGCGGGTGATTTTCCAGAGCGTTAAAGTTTTAAAGAAAATAACTAAGAAACTGATTAACCCGGCCGAAACCGGGTTCAAACACCGGCTCATTCAAGACGTTGGCAAGCATTGCGAAAGAAAGCGTGCCAACGCCAATATTATTATGAGCCCATGCGGTAGTTAGGTGACTCTTTGGTGATAGTCACGTCATGCACATGACTTTCCTGGATACCGGCACCGCTGATGCGAACAAATTCAGCCTTGGTACGAAGGTCGAGGATAGTAGCACAGCCGGTCAGACCCATACAGGAGCGCAGACCGCCCATTTGCTGATGCACGATTTCTTTCAGGCGGCCTTTGTAGGCAACGCGGCCTTCGATACCTTCCGGTACCAGTTTGTCGGCGGCGTTATCGCTCTGGAAGTAACGGTCGGAAGACCCTTTGGACATCGCGCCAAGGGAACCCATACCACGGTAAGACTTGAATGCACGACCTTGATACAGTTCGATTTCGCCCGGAGACTCTTCGGTTCCAGCCAGCATGCCGCCGACCATCACGCAGCTTGCGCCCGCAGCGATGGCTTTGGCGATGTCGCCGGAGAAACGAATACCGCCATCGGCGATGACCGGAATACCGGTGCCTTCAAGCGCTTCGACGGCATCGGAAACCGCCGTAATCTGTGGAACACCTACGCCGGTAACCATACGGGTAGTACAGATTGAACCCGGGCCGATACCCACTTTCACTGCGCTTACGCCTGCATCTGCCAGCGCTTTTGCGCCTTCGCCGGTGGCAACGTTGCCGCCGATGATTTGCAGATCAGGGTATTTCTGGCGAGTTGCACGAATACGGCCGAGAACGCCTTCGGAATGGCCGTGAGAGGAATCTATCAGCAGCACGTCAACACCGGCCGCAACCAGCGCATCGATACGCTCTTCGTTGCCCGCACCTGCGCCAACCGCAGCGCCGACACGCAGGCTGCCGTTTTCATCTTTACAGGCGTTAGGTTTACGTTCCGCTTTCTGGAAGTCTTTAACGGTAATCATACCAATCAGGTGGAACTGGCTGTCGACAACCAGCGCCTTCTCAACGCGTTTTTCGTGCATTTTCTGCAGAACGACTTCACGCGCTTCGCCTTCTTTAACGGTAACCAGACGCTCTTTCGGGGTCATAACCGCAGTAACAGGCTGCTCCAGATCGGTTACGAAGCGCACGTCACGACCGGTAATGATACCGACCAGTTCGTTGGCTTCCGTCACAACAGGATAACCGGCAAAACCGTTGATTTCAGTGAGTTCCTTCACCTGACGCAGGGTCGTGGAAGGTGTCACGGTTTTAGGATCGGCAACAACGCCGCTTTCATGTTTTTTCACGCGGCGGACTTCTTCAGCCTGACGCTCGATGGACATGTTTTTATGAATGAAACCCATCCCGCCTTCCTGAGCCAGAGCAATGGCCAGGTTTGCTTCGGTAACCGTGTCCATGGCTGCAGAGAGCATAGGAATGTTCAGACGGATTTTAGCGGTCAGCTGCGTGCCAAGATCGGCAGTATTAGGCAGAACTGTGGAGTGAGCTGGTACGAGGAGGACGTCGTCAAA
Organism: Rouxiella chamberiensis; assembly: GCF_026967475.1. Classification (NCBI taxonomy): domain Bacteria; kingdom Pseudomonadati; phylum Pseudomonadota; class Gammaproteobacteria; order Enterobacterales; family Yersiniaceae; genus Rouxiella; species Rouxiella chamberiensis. The sequence goes on along the minus strand of NZ_CP114058.1, from coordinate 160,573 downwards.
CGTTAGAGCTTCTTTCTTTAAACGTAGCATGGGCAATATCTCACCAAGATGGTATGCGGAGAAAAGATAAAATATTGCAGCGAGAGTATACAGGCACTTAATCGTTTGCTCTAGTACTATTTCACAATTTTAATAAAAACTTCTTGATTACCTCGTATCTGCCTGTAGTATCGATTGATTAAGTCTCTGTTTTCGAATTCGATCCGGGTCACATGCCACTACCTTCTTCGCCACCCATTTTTACCGTGAGCCGCCTTAACCAGACGGTCCGTGAGTTGCTGGAAAACGAGATGGGTCAGGTTTGGCTCTCCGGTGAAATCTCCAACTTCTCGCAACCCTCTTCCGGTCACTGGTACTTCACACTTAAAGACGCGCGCTCGCAGGTCAAATGCGCGATGTTTCGCAACAGCAATCGACGCACGACCTTCCGTCCGCAAAATGGTCAGCAGGTGCTGGTGCGAGCCTCCGTTACCCTGTACGAGCCGCGCGGCGACTACCAGCTTATTGCCGAAAGCATGCAGCCTGCGGGCGACGGTCTGTTGCAGCAGCAGTTTGAGATGCTCAAGCAGATGCTGTCGGCAGAAGGGCTGTTTGATGCCGAACACAAGCAGGCCCTGCCCTCGCCCGCCAAATGCGTGGGCGTGATAACGTCTGCGAGCGGTGCGGCGTTGCACGATATCCTGCAGGTACTCAAGCGCCGTGATCCTTCTCTGCCCGTCATCATCTACCCCACCGCCGTGCAAGGCGTCGATGCGCCGCTGCAAATCGTGCGCGCCATTACGCTTGCCAATCAGCGTCAGGAGTGTGACGTGCTCATCGTCGGGCGCGGAGGCGGTTCGCTGGAAGACCTGTCGAGTTTCAATGACGAACGGGTGGCGCGCGCGATTTTCGCCAGCCGCCTGCCTGTTGTCAGCGCCGTAGGGCATGAAACCGACGTGACCATCGCCGATTTTGTGGCTGACCTGCGCGCGCCTACGCCTTCGGCGGCAGCTGAACTGATCAGTCGCAATCAGCTTGAATTGCTGCGACAGATTCAGTCACAGCAGCAGCGTCTGGAAATGGCGATGGACTATTATCTGGCGCAGATGGCGCAGCGTTTTACCCGTCTGAATCATCGCCTTCAGCAACAGCATCCGCATTTGCGGCTTGCCCGCCAGCAAACGGCGTTGTTCAAGCTGCGAAGCCGCCTCGATGACGCAATGCAAAATCATCTGCGCCGCCTGTTGCGCCGCACCCAGAATCTGCAACAACGCCTGAGTCAGCATCAACCGCAGCGCCGCGTCCATCTGATGCAGCAGCGGGTGCAGAAGCTCCAGTATCGTCTACAACAGGCGATGTCCAGCCAGTTAGGCGAGCAACGTCGGCGTTTCGGAACGGCCTGCACCCAGCTTGAGGCGGTCAGTCCGCTGGCAACGCTTGCGCGCGGTTATAGTGTTACGACAACGCCAAAAGGTGAGTTGCTGAAAAATACCGCGCAGATAAGCCGCGGTGAAACGCTAAGAACGCGACTTTCCGATGGCTGGGTCGAAAGCGAAGTGGTTCAGGTAACGCCGCTGGAAGCGAAAGCCAAAAGCCGACGCAAAGCCTGACAGCTGACTCCTGAACGAGAAAATGCGCCCTGTGATTAACAGCGCGCATTTTTTTATCCGCCTAAAAGCGCCCGACTTGTCGTCAGGCGTTTTTTACGTTATGCCGGCACTTCCTGTGCAGCCGCTTCACGCGACCAGACGCGGTGCTTTTTCAAGGCTTCCACAAAGTTGTCGGTCAACAGATTGGCATCGTCATCGACCAGCACACCCTCATCCGGTTGAGGCAACGGCAGAGACTGGTAGAGTTCCAATGCATCGCCCTGCAAACCGATAGCTTTCAGATGCTTGAACGCCTGCAACAGATAGTTTTTGGCATTGCCGTTTTTCTTCAGAGCCGCAATGCTGTCCGCACCGGTTGGCACGATAACGGCATCGACGGTAACGGACGGATTGCCTTCGATGGTCCCGTCAACGGCGATTTCACCGCCCTGCAACGTATTAACCTTGCCAAGATGCGGCGCGAAGATTTTGGTATGCACGCCCAGGGCATTCAGCTCGGTCACAATCTTGTCGACCGAATCGCCACACACGCCATCGGCCACGAGAATCGCGACCTGACGTGATTTCACGGGGTGAATTTTGTTGGCGTACAGGCTCAGCGCTTCGTCGCTGTCCAGACCACTAACGGCATCCGGGATCGGGTGCGAAAGCTGCTCCTGCGTCAGCTCGATACCCAGATTTTTCGCGACCTGACTCGCCAGGCTGTGATCGATATAGGTCAGTTGATCGACGGCGCGTTCACGTATCCACGGACGCACGACTTTCCCCAGCTCAAAACTGAATGCGCCGACAATGTGCGCCTGCTCGGTTTCCGTCTGGCTCAACCAGAATAGTCGTGGATGCGAATAATAATCGGCAAAGGTTTCACTGCGACGACGGATTTTTTCACCGCTCACCGCCTGAGGTTGGGTCGCAAATCCGCCATTTGCCGCAGCCGGTGGCGTCTCGCGCGGCCAGTTGTTGTTCAGCGAATTCGGCTCGTAGTTTGGCGCACCTGAAATGCCCATGCGATGCATGCCGTCACGCTGATGATTATGGAACGGACATACCGGTTTATTAATCGGAATTTCATGGAAGTTCGGCCCGCCGAGACGACTGATCTGGGTATCGAGATACGAGAACCAGACGCCCTTGCAGCAGGGGATCATCAGAGAAATCGAGGCCCGGCACGATATTGCCCGGACAGAATGCAACCTGTTCCGTTTCACTGAAATAGTTGTCCGGATTGCGATCCAGCACCATTTTGCCGACGATTTGAACCGGTACCAGCGATTCAGGAATCAATTTGGTGGCGTCGAGAATATCGAAATCGAACTTCTCTTCGTCTTCTTCAGGAATGATCTGCAAGCCCAGTTCGTATTCCGGATAATCACCGGCTTCGATGGATTCCCACAGCTCGCGACGGTGGAAGTCAGGGTCACGGCCGGTCAGTACCTGCGCTTCATCCCAAATCAGAGATGCCGCGCCACAGGTCGGTTTCCAGTGGAAACGCACGAAGTGGCTCTTGCCTTCGGCATTGATCATCTTGTAGCTGTGAATGCCGAACCCTTCCATCATGCGGTAGCTGCGCGGAATGCCGCGGTCGGACATCGCCCACATGACATTGTGCAAGGTTTCAGGCTGCAGAGACACATAATCCCAGAAGGTGTCATGCGCACTCTGCCCCTGTGGAATTTCATTGTGCGGTTCGGGTTTAACGGCGTGCACGAAATCCGGGAATTTAATGGCATCCTGAATAAAGAAGATCGGCGTATTGTTGCCAACGAGGTCGAAATTACCTTCCTGCGTATAGAATTTGGTGGCAAATCCGCGAATATCCCTTACCGAATCCGCCGAACCGCGCGAGCCTTGGACGGTGGAGAAACGCACGAATACCGGTGTCTTGAGCGAAGGATCGACGAGGAAACCGGCTTTTGTCAGCATCTCGATGGATTGATAAACCTGGAAATAACCGTGTGCCGCTGCGCCACGCGCGTGAACCACCCTCTCGGGGATACGCTCATGGTCGAAATGGGTTATCTTTTCACGCAGCATGAAGTCTTCAAGCAGCGTAGAGCCGCGAACCGCCTGCCTTCAACGAGTTCTGGTTATCCGAAATGCGGATCCCCTGATCGGTGCGCAGCGCCTGATTTTCGGGATAATCGCGATAGGGCTCGAGCTGTTCCAGCTTGTCATTGGTGACAGAGGGATTTTTTCTGAACCGGGTGCGGTGGGTTCGGCACCTGGCGGGCTGATGCTGTTTTGAGGTTTGAGTGGTGCGCCTGGCGGTGAGGTATCGTCCAAGTGCGGCTTCACAGAATCTGTCTTATGTTCTGAAACGTTCTTCTTGCCCTGTACGTTTTCATTATTGTCTGACATTCACGACACTCCTCAAATGGAACATAAAAATCGGGTAACCCAAAAATTATAGTCCCTATAACCTGTATTGGTAATTTAGTGCGCTCAAGTGAAGAAGAATTAAACAATAAGCCGCGATCTGGCGCGATTTTGCGAAAAAAAGCAAAAAAAACTGTATCCCACACTTTTCAACCGAGGTCGACAAGGCGAGATACAGCTTTTATCACATCATCACCAAGAGGATTGAGCTCGGCGATGATGACAGAAATTATTTCTTTTTCAGGTGCGACATCAAACGTTTACGTTTACGCATCTGGTTTGGCGTCAGCAGGTTGCGTTTTCCTTCAAACGGGTTTTCACCCTCTTTGAACTGAATACGGATTGGCGTACCCATAATCTCCAGTGAACGACGGAAGTAGTTCATCAAGTAACGCTTATAGGAATCGGCCAGATCTTTAACCTGATTACCGTGAATAACCACGATAGGCGGGTTGTAACCGCCCGCATGCGCATATTTCAGCTTCACGCGGCGACCATTAACCAGCGGTGGCTGGTGATCGTCAGCTGCCATCTGCATGATACGCGTCAGCAGTGAGGTGCCTACACGTTTAGTCGCACAGTTATAGGCTTCGTTCACGGATTCAAACAGATTGCCCACACCGCTGCCATGAAGCGCGGAGATGAAGTGAATACGGGCAAAGTCGATGAAACCAAGACGCAGGTCGAGGGTATCTTTCACGGCATCGCGCTGTTCCTGAGACATGCCGTCCCATTTGTTCACCACGATCACCAGCGAGCGACCGCTGTTGAGGATGAAGCCCAGCAGTGACAGGTCCTGATCCGAAATACCTTCGCGTGCATCGATAACCAGCATCACGACGTTGGCATCTTCGATGGCCTGCAACGTTTTGATTACCGAGAATTTCTCGACGGTTTCGGTGACTTTTCCGCGCTTGCGCACACCGGCGGTATCGATAAGCACATATTCGCGCTCGTCGCGTACCATCGGGATATAGATGCTGTCGCGGGTGGTGCCCGGCATGTCATAGACGACGACGCGGTCTTCACCCAGAATGCGGTTGGTTAACGTTGATTTACCCACGTTGGGACGTCCGACGATAGCCAGCTTGATAGGCAAGGTGGTCGGGTCGAAGTCGTCTTCGACATCTTCCGGGATAGCATCGTTTTCACCAAGCTGCTCTGCCCAATAGGCCGCATTGGCCTCTTCTTCGGTCAGCTCGACTTCTTCGGGCTTTTCACCGACGAAAGGCACCAGCACGTGCTCGATAAGCTGAGTTACGCCACGGCCGTGGGAAGCCGCGATCGCGTAGACTTCGCCCAGACCCAGCGAGTAGAAATCGGCGGTTGCGCTGTCGGCATCAAGACCGTCGGTTTTGTTGGCGACCAGGAACGTCGCTTTTTGACGGCTGCGCAAGTGCTGGGCGATACCCTGATCGGCAGGCATCACGCCTGCACGGGCATCGACCATGAACAGCACGATATCGGCTTCTTCGATAGCCAGCAGCGATTGCCCCGCCATGCGGGTTTCAACGCCGTCTTCGGTACCGTCGATACCCCCGGTATCAACGATGATGAATTCGTTACCCTCGATCTCGGCACGACCATACTTGCGGTCACGCGTTAGCCCGGGGAAATCCGCCACCAACGCATCACGCGTCTTGGTCAAACGGTTAAATAAGGTGGATTTACCCACATTCGGGCGCCCAACTAGCGCGACGACAGGTATCATTTTTGGAGCCTCATTTTTTTACAGCCAACAAATTGTGCATAGCCCGAAGGCGGGGACAACCAATCGCTATAATGCAAATCATTAAAATTCAATTTCTTACAACAAAAAGAATAACCATTTTTGCTGATTTTAGAATACGAAACGGCCCCTGAGCAATTCAGGAGCCGTTTAATGGCGAAACTATTATACCCTTGATAGGGATTTAAACCCAAAGTAATTGAAACTTGTAGCGCGGCGGCAAGTGAGCGAATCCCCGGGAGCTTACTCAAGTAAGTGACCGGGGTGAACTCGTGAAGCCAACAAAGCTACAGCGTCAAACACATCAGATGAAATCCAGGTCATTGGCGTGGTAGCGCGGCAGCAAGTGAGCGAATCCCCGGGAGCTTACTCAAGTAAGTGACCGGGGTGAATTCATGAAGCCAACAAAGCTACCGCGTCAAACACATCAGATAAAATCCAGGTCATTGGCGTGGTAGCGCGGCGGCAAGTGAGCGAATCCCCGGGAGCTTACTCAAGTAAGTGACCGGGGTGAACTCATGAAGCCAACAAAGCTACCGCGTCAAGGACGCCAGATTTCAGCGTTTGAAGGAGTAAACTTCGCCACCTTTGGCCTGCACCACCAGCTTGTCACTGGCCACAACCGGTGCACTCAGCAGACCTGAAGAGTCTACTTTCTGCTGGGCGACAAAGCGTCCGTCATTGGTGTTCAGCCAGTGCATGTAACCTTCTGCATCGCCGACCACGATAAAGCCGTTGTACAGAACCGGCGCGGTCAGGTTGCGGTGAAGCAACTCGCTCTGGGTCCAGATGGTGACGCCACCTTCGGTATTCAGCGCCATCACGCGGTCGTTTTGGTCGACCAGATAGATGCGGTCGCCTTCAACCAGAATGTTGTTCACTGAACCGACTTCGCGTTTCCACATGATCTGGCCGCTGCGCAAGTCCATCGCCACCAGATTACCGTTGTAGGCAATGGTGTAGATAACGCCATTGGCGATAACCGGCGTGGTATCGACATCGCTCAGACGGTCGATTTCAGTCGCACCGCTTGGCTCGGAAATACGCTGCTGCCAAATCATCTGGCCTTCTTTCATCAGCACTGCGCTGACGCGACCATTGTCGCCACCGACAATGGCGGCACCAAAGGCGGTCGCCGGAGCGGATTCACCGCGCAGGGAAAGCGTAGGCATATCAAGGTTGGCGCTCCATGCGATGGTGCCGTCTTTCTGATTCAGCGCCTGCAGGATGCCGTTACCGGTGTGGATAAGCACCAGACCGTCGCTGACTACAGGACGGGAAATTGCTTCGCCCGCGACCTTGGTCTGCCACGCCTGCGTACCATCGGCGGTATTCAGCGAGTAGACCACGGCTTTTTCGCTGCCGATATACAGGTTTGAACCATCAACCGTTACGCCACCGGAAAGCTGTGCAGAGATGTTGCTCGAGAAGAAGCCCGGATTTTCGGACAGGTCGACTTTCCACTTTTCTTTACCGTTGTCGGCGTCAAGCGCCTTGACGATACCAAAACGATCGGCAGCATAAATGGTGTTGTCTTTCCAGGCCGGATGCAGGTGAGAATAGTAGTCGCCTACGCCGTCACCGACGGACGTGCTCCACACTTCGGTCGGTGTGAACTGATTTTCAACTTTTGGCAGTGGAGACATTTTCACTACGTCTTCTTCGCCGCCGAATAAGGAACAGCCACTCAGCAGGGCAACGGATACGACGCCCACCAAGAGTGTTTTACGCAAATGCATCGGGGTTCCCCTTAGCTGGATAAATTGTTCAATTTCATACGCAGCATGGTTTGCAGCGTTTGAGATGGCTTGGAATCAAGGCCTTTACTGTATGCATCCCTGGCTCCCTTGGTGTCGCCCTTCGCGAGCAGAACGTCACCACGAACCTCTTGTTGCATTGCCATCCAACCGTCACCCTTCACGTTGTCGAGGGTTTTCAGCGCGTCGTCCAGCTTGTTTTCCTGCAACTGAACGCGAGCCAGACGGTAGTTAACCAGTGAAACCAGATTGTCGTCTTTGGAAAGTTGGCTTGCCTGCGTCAGCTGTTTCTCGGCATTGGTAAAATCTTTTGCCTGAACGAAGTGTTCGGCAAGCTCAAGCGCTGCGAATACGCCGTAGCTGTTGCTGTTGTTCTCGGCGAATTTTTGCAGACCGGCCACGCCGTCGGCCTTGTTGTCGGCCAGTGCGCTGCTGGCCTGCTGATAGGAAGCCGAAGCCTCTGTCAGGGCCGTATTTTCGTGCGACTGCCAGTAACGCCATCCACCCAGGGCAGCAATCCCCAGCACGACGCCAACGGCCAGCGCTTTACCATTTTCGGCAAAGAAGCGGCGGACGGCATCAACCTGTTCGTTTTCAGTGGTATAGACTTCCACGTGGTCCTTCTCCTTAACCTAACATCGAGGCCAGACGCACAGCCAGTTCGCTCTGCGCCAGTGTTTCTTGCTCACCACTTTGCAGGTCTTTAACCACTACCTGCTGAGCCGCGACTTCATCCTCACCTAATACCAGAGCGATACGCGCTCCCCATTTGTCGGCGCGCGCAAACTGTTTCTTGAAGTTGCCGCCGCCGTAGTTGGTCATCACTTTCAGCTCCGGCAATGCATCACGCAGTTTCTCGGCCAGCAACATGGCCGCACCCTGTGTACCCGCACCCGAAGAAATCACGTAGGCATCGACCGTTGCCGGCGCCTTGAATTCAGGATTGACCGCCTGAACCAGCAGCACCAGACGCTCCAGACCCATGGCAAAACCGACTGCCGGCGTCGCACGTCCGCCAAGCTGTTCGACCAGGCCGTCGTAACGTCCACCGGCACAGACTGTACCTTGCGCACCAAGACTTGTGGTGACCCACTCGAATACGGTGCGGTTGTAGTAGTCCAGACCGCGTACCAGACGCTGATTAACCGTATATGGGATACCTGCGAGGCTCAAAAGTTCACACAGACCTGCAAAGTGTTCGCGAGATTCCTCATCGAGGTAATCCGCCAACGCCGGCGCATCGTTCAGCAGGGCCTGGACGTCAGGATTCTTGGAATCCAGAACGCGCAGCGGATTGCTGTACATACGGCGTTTGCAGTCTTCGTCGAGCTTGTCTTTATGCTGTTCAAGGAAGGCAACCAGCGCATCGCGATAGTTGGCACGGGCCTCGAGCGAACCTATGGAGTTAAGCTCAAGCGCAACGTGTTCGGCGATACCCAGCTCGCGCCACCAGCGGGCGGTCAGCATGATGAGCTCGGCGTCGACATCGGGTCCGTTCAGACCAAAGACTTCGACACCCAGCTGGTTGAATTGACGATAGCGGCCTTTCTGCGGACGCTCGTAACGGAACATCGGGCCGATGTACCACAAGCGCTGTTCCTGATTGTACAGCAGACCATGTTCGATACCGGCGCGAACGCAGCCAGCGGTGCCTTCGGGACGCAGTGTCAGGCTTTCGCCATTGCGGTCTTCGAAGGTATACATCTCTTTTTCAACCACGTCGGTCACTTCACCGATCGCGCGCTTGAATAACGGGGTCTGCTCTACAATCGGCATACGGATTTCGTTGTAGCCGTAAGTCCCTAAAACCTGTTTGAGCGTTCCTTCAATACGCTGCCATAACGCAGTATCTGCGGGCAGGTAATCGTTCATGCCGCGAATAGCCTGCAATTTTTTTGAAACGTCAGTCTTTGCCACTTCAGTTCTCTATATTTTTATAAAAATGAACCCGATTATAGGTGTTTTGCATCCTGTGGTTCAATGCGGATACTTCAACACATGTTATCGGGTTCAGTTTAATTCGGCCCGGAGGGCAGGCGCGCCGCCAATTCGGCGCGAGCTCAAGTTACTTTTCGAGATGATTGATAACGATACGATTACTTTGATCCATAACGGCCGCTTTGGCGCGGATCTTGGCTTCAAGCTGATCGATCATCAACTCGTTATCGAATCTTTCTCTCTGGCGCACGCCGTCTTCGTAGAAACCGCTCTTGTTATGGCCGCCGGTCACGCCCATCGTCGATACCAGCGCTTCGCCCGGACCGTTGACGACACAGCCGATTATCGAGATATCCATCGGGGTAATAATGTCTTCAAGACGCTGTTCCAGCGCATTGACGGTGCCGATGACGTCGAATTCCTGACGGGAACAGGTTGGGCAGGCGATAAAGTTAATTCCGCGCGAACGAATGCGCAGCGATTTCAGGATATCGAAGCCGACTTTGACTTCTTCGACAGGATCCGCCGCCAGTGAAATACGCAGCGTATCGCCGATGCCTTCGGACAGCAGCAGACCCAGACCGATTGCCGATTTCACCGACCCTGCGCGCAGGCCACCGGCTTCGGTAATGCCAAGGTGCAGCGGCTGAACAATCTGCTTGGCCAGCAGTCGATAGGATTCAACGGCCAGGAAGACGTCGGACGCCTTCACACTTACCTTGAACTGATCGAAATTGAGTCTGTCGAGAATATCGACGTGGCGCATCGCGGATTCAAACAGGGCCGCAGGCGTTGGTTCGCCATACTTTTCCTGCAGGTCTTTTTCCAGCGAGCCGCCGTTGACGCCGATACGAATAGGAATATTTTTGTCGCGCGCGCAGTCAACGACTGAACGAATACGCGATTCATTGCCGATATTGCCCGGATTGATACGCAGGCAGTCAACGCCGTACTCGGCAACCTGCAGCGCGATACGGTAGTCGAAGTGAATATCTGCAACCAGCGGAACGTTGACCTGCTGCTTGATAAGCTTGAAGGCTTCAGCGGCGTCCATGGTGGGAACAGAAACACGAACAATGTCGACCCCAACGCGCTCCAGAGCTTTGATCTGGGCAACGGTTGCGGCGACATCGGTGGTGCGGGTGTTGGTCATTGATTGCACCGCGATTGGTGCACCATCACCGACAGGCACCTTGCCGACGTAAATCCTTGTTGATTTGCGACGGGTAATGGGTGCTTGGTTATGCATGTAGGCTCTTCTCCATTGTTACCAGTGTCTTACCCTACCAAAAGTGGAGGCCGCAGCGGAGTACGCTGCAACCTCTACGAGTGTGGCATATCTTTCAGGGCTTAGCTTAAAGCTGCCAACTTACTGGGCAGCCAGAGTCAGACGAGCAACACGGCTTGATTTTACAAAACGACTTAGATCGACAGGCTTACCCTGATACTGAATGTCGACCGCACCAGGTGCGCCGATTTTCAGTTTGTAAGGTGCCGTACCTTTCAGACTCAATGTTTCTCCGCCCTTTTTCATGCCGCTGAACAGTGTTTTTCCAGTGGCATCATCAATCTGCAACCAGCAGTCTGATTTAAAGGTCATGCTGACCGCGTTGACATCGGCGGTGTTGCTCGCCTGTGCATCGCCGGTCGGCAAGGTTGAAGCAGGGGTCTCAGCCGCAGTCGGCTGGCTTGGTGAAACCGCAGCGGATGGCTGATTCTGCGCAGGAGCCGCATTGGATGCGGTGTCAGGCGCGGTGTTCAGCGGTACCGAGTTTTGTGCCTGAGGTGCAGCAGCGTTGCCGGTGGCATCGGCTGGTGCATCAGGTTGCGCGGCGGTTTGTGAAGAAGCATCACCGGTGCTCAAAGGAATGGATTGTCCTTCGGCATTGTCCTGATTCAGCTGCGCGGTGGATTGATCCGCCATATTGGCAATCTCTTCCTGCTGCGCCTGATGGTTTTGCCACCACCATGCACCGGTCAGGCCGAGCACCACAAAAACGATAAGCCAGGTAAAGCCCATCAGCCAGCCGTCGCGTTTTTTGCGAGACTTGCGTAAGGAGACACCCTGCATTGACGCCACTTTCGGCACGTTGATTGGCGCCTGCTTGCCAATCAATGTAGCCAGTTCCTCTTCAGGAACGTGGACCAGTTTTGCGTATGAACGGATATAACCCCGGAGGAAAGTCGGCGCCAGATCGGCGGGCGTGCTTCCTTCTTCGATTTGACGAATAGTTGAAAGCTTAAGACACAGGCGTTCCGCCACGGTCTGATGGCTAAGTCCCAACTGTTCACGAGCTTGACGCAGGCGCTCGCCCGCGGTCACTTTAGTGCTTTTATCTTGAGAGGCTTCAGTATTCATTAGCTAAGAACTGCTGGTACTGTTGGGATTGTGGAAAATTCCGCGCAAGCTGCTTGCCGTAACGTTGAACGTTGTCCGGTTTGCCTGCCAGTGCCGCGAAACGAATTTGTAACATAAGACTGTCGGCGCTGGCCGGCAGAACATGTTGGTAAACATCCAGTAAAAGCTGCGCCTCGGCACGGTTACCGGCCTTGAACGCCTTGTCGGCTTCATCTATCAGAGGTGCGCCCTTGTCGGGATCGTGTTTCAGAGCACGGCTCAGTAACACTTTCGCTTCATCATTCTGATTAGCCTTCAAAAAACAGTAGCCCCCGTTTTCGAGACTGTCAGCAACCGGACCGGAATCAGGCTGGCTGGCCGCGAGGCTAAACTGCTGTTGTGACGGTACATACTGCCCTAAACTACACAAAAACGCACCGTAATTATTCAGGACAGTTCCATTTTGAGGGGCAAGTTTCAACGCTTGCTGATAGCGGCTTTGGGCGGCGGCATTATTGCCGGTTTTCTGCTCGAACAATGCCATGCCAAGCTGGTTGCGATAATCCAGCGGCGACGAATCGACCGCCTGTTCGAGATTGGCTTTCGCCGCAGACATATTTCCCTGCGACAGATAGTTCATGCCAAGCTGAAGTTGTGTTTGCGGCGCGCCGGAAGAAGCCTCGACCGCCTGCTGTTTTGAGCTGGAACATCCTGCCAGAAAGCAGATTGCCATACTTGCTGCGAAAAACCCTTTCCACTGCATTATCGCCATACTTAAATCCTTTTACCTTTCGACCGATAAGAAGACCAACGCCAGCTCAAAACAATACACGAGTCACACCCGCTGCAACAGGCCGACAGTTGGCGGCCGATAATCGGAATCACAGGTTATCGGGACCGCCAAAATCGCAGGACGTGTTTAAACAGGTTTAACCATGATGGACTCGCCCGCCATCTTTTTCTTCAGCGTACGCTTGGTACGGTCGATAACTTCACCGGCCAGCTGACCGCAGGCGGCATCGATATCGTCTCCACGCGTCTTACGCACGATGACGGTAAAACCGTACTCCATCAATACCTTGGAGAAGCGATCGATACGGCTGTTCGAGCTACGTCCGTAAGGTGCGCCCGGGAAGGGGTTCCAGGGAATCAGGTTAATCTTGCACGGCGTATCTTTCAGTTTCTCGGCCAGTTCATGCGCGTGTTCGGTGCCGTCATTAATGTGATCCAGCATGACGTACTCGACGGTAACACGGCCCTGATTGGCGTTGGATTTACCCAGATAGCGGTTTACCGAGGCCAGGAAGGTATCGATGTTGTATTTGCGGTTAATCGGCACGATTTCGTCACGAATTTCGTCGTTTGGCGCGTGCAGGGAAATCGCCAGCGCAACGTCAATCATGTCGCCGAGCTTGTCCAGCGCAGGCACAACGCCCGAGGTAGACAGCGTGACGCGGCGCTTGGACAAACCAAAGCCGAAGTCGTCGAGCATGATTTCCATGGCAGGAACAACGTTGTTCAGGTTGAGCAGCGGCTCACCCATGCCCATCATCACCACGTTGGTGATAGGACGGGTCCCGGCCACCTTGGCGGCACCGATGATTTTCGCGGCACGCCACACCTGACCGATAATTTCGGACACGCGCAGATTGCGGTTGAAGCCCTGCTGAGCCGTGGAGCAGAAGGTACATTCCAGCGCACAGCCTACCTGCGAAGACACGCACAGGGTCGCGCGGTCGCCATCGGGAATATAGACGGTTTCCACCTGCTGGTTGCCGACCTGGATAGCCCATTTGATGGTGCCATCGGCAGAGCGTTGTTCCACGGCCACTTCCGGCGCGCGAATTTCGGCAACGCTTGCCAGCTTGTTACGCAGCGTTTTATTGATATCGGTCATTTCCTCGAAATCATCGCTGCAGTAATGGTACATCCACTTCATAACCTGATCCGCACGGAAGGGTTTTTCGCCCATTTTGGCAAAAAACTCGCGCATCTGTTTACGGTTCAGATCCAGAAGGTTGATTTTGGCGCTAACCGGCGCAGCAGACTTTTCAGCCTGGTTCGGCTTTGGCGGCATTTTCGGCGCGGATGACGTTCAGAGAGTCAATCTCGGTCGAACTCAGGACCGGGATATCTAATTCGATAGTATTGGACATGTTTACATTGGCCTCGTTGTTACACGTTATGGCTCGAAGGAAGTGCGGGCCTGATGGAGCTACCCACGAAAGCTTGTTGCTCAAACCACTACATTAAAAATTGCGCCCCATCAGCATAGCTTTTGGGGCGCAACATTGTACAAATTTTAAGGCGAGGTGGCTATGAATGAAAGACCGTTAGCACAAATTGATTGTCACTGCGGCGAAATCCATCCTGCCTGTGCGCCTGACTTCTTATTAACGCGCGCAGATTTCGCTTTCGTCGAAGAAGTAAGCGATTTCGCGCTGTGCAGACTCTACTGCGTCAGAACCGTGAACGGCGTTGGCAGTGAAGCTGTCAGCGAAATCGGCACGCAGAGTACCTGCCAGAGCGTTGTCCGGGTTGGTTGCGCCCATGATGTCACGGTTACGCTGAACGGCGTTTTCGCCTTCCAGAACCTGAACAACAACTGGACCAGAAGTCATGAACTCTACCAGACCGTCGAAGAATGGACGACCTTTGTGCTCGGCGTAGAAGCCTTCAGCTTTCTCTTTGCTCAGACGGATCATTTTAGACGCGATGATCTGGAAACCAGCACGCTCGAAACGCGCAGTGATGGCACCGATGTCGTTGTTCGCTACGGAGTTTGGCTTGATGATAGAGAAAGTACGTTCGATAGTCATAAAAAAACCTCTGTCTGACTTAAGTGGGGCCGGTTAATTTCAAATGTTAACGCTGCCGGAAAATGGCGCCGATTATAGGGGGCTAAGTAACGCTTGCCTACAGGAATAACAACATTTGATTAAAAAAATGTGTCACTGATTCACTTTGAAGGCCATAAGCCCCATTTTCAATACAGAATTTGCTTAATCAAGGCTGAAATCCAGTGTGCTGACCTGCGCGCTTTCATCCAGCACGATGAGCTGGTATCGCCCCCGCTCCCTGAGCGTCGTTTTAAAGTTTTTATTCGAACCCTGACTTTCAATTTGCTCACCATTTAGAAACCACCATCGCTGCCCTGCACCGCCCTGCGACTCCACCTGCAAATCGAGGCTGCGCTGGCCGGGCAGCGGCTTGAGGATGGCGTTTTGGCGAATACCCAGTAGCAGTAAAGGTTGCACAGCAGGTTTGTTCAACGGAGGACAGGCGGTATCCCGTTCGGGTAATCGCCCGTTTCTCCGCTCACTCGGCGGCAGCCAGGGTTCGAGCGGCGTTGGCCACAGGGCAAGCTTTCTGGTATGTGCATCGGGACAGGTCGCCGCAACCTGCTTACCTGCCGAATTGACCCATAATGTCAGCTGACTGCCTGCCTGTGATTCCTGCCCCTGCGCCACAAGCGTTGGCGGCAACGTGCCTTCGAGGGTCCAGCTTTGCCGCTGCTGTCGACAGTTGGCATCGCCTGCCGAAAGCGGTTGTCCGCCTGGCCAGCATAACGCCGCCATGCCTACAGAAGCAGGACGAGGGTCGCGCGTTGCCATCACACCATTAAAACGCGCCGAGGTGGCGAGCAGGTTGTTTACCTGATTTAAAATAGGCACGGCGGTCGCATAACCAAATTGTCCGGCGACCGGCGTGGCATCGGGTCTGCCGACCCAGACCCCGATGATGTAGCCGGGGTTCACTCCCATCGCCCACGCGTCGCGATAGCCGTAGCTGGTCCCCGTTTTCCATGCCAGTGGCACAGTGGCAGGACGTGAATCATCAGGCTGCGGCAGTGCCTGTCCGCCGAGAATGCGGCGGATTATCCAGGCCGCGCCCGGCGACATCAATCTTCTCTGCTCCAGCCGCTGCTGCGGCTCGAAACGCAGTTTTGCCACATTGCCACCGCGCGCAAAGGCACTGTATGCCTCGGTGAGCTGGTCGAGGCGAGAGCCGGTTCCCCAAGAATTACCGCCAGGCTCGGGTCGCTATTGGCTGGAAAGCGCAGCGCGATACCGGCATTGCGCAAGTTGGCGGTAAAGCGCTTGGGACCATAGGCATCCAGCAACTGTACCGCCGGTAAGTTCAGCGACCTGACCAGTGCTTCGCTGGCGCTGACCGGCCCATGAAAACCGGTATCGAAATTTCCGGGGCGATAGTCACCAAAGCGTCTTGGCACGTCTTGCAACAAGGATTCGGCCGCGATCAGGCCATCGTCCAGTGCCAACCCGTAAAGCAGTGGTTTGAGTGTCGAGCCGGGCGAGCGCCAGGCACTCACCGTGTCGACCTGACCAAAACGGCTGTCGTCGTTGAAATCTACAGAACCTAGATAGCCTTTTACTTTCATGGTTGCGCTTTCTACCACCAGCACGCCTACGGAAGTTTTTGCCGGAAGCTGGTTTTTCCAGCCTGCAGCCAGCTCTTCCAGTTGACGCTGCAAAGTGGCGTCCAGCGTGGTTGTCACCCGCGTTTTTGCATTGTTGGCCGTTAATCTTCTGGCAAGCAGCGGCGCGAGTTGCGGCACTTGACGTGGTGCCAGCCAAATCTCTTCCTGACGGATCTCATTTACCCGTGCCTGTGGCCAAACCTGATACTCGGCGAGGCGATCCAGCACCTTGTCTCTGGCCGCTTTTGCCCTTGCCGGAAAGCGGTCAGGACGCAAACGACTTGGTGCCTGCGGGAGCACGGCCAACAGCGCAGCTTCACCAGGCGTGAGTTCCGACGGAGGTTTACCCAGGTAAGTCCAGCTCGCCGCGGCGATACCCTGCAAGGTTCCGCCATAAGGCGCGCGATTTAGGTAAATCTCGAGGATCTGCGTTTTCGACAGTGTCCATTCAAGCTGGAAAGTACGGGCAATCTGCCGCAATTTACCGGCAAAATTGCGCGGATGTGGGTCAATCAGTCGTGCCACCTGCATCGACAGGGTACTGCCGCCCGAAACGATGCCGCCCTCGCGTGCGTCCTGCCACGCGGCACGCAGCAGCGATATCGGGTTGACACCCGGATGATCCCAGAACCAGCGGTCCTCATAGGTCAGCAATGCCTGCAGGTAATAAGGGGAAACCTGATCCAGCGTAACAGGATATCGCCATACTCCCTCGGCATCGGCATAGCGCCACAAGGGGGTGCCATCTTCCGCTGTGACCACGCGCGCAACCGGCAAATCCGTGATGGGCAGCGGCCAGAGACGGTTCGCTACCCAAAGAAGCGCGCAACAGACCAGAATCAGGCTGAGCAGCCATTGCCCGCCTCGTTTCCAGCGATTTCCACGTGGATGCTTTGCCGCTTTCATTTTCCTTTTGCCAGCCTGTTAACGCACATTCATCTGCTCGGGTGTTGCCCCCGTTGCGCGCCAGGCCGGGACATACATCGATTCTACCTGTGGAGCCGGTACCGCAAAGGTGCCCGGTGTGACAGCGCGTGCCAGATAAAGTAATGAAACGTGTCGATAACCGTCGACATCCACCGCCGCAACATAACGGTCGTCACGGTACTCCTGGTGTTTTATGTCGGCCTGCTGCATATCGCCCATCAACTCGGTCAGGCGGGTCGCGGCTTCGCCCAGACTCGCGCTGCTGTCGGCCAGATTCTGGTTTTCAAGCTCAAGTCCCGCAGGCAGCAAATCAACCACCAGCGCATCGGGAACATGCTGGTCACTCCAGACATCAAGATGAACGACGACCAAGTCCCCACTTTTCAGAGAGGCCAGCGACAGCGTCTTGCCATCCATACCCATAAATTGACGGGCAATATGCAGCACATTGCCGCTTTCGGCGGGAGCTTGCTGTGGATAACCGGTCACGTCGAAACGGGTATACACGGGGGCATCACCGGTATTTTTCAAGGTTATCGGCTGCTGCAACTCTGCGGCCTCGATATTCCGAGTCACCGCCGAGGTGCCATTGAGTGGCTGTTGTTGCTGATTAAAACTCACCTGCCACGGTTTTTCAGCACTGCCGATTAACCCACGCCCGGCCATAAACAGCGCATTGCTCTCCTGTGTCGACAGCCACCGCTGGCCGTTCAGATTTTCGGAAAGCGACATTAACAAGCGGTCGCGTGCTTCAGGTTGCAGGTTATTTTCAGTCAGCAATGACAACATCAAGGCGTTGTCACGCACCGTGCTGCCATAGTCTTCCAGCCAGTAGTCTTTCTCGGGACGTGTTTTGCTCAAGCCCTCCGATAGCGCCGTTTCCGCTCGCGGCATGTCACCCATGGTTTTCAGGGCAAGGCCAAGTTGAACCAGCGGCAACCCGGACACTGCATTCTGGCGTTTTTCATACAGCTGACGCAACGCCCCCAAAGGCGCCTGTTGTTGCACGGCAAGTACCAGCCCCGCATAGGCCTGAACGGCAAAGCGCGTACTGTCTGGCTGGGTGCTGTAACGCACGTCAATCTGGTTAGGATCCTGCAGGTAACGTTGCAATCGTTTATTGGCTTTATCCAACCCTTCTTCGGAAACACTGTAGCCTTGCTGCGCGGCGCGAACCAGGAAATCGGTGGCGTAGGCCGTCAGCCAATACTCCTCGGGGCTGTCTTTATTCCACAAACCAAAACCACCGCTTTCTTTCTGCATGGCAAAGACGCGCTCGATGCCGATATCGATGCTGTGGCGACGCACCTCATCCGAAGAGGATTTGATGCCCATCGCCAACAGCTGTGCGCGACTGGTGTACAGCGACGGATAAAGTCCGCTGATAGTTTGTTCAAGACAACCATACGGATAGGCCATCAGTTCACTGATATAGCGTGCTAAATCCAGTGGCGGTTTACTGCTGATTTGCAGACGACCCTGCAAAGTTTCGCCTATCAGATGTGCATTGGCATCAGCCGGAAGCTGCCACTGTTGTTCAGGGTGCAGTACCGTCTCAAAGTTTCTGGTCAATGCCGGAAACGCAGGCCTGACACCAATAGTCCAACTGCGTTGATAATCGGGCAGTGTTTCATTTGGCAAGTGAAGGCCGCTGACCGTTAACTTCACCTGACCCGTACCGAATCCCTGCATGGCCTTGATAGGAATCGACAAGGTCTTGCGCTCGCCCTGCGCCAGCTCGACGCGTTGCTCGGCAGCGCCGCCGTCAAGCTGAATTTTATCCGCTGCCGCCAGCCCAATATTCAGCGTTTGCGCTGCACCGGAGAGGTTGGTCACATCAAGAGCGAGCGATGCACGGTCACCGTTTGCCATAAAACGCGGAACGGCAAGATCGGCGATGACAGGCGCAGCCACCACGACGTTGGTTTCAGCCCGGCCAAAATCTTCGTCACTCCAGGCCTGCGCCATAACACGCAGTTCACCGTTGAAATCAGGAATGGGGATTTGAACTTCCCCTTCGCCGTTGTCATTGAGCACAACGCGTTTGGCTTGCCGGGCAACAATGGTGACGTCGGTGACGGGCTTCTGTCCGCCGCGTGAAAGGGGATCTTCATCGCCATCGCCACCAAAACTCAGGCTGGCAAGGCGTCCTTTTCCTTCGATAAGATGCCCGTAGACATCATATTGATCCACACCGTAACGTTTACGCCCCAGAAATGCCTCGTAGGGATCCGGCGTTTTGAATCCGGTAATTGACAGTACACCGGCATCGACCGCCGACAGCAGCAAGTTGATTTGATGAGGGGTTGCCTGCCCTTCAACAGCCGCCTTGATTTTTATCGTGAGGTTCTGATTTGGGCGAATCTTTTGCGGTGCATCAAGTTGCAGGCTTAGCTTGCGCCCTTCGCTGACCAGCGGCAGATGCAGCAGACCTACGGCGCGTTTCGGCGTGGACTGCTGATTTTTGTCGCCGGGACGCAGCACTAACGCACTGAAATAGAGATCATGACGCTGCCATTCCTTGTTGATGGGGACTTCCACATCCACGCCCGCTTCCGGCACATCAATGGCTTGCCACCATAGCGGCCCCTCACTGGATTCCACCAACAGATAACCTTTGCCCGCAGCAGGAGCCTGAATATGGATGTTGGCTTTCTCGCCGGGCTGGTAGGCCGGTTTATCGAGTTTCAATTTTACCTGATCGGGACGAACAGCATCGGTCCCGTCGGTATTATCCTGCCAGCTGTAACCGGCCCAGAAACGCACGCTGCTGACCTGATGGGTTTGCGGATCTTCAACTTCGAGGCGATAGGCCCCCCACTCCACAGGGAAGCTCACTTTGGTTGAGCCTTCTGCGGCAATATCTATCTGCTGGCGTAGGAGGATTAAATCTTTCTTGTCGTAGAGCGACTGCCAACCTTCGTTTTCCGACCATTGCCAATAATAGTCTCTGCGCTCGCGCACCAGCCGAACCTCGAGACCTTTCGCCGCCAGCTTTTGCCCACTTGCATTGACGTTTACGATATCGAATTCAGCCTGACTATTTTCATTGACCACGGCCTGCGAAATCGTTTTATCGGTGCGGTAATCATAAATTTGCTGTGTGCTGAAAAGCGGACGAATGCCCGGCAGGACTTCTGCCGGCCAGACCGCCTGGTCTATGCGTCGCGTCACCGGACGGCCGCCAGATTCAAGCAGACTAGCCTGTAGAATGACCTGCAACGGTGAACGTATATCACGCCAGCTATTTTCAATGCTGACCTCACCTTTGCCCTGCGCATCCAGTGTTTGGTCGACATCGCTCAATGTTCTTGAAAGATTCTCTTCATTGATTGCGCCAAATTGGTAGCCGGGCATGGCGGGCACCGCTTCGCGCAATGGACGTAGATAAACCTGCCCCTGCAGGCGATTTCCGGCGGCAGGCGCGCCGTAAAGATAACGTCCGTTTACGGCGAAGGTGACGGCAGAATCTATAGGCAACGGCTTTTTATTGTTAACTAAATCGAGCGCCATGCGCTCGGGCAGGAAATCTTCGACATGAAATGGATAATAACGCAGCTGGTTATCGCCGAGATTGAAACTGACTTTCCACTCACCGGTCGGACCGCCTTCAGGAATGGCATATTGATATTGATAGAGTCCGTTTTCCGGCTGCCACATGAAGGTGCGGGCAATTTGGCCATCAGGCTTTATGAGCTGGGTTTTTACCGGCTGTGGGGCAACGGGTTTGCCGTCGGCATCACGTAGCAGGGCATTTAAAAGCAGCGTTTCGCCGGGACGATATAAATCCCGTGGCCCAAAAGCAAACAGTGTCTTGCTGTAACCCTGTGGGCCGCCAATATCAAATTCGGCGAGATCCAGCGCCGGTTCACGCAGATTAATCAGACTGGTTTCACCGCCGTGCTGCGCCAACAGCAACACCGCTTTGGGATCTTTGTTAAAGCGGGCATGCCCCTGCGCATCTGATTTGCCTTCGGCAAGCAAACGCCCTTTTTCATCAAGCAGTTGCAGATTGATGTCGGCAAGCGGTGTACCCGCTTCCAGCCCTTGCGTATACACGTCAATCTGTTGATTGAAGCTGTGCAATGAAACGCCAATATCACTTAAGGTGAACAAGGTGGCTGGGTTGGTATAGCTATATCTTCCCGCCTGCTGCATCACCGCCAGATAAACGCCCGGCTGCTTGAGTTTTTCGATACCGCCGAGCGGCAGCAGTAGATGTTCACGGGTATTGATCTGCGGATTGAGTGCAAAGCGGCCGGTATAAACGAGTTCGGCCTGTTTTAGCAGCGTGTCGGACTCCCACGAAGAGAGCGCGCTGCGTGACTGCCAGTTGGCAAGGAATTCGGGTAGCGACTCGCTTTTGATACGGAAAAAATTAACGTCAACATTGTTAATATTTAAGGCAATTACCGGTAGACCTTCGGCAAAACGAGTTGGCAGCAAGGAACCTTTGCTGGCAAAGCCGACACTCGGTTCAATATTGCGCGTAATTATCGTCTTTTGCTGTTCGCTGCCTAGCTGTGCGCCATTCAGCCCTTTTATGCCAGCCTCTACGGTAAGCATTAATTTACGCTCGGGCAATAAATGGCGAAAACGCAGTTCGGTCAGATTGCCAGAAAGCTCCCATGCGCCGTCTGGCGTGCCGGTTTTACTGTCGACAAGATGCAGCAACGCGCCAAAGTTCTGGTCAGGATCCAGCGGCACGGAGAAAGTCAGCACCAGTGCACTGGCACCATCAAGCTGAAGTTCGGAAGCATCCAGCAGCGTCAGCGGCTGGCCTTCACTTTTATGAATCAGTTCGGCACGACGCTGGCTATCCAGATTTTGCGAAGATTGGGTGTGCTGGGCGGCAGCACTCGCCGACGTGTCCAAAGAGGAAGATTCCGTCACTGCCGAGGTCTGAGCGGCCGCCCTGGATTGAAGCTCTTTGGGTTGAGGGTCATCGCAGCCATTTAAAGAAAGCAGCGCCAATAAAAGGGCAATGCCTCGCCAACCTTTTAGCCAACGGCTTCCTTTAGAGCGTAAATCCTCGCGCATCGCCTTTCTCCCTGATCCTGTTTGTCTTACCGCAGTCGTTGTGCCTACGTTACCGCTCGCCCATGAACATGCGCCAACACTTACCTTAATACAACCACATGTATTGAAAAATTGTGTTACCGCAAGACGTAAAAGTACACCACTGAACATTTTTTACCAGAATCTCTGGAATACACCTCGCAAATTAATCAGTGACACAAGAAATATTGACCATTTGTAAAAAGCTGGATAAATTGTAAAGCATGAAAAAACATGATTCCGACTCCGCTCACCGCCAGATACTCTTGAATCAGCTTGAACTGATTGCCCAGGGTATTGGCGAGACTTTTGCTCCTTTTTGCGAGGTCGTCGTGCATGACCTGCTGGACCCCGAACAGGCGATTTTGTCGATACATAACAATCTTTCGAGTCGGGAAGTCGGCGCGCCTGCTACCGAGTTGGGTTTGGCGCGCATCGCGGACCCGGATTTCCCGCAGATAATTGCCAATTATGCCAACCGTTTTGCCGATGGTCGCAGGGCGAAGAGTACGTCTATTGGCATCAAGGATGAAAACGGCCGCTATGTTGCAGCGCTATGTCTGAATGTCGATCTCAATCTTTTCGGACAAATGCAAACCCTGCTGGCGCAGTTTTGTCAGACGGGTAATGTGGATATCCAGGAAACGCTGGACCCGGCAAACGCCGAAGTCATTCGTGCGCACATTGACAAATTTGCCGCCAGCCGACTCCGTGCGCCGCAAGCCCTGAAAGCCGACGAGCGCCGCGTGCTGCTTGATGAGTTGAGACAGGCGGGCTATCTCGACGTTCGTAAGGCCATGCCGATTATTGCCCAACATCTTGGTGTGTCGCGCGCTACCTTGTACAACGATGCCAAAACCGTGCGTCGAGAAGAGTAAATAACCTTTTGAATGCGCCTGTCCGTTCGGGGACGCCTTAATTTCAATGAACTTAAAAGGAAAAACGATGATTCTGCCTGATTATGAGGATGTTGTTGCCGCCGCCCAGAGAATTGAAGGTTATGCCCATAAAACGCCGGTCATGCAGTCCAGCATTCTGAATCACGCGCTCGACGCCGAGATTTTCTTTAAATGTGAAAACTTGCAGCGGATGGGAGCATTCAAGTTTCGTGGCGCTTTCAACGCCCTGGCCCAATTGGATGCGTCGCAGCGCAAGCGTGGCGTTATCGCATTCTCGTCGGGCAATCACGCACAGGGTATTGCCCTCTCGGCCTCGTTATTGGGCATTCCCGCCACTATCGTCATGCCTCTGGATGCGCCCAAGGCAAAACGTGCTGCAACGGAAGGTTACGGTGCCAACGTCGTGCAATATGACCGCTACACGCAAGACAGAGAGGCGATTACCGCCGAACTGGCTGAAAAATTTGGTTATACCGTGATCCATGCCTATGACTACGCCCCCGTGATTGCGGGTCAGGGCACGGCTGTAAAAGAGTTGATAGAAGAAGTGGGTGAACTCGACGCCCTCTTTGCGCCGCTGGGCGGTGGCGGCTTGCTTGCCGGTTCGGCGCTGGCCGCGCGCGCGCTTTCGCCTGACTGCAAGATCTATGGGGTTGAGCCCGAGGCGGGCAACGACGGCCAGCAATCATTTCGCACAGGATCGATTGTAAAGATAGGCACGCCGAAAACCCTGGCCGATGGCGCTCAGACCTCGGCACTGGGTCATCTCAACTTTTCTATTATTCAGCGCGACGTCAGCGATATATACACGGCAACGGACGCCCAGCTAGTCAATGAGATGGCCTTTTTTGCCTCGCGCATGAAGCTGGTTGTGGAACCTACCGGTTGTCTTGGGCTTGCGGCGGTGCGCGCGCAGGCTGAATCGCTGCGCGGTAAGCGCGTCGGCATAGTGATCAGTGGCGGCAATGTTGACCTCGATAACTACAGTCGACTGCTTGCCGGTGCCTTTTAACCGCGGCATTTATCAACGCTTATTGAGCCAACAACATGACCGATAACACTTATCCGCTCGACATCAGTATCCATGACAGAGACACGCCGTTTTTGCTGCTTGACAGTAGCAAGCTTGAGCGCAATGTTGCCCGTTTACGAGCGCACACGGCACGTTTTGGGGTGCCGCTGCGTCCTCACCTTAAAACGGTAAAATCGGTCGAAGCCGCAAGACTGATTCTGGCGGACGGCACAGGCCCCGCCACGGTTTCCACTCTCAAAGAGGCCGAAGTTTTTTCGGCTGCGGGATGTAAAGATCTCATCTATGCCGTGGGCATTGCCCCGCGTAAACTGGCGCGAGTCGTGGCGTTGCTCAAGGAGGGTACCGACATCAGCGTTATTCTCGACAGCATCGAACAGGCCCACGCGGTGGCTCGATATTCTCGCGAAGCGGGGGTAAAAATCCCCGCACTCATTGAAATAGACAGCGACGGTCATCGCAGTGGCGTCGTGCCCGGCGACGCGCTGTTAATTGAAATTGGCAAGATTCTGCATAACGAAGGGGCCGAATTACGCGGGATTATTACCCACGCCGGGGAATCCTATCACTGTAAAACCTTGCAGGCGCACCAGGCAATGGCCGAGAAAGAGCGCGCGGCGGCGGTTGCCTGTGCCGATGCGCTGCGCGAGGCCGGATTGCCGAGTCCGGTCGTCAGCGTTGGCTCGACGCCAACGGCACATTTCAGTGAAGATCTTACGGGCGTTACTGA
Organism: Rouxiella chamberiensis; assembly: GCF_026967475.1. Classification (NCBI taxonomy): domain Bacteria; kingdom Pseudomonadati; phylum Pseudomonadota; class Gammaproteobacteria; order Enterobacterales; family Yersiniaceae; genus Rouxiella; species Rouxiella chamberiensis. The sequence continues at coordinate 135,761 of NZ_CP114058.1, read as the reverse complement.
AGTCCGCGCGGGCGTATTTACACTGTTTGATCTGGTCATGACGGGTGCCGGCGTCTGCCAGACTTCAGACATTGCGCTTTTCGTCGTGGCTACCGTGATAGGCCATCAGCATCAGAAAGGCTGGATTATGGTCGATGCCGGCTGGATGGCGATGTCGCGGGATCGCGGTACAGCCGCACAGGAAGTCGATCAACGCTATGGCATTGTCTGCTCGATGGAAGGCGAACCTCTGGGCGATTTGATAATGATCGATGTCAATCAGGAGCATGGCATTCTTGCGTTGCGACCGGGTAGCCAGCAGACGCTGCCCACTCTTCCCTACGGCAGTCGCGTACGGATATTGCCGAACCATGCCTGCGCCACGGTAAGCCAGCATGGCGAATTCGCCGTAGTGCGTGATGGCAGTGAGCATATTGAAGCCCTCTGGCCTATCATCCACGGCTGGTAATCGACGTCAGCCGAGGTCGGCGCATAAAAAGGGTCGCCTGAGGCGACCCTGTCTACATGCACCTTCCATAGCTTGCCGGAAGGGGTAATAAATCACAGACTCAGGCTTTTCCGGAAGAAGGAATAATGTTTCTCAACCAGCTTCCCCATTTGCGTTGATAAAAAGGCTGGGTGTGGCTTACCAGATAGTGGCTTAACCCCCCTCCTTTTCGTCTACTACACAAAAGTCGACGGGTTTATCGTCCGGCGATGTTTCACTGGCGACATTCCCCGCTTCGCGGATTAGCGCATCCACTTCTGACGGGGTACCGTCGGCTTCAATGCCAACCAGCAGATTTGGTTCGGGATCGACATTTTTGTCGTGGATCAGCGCCAGAAAAGCCCGGCGAACCGGCTTTTTCTGGCTAAAGAGTGTGGTTAAAGCATCAACCATTGCCGAAGGATACTCTTCCGGCTGCCCAATCAGCAGCTGACTTTCGGCGTCCAGCGCCAGTTCGGTCGGCGCGGCCAATCCGCCCTTATCAAGCAGCAAGGTGATTTCGCTCGGGTAGAACTCTTTACCGTATTCGGATTTCGGATTGAGAAACAGTTCTTCGCCCTGCGTCATTTCAAACAGAATCCGCGCCGGAAGCGCGACAAAGGATTGCTCGTCTTCACTTTCTCCGGCCGCAGCGCGCTCAAGCACCTCTACCGACGAGAAGAAAGGAATGATAGAACTCCCGTCCTGTTTTTCCCAATGCAGCAGGTTCAACTCGCTACCGGCTGAGATTTCGGCGGGATTCCCCGCCGGTTCCTGGCCGGCATCGCCCAGTACCCAAACAGTTGACTCGAGTAAAGCCTGATAAAAAGCCGGGCGATAGGCAGCCTGAGTTACCGAGAGCCTGAGCAAACGCTCAAGCTCGTTTTCATTCGGCGAACCTGCGGCTGGAATATCATGCGGAACGCTCATCTCGTCTCGTTCCCTTTGCTTATTTAGCTTTAGCCAACAACAGGTTGGCGACGGTACGCACGCCCAGACCGGTCGCGCCCGCAGCCCATTGGCCGGAAGCGCTTTTACGGTAGGTCGCGGAACAGTCGATGTGCAGCCAGCCTTTCTTGTATTCAGACACGAAATGCGACAGGAAAGCAGCGGCGGTGCTGGCACCAGCCCCATTTGCAGGACCGGCAATATTGTTCAGGTCGGCAAAGTTGGACGGCAACTGGTTGCGGTGGAATTCGGCCAGCGGCAGACGCCAGAAAGGCTCGTTCTCTTCAACCGCAGAGGCCAGCAGATCGTTGGCGAGCGCATCATCGAAGCTCAATAGCGCGTGATAATCATTGCCGAGCGCCATTTTTGCCGCGCCGGTCAGAGTGGCGGCATCAATAAGCAGGGTCGGATTATGTTTGGAAGCATCGATTAGGCCATCGGCCAGCACCAGACGCCCTTCGGCATCGGTATTCATCACTTCAACGGTTTTGCCGTTGCGATAGGTGATAATGTCGCCCAGTTTGAACGCATTTCCGCTCACCATGTTATCGGCGCAGCAGAGGTAAAGTTTGACGCGTTTGTCCAGTCCACCCGCTGCGGCCAGAGCCAGTGCGCCGGTCAGTGTCGCCGCACCCCCCATGTCGGCTTTCATGGAATCCATGGAACCGCTGGGTTTCAGGCTGTAGCCGCCGGTATCGAAGGTAATGCCTTTACCGACCAGGCAGGCAAACACCGGCGCTTCAGGGTTACCGGTCGGGTTATAGTCCAATGACAACATGACCGGCGGGCGATCGGAACCGCGACCTACGGTATAAAGGCCGTTGTACTCTTTTTCGCGCAGCTCTTCGCCCTTGGTGATGCGGTAGCTGATGGAATCACCAAATCCGCACAGCAGATCAACCGCGCTGCGAGCCAGTTTTTCGGGGCTCAAGTCTTCAGCGGGTTTATTGATAGTGTCGCGCACCCAGTCGATAATTTTCAGGCGTTGTTGCAGTTTTTCGGAGTCGGTTTCTGAAAGCTCTGCCCACTCCACGCTGCGGCTGCCTTTCGGGCTGCGGAAACCCTGCCAGAATGCCCAGCTGGTTTCCAGATCCCAGCCTTCACCGGCGAGCTGCAATTTTTTGATGCCCTGCCCTTCGATACGACGGGCTGCACGGGCAATCGAAGTCAGCTTATCGTCAGCTGAAAAATGAATGGTGATGCCCGCAGCATCGGTACTTAACAGGGCTTTTTCACCCCAACGCGCATCGGCCGCCTGCGAAGACAGCAGCACGGGCATAATATCGGTAGTCGTAGCTTCGTTCGTCATTACAACACTCCTGATTATTCTTAATCTTCAATGATTAGCGTTAGAAAGTTCACGTAGACGGGTTATTGATTTACCGACAAGCGAAATACTGTAATCGATCTCTTCTTCCGTAGTGAAACGCCCTACGGAGAAACGGATGGAACTGTGCGCCAGCTCATCATTCAGACCTAGCGCCTTCAACACATAGGAAGGTTCCAGACTGGCAGAGGTGCAGGCCGAACCGGAAGACACGGCGAGATCCTTAAGCGTCATGATCAATGATTCACCATCAACATTGGCAAAACTGACGTTAAGAATATTGGGCGCGGTATTCCCCTCGCTGCCGTTCAGGAAAACGTCTTTGATTTTGCCGATGCCTTTCCATAAACGGTCGCGCAGGCGAGTCAGACGTGCGGCTTCTTCAGCCATTTCCAGCCTGGCGATGCGGTAGGCTTCGCCCATGCCGACAATCTGGTGCACGGGCAAGGTGCCGGAACGCATGCCGCGTTCGTGGCCGCCGCCGTGGATCTGCGCATCGACCCGCACGCGCGGTTTACGGCTTACATACAGTGCCCCGATGCCTTTCGGACCATAAATCTTGTGTGCCGAAAACGACATCAAATCGACCTTGAGTTCCGCAAGATCGACCGGAATTTTACCTACGCTTTGTGTCGCATCGACGTGAAACAGAATGTCGCGGCTACGGCACATCTCGCCAATGGCGGCGATATCCTGAATAACGCCAATCTCATTATTGACGTGCATTACTGACACCAGCACGGTGTCGTCACGCATTGCCTGTTCAAGCTGCTGCAAATCCAGCAGACCGTCGGACTGCGGATTCAGGTAAGTCACTTCGTAGCCCTCGCGTTCGAGCTGCTCGCAGGTATCCAGCACCGCCTTGTGTTCGGTGGTGCAGGTAATAATATGCCGACCCTTTTGCGGATTGGCGAGCGCCGCACCTTTAATGGCCAAATTATCGGATTCAGTCGCCCCGGAGGTGAAAATCACCTCGCGCGGGTCGGCGTTAATCAGTTCGGCAATATTGTTGCGCGCGACATCGACCGCTTCTTCTGCCTGCCAGCCATAGCGGTGGGAACGAGAAGCCGGATTACCGAAAGTACCGTCCAGCGTCAAACACTGCATCATCTTCTCGGCTACGCGTGGGTCAACCGGCGTAGTGGCCGAATAATCCAGATAAATGGGTAATTTCATGGCAAATAAGCTCCGTACAGCGCGTTCGTAGTCGAACGGACGATAACGTCATGGTGTCAGGTTGCCAATTAAGGCGGGTTCATTATACAGACCAGTTTAAAACGGCTTGGCAGCTGGATAAAAGGGAAATCATACCCTGCGCGGACGAGAGAGCAGATTTAGCTAATAAAGGAAGAGTTTTGCGGAGTAACAAGGCAAAAAACCGGGCGACAACACTGCAATGATAAAACGCATTGCACTTGTCTAACCCGGTTCTTGACGCAAACGTGAAGGTTGCGTTTGAAAATCGGCGTCGCTTAAGCGCGCAGATTGATGTTGATCGTTTCTTGAGGACGGCCGTTCGGCATGCGACGCAGGTCGCTGTTTTGACGATCGGCAACTTCCAGCACATCCTGATTGTTGACCAGCTCACCAATGGTGATGTCGTTAAGGAAGCCGCTGATGCGCTCGCTCAGGTCACGCCAAAGAGTGTGGGTCAGGCAACGTTCGCCACCCTGACAGCCTTCTTTACCCTGACAGCGGGTTGCATCGACAGATTCGTCAACCGCAGTGATAACCGCGCCAACAGAGATTTCGATGGCGTCACGACCTAACAGATAACCGCCGCCCGGACCACGGACACTGGCAACCAGCTCATGTTTGCGAAGGCGGGAGAACAGCTGCTCCAGATACGAAAGCGAGATGCCCTGACGTTCAGAGATGTCGGCTAAAGGCACTGGGCCTTCCTGGGAATGCAGTGCTACGTCGAGCATCGCAGTAACAGCATAACGACCTTTAGATGTCAGTCTCATAACATGATTACCTGTCAGTGAATTTCATAAATATCAATGGGGGGACAACATGAAAATGAGTCTGACATTCCCGACTAATTTAGTCAACTATTTAACCTAGTAATTTACTCAAGTATTACATGCGTGGTTTTCAGGGTTATTCAAAAGGTCTAAAAACTGCATGTAATACTTTGATAAATAACTATATAACCTTGAGTTAAAAGGTTATTCCTTATCGTTATTTGGCTTTTCGCTGGTGGATTTCTCGACGGAAGACAGGATACCGCGAAGAATATTCAGCTCTTGAGCCTCTGGATGCGCGCGGGTAAACAGGCGACGCAGGCGACTCATTATCTGACCCGGATGCTGTTTTCGAATGAAGCCGACTTTCAGAAGTACCTCTTCAAGATGCACATAAAAACGCTCGAGATCTTCGACCAGCGGGTAAGGCGCTTCTTCCTGTTCCGTTGCCGGATTGGCGGCTTCCTGCTGCGCCAGCCAGGCAACGCGAACTTCATAGGCAATAAGCTGTACGGCCATCGCCAGATTTAGCGAGCTATATTCTGGATTGGCAGGAATACAGACGTGGTAATTACACTTTTGCAGCTCTTCGTTGGTCAAGCCGACACGTTCACGACCAAACACCAGGGCAACAGGAGCAGACTGGGCCGTCCTGGCACTCAGCTCGCCGCATTCGCGAGGTTCGAGCATGGGCCAGGGCAGTGTGCGCGAACCGGGCGCTGGTGCCGACCACCAGACTGCATCCTGCCAGCGCCTCGTCGAGCGTATCGACAATGGTGGCATTGCCAATCACGTCGCTGGCACCGGCCGACATTGAAATAGCCTGAGAATCGGGTTTAACAAGCGGATTAACCAGATAAAGGCTGGATAAGCCCATGGTTTTCATAGCGCGGGCGGTGGAGCCCATATTCCCGGTGTGAGAGGTTTCGACCAGGACAATGCGAATATTGTGTAGCATACAAACTCTAAGCGTTGCGGAAAATCGCAACAGTTTATCACAAACCAGCGCCACGTCATGGGTTAGCGGCCGCTTCGCGCGTTAAACAGCCCAAAGTCGTTGGCGTTTGGAATAACTATTGCTATACTGCGCGCCGTTTCCCGTTCTTTAACATCCTAGTTGGAAGATATCCATGCATCCGATGCTCACCATCGCCGTTCGCGCTGCGCGCAAGGCCGGTAACCTAATTGCCAAACATTACGAAACGCCGGACTCTGTAGAAGCAACTCAGAAAGGCACCAACGATTTCGTCACTAACGTAGACCGCGATGCAGAAAGCATGATCGTCGACGTTATTCGCAAGTCGTACCCAAAACATACCATTATCGGTGAAGAATGTGGTGAGTTGGAAGGTGAAGAAAAAGACGTACAATGGATTATCGACCCACTGGATGGCACTGCCAACTTCGTAAAACGTTTCCCTCATTTCGCTGTATCTATCGCTGTGCGCATTAAAGGCCGCACCGAAGTTGCCGTAGTTTATGATCCTATGCGTAACGAACTGTTCACCGCGACCCGTGGTCAGGGCGCTCAGCTGAATGGCTATCGTCTGCGCGGCACCTCCGCAAAAGATCTCGATGGCACCATTCTGGCGACCGGTTTCCCGTTCAAAGTCAAACAACACGCCACCAGCTACATCAATGTGGTTGGCAAGCTGTTCACTCACTGTGCAGACTTCCGCCGTACCGGTTCTGCCGCGCTGGATCTGGCCTACGTTGCCGCTGGCCGCGTTGACGGTTTCTTTGAAATCGGTCTGAAACCTTGGGATTTCGCTGGGGGTGAACTGCTGGTTCGTGAATCAGGCGGCGTAGTTACTGACTTCGTTGGCGGTCACAACCACTTCTCTTCGGGTAACGTTGTTGCCGGAAACCCACGTGTGGTCAAGGGTATCCTGACCGTAATGCGTGATGAACTGCATGACGCGCTGAAGCGTTAATCGGTTTGAAATAAATAGAAAAGGACGCCATGGCGTCCTTTTTTTATGTGTGTCATTTGGCCAACGCCCTTGTACTAAGGTTTGACAAGCGGTGGCGAAACATGGGCAACCGCCGCCGTTTTATAAATGATTTTCCTTTCAATCAACCTGTAGGCGATTTCTCCGACCACGATGGCGATGAAGAAAGTCGCTATTCCCAGCATGAACAAGGTGCTGTTGCTTAGCCCGCCCGACCTCACCACAATGGCAAATGCCGTCGTGACAAAGGCATGCGTTAGATAAAGTGAATACGACGAATTACCAATCTCCAGAACTACGCCCGAGACTTTCTTCGCTGAAAACAGGCACAGGAAGAAACTGAGGGCGCTCAAGTAATGGACGTATTCAGCAAAACCCCTAATTCATGGTTTTTGAAAACAATAATGATCACCGACAGCAGGAAAATGGTCATCATTATGATGCTTGCCATCCTGGATTTCATTCTTGCCAAAATCTGTTGCTGATGATGATAAATAAACATGCCTACAACAAAAAGCCAGATGACCTGCCCCGAAAAAAGGATTGTGCGGAAGGCGAACTCATGAATTGAGAGAAAATATTCAATAAAATAAAGAAGACAGCCAAGATATAAATGCCATTTTTCCTATGTTGGCCAAATAAAATAAGCAAGGCAAAAGAGAGGTAGTAAAAGCCCTCATAAATGAGCGTCCACCCCTGCCGTAATATCGGATCAATGACATCACCGTCAAAAGAAATATACGGAATAAGCAGATAAGAGCTTATTATTTTACCGGGGGAATAGTGTACGGCCCTTTGAAACACGCCTAGCGCCCAGAGTAAGATATTGACGCTGGTCCAGATGAAATAGATTGGGTAAATCCTTATCGCTCTTTTGAGTAAGAAAATTTTAGCATTGCTGCTGCCGCCGGATTTGCCGGACGTAGTCATCGACATGATGTAGCCGCTGATGATAAAGAAAACCCCGACGCCCACCTGCCCCAGCAATTCGACATTATGCAGGACAACATTGCCCAATCCGCCAATGTCTCTAAATGCAGTGAAGCTTGACACGGTATGTGCCATTACGACGGAGAGCGCGGCCACCCCGCGAAGATATTGAATATTTTCATTTGTCTTCAATTTCACTGCCCCTTAAATCCCTTTTAGTCAAAAAGGATAACAACCGCTTAATAGTTAATAAGATTTAGAGAAATTACGAATGCTGTAAAAAACCAAATGTGCAGAGCGTCATTCAATAGAAATTTTATTATATTTTTGAATAACCAACGTTCGTAGGGTCAGTGCTGTTACATAATCAAATTAGATTAATATTATTGATGAGATGCCTAACTTTATAACCATTCAGGTTTCAAAAAGATAGTGCTGAAAGGCGACATTCTGCGCTTTCAGCATTGTTCGATTTTTATATTTTGATACTCAGCGTCCAAAAGGCCCGATACCGCCGCCAAATGCGGAAACACTGGTCTGATAGAGCACGACACCTGCCAGAATAAGAATGAGTCCCCCGCTTAACGCAAGCAATGGCCAGCCGAGCTGTAATCCTTGCGAGGGTCCGCGCCGGGCACTCAGTTTCATCGCCAGTTCGCGACTGTAGAATACCAAAAATCCTACCAGCGAGACGGTAAGTGACGTACCCAGCGCCATCACCAACGCTGAAATCACTCCCCACAGATAAACGCCGATCACTTTAGAGAACAGCAGGACCATAATGGCGCCGGAACAAGGCCGCAATCCCATCGCCAACACCACCGCCGCCTGCGTGCGCCAACCGCCTTCGGCTGCAAGCTGGCTGTCATTCGGCACATGCTGATGGCCGCAGCCGCAATGAGCATCATGCTGATGCCCGGCGTCGACCGGGCGCAGGCGCTGAATCTGTATTCCCGCCTGTTTCTGCGTGGCGGCAATGCGTCGCACAAGCTGGCGAACTGCCCGCCAGCATAAAATGACGCCGAGCAGGATGACCAGGGCAAAACTGCCCTTTTCCATCCAGAAGCTGGTTTGATGCAGCTGACGCGACGAGAGTTGCAGCACGCCAAGCACCAGCGTCACCAGCAGCACGGCCATTACGCCCTGCACCACAGCCGAGGCAAAGGTCAATTTGAGGCTGGTTTTCAGTTTTGAAGGATGCGTGGCGAGATAAGTCGTAATGACGACTTTACCGTGGCCCGGCCCTACCGCATGGACCACGCCGTAAATCAGGCTGAACAGGGTCAGACTTAACCCTGCCCGCGCCGGATGAAGGCTGACCTGCTGAAGAATCTCCGCCAAATGTTGATGAAGCGAGCGCTGCCAGATAATGCTGTTAAGCAGAATTTGCGGCCAGAAATGCCAAAATGCGGCACAACCGGCAGCGAGTAAGAGTAAAAACAGGCCCAGTGGCCAGAGGGCGTAATGACGGGAGGGAATCCTTGCCGGGTTTTCTAAAGGCGTATTCTTTAATGACATTGCAACGTGACCTTCTGAGCGAACTGTTGACCCAAATCCATATCCTCCGGCGGCGCGTCGGCTTTATCCAGTGACAGCGCATAGGCCTGCATCGAGGCATTGGGTTTGGGCGTAAAGAGGGACAGCGAGCAGTCGGGCTGAACCTCTGTGGGGAGTTGCAGCGCCTTGTCGTTTTTATAAGTCATATCAACGAAATAGGTAGGGTCGAAGGTGGAAAATATCAGCGGTTTACCGACGAGCGGCGCGGGTTGCGCGAACGGCATGACAAACTCGAGCACCGCTTTATTTCCGCTGCGCGAGAGCTGATATTCACTGGGCAGACGCATGTAACGCACGGGCTTTCCGTCGCGATAGACGTTGGTAAAGTAGTGCTGAGCCATCACCCGCGCCATCACCTCGGCGGCCAATTTTTTCCATATCTCGCTCCCCGGCGCGGCATTACCGGCATCATAAAGCAGATCCGCCGACGTGATTTCGTCCATCGTCCAGACCATTTTCAGGGCGATAACCGTTTTATCCCGTGTTACCAGCGTAGTTTGCATATCGATAAAGCTATGGGGGTGCGCCTGTACGGGCAGCGAAAAGGTCGCCAGCATCAGGGCCATCGCCCACCCTGCCGCTTTTATTTTTGTCATCATGCGTGAGTCGATTCGTTTCAAGTAAAGTCCGTCAGCCATCTTTTCAAACACTTGTTATAAAGTAACATCTTAAATCAATTCAAATATAGCGGCGATAATAAATATCTGTGATCCGAGTTATAAGCTCGAGCAAAACCCTGGGCAGTAGCGCGTTGAAACGGCAATGATTTGCTATGCTAATGAAGAATTTTCAATATCCCGAACCCAGAAGGTGATATGAGCCTGGACACCTCCTCCGTGCCTGAGCTCTCCGCTCAACAACGTCGCTGCAACCTATTGTTGATGCTGTATTGCCCCTCAGAGGCCATGCGGCTGGAGAATGTTGGTCAAATCAACGGCGTAGATCTGCCAACGACGCAAAAAGACCTGGCGCAACTTGCCGCCGACATACAGCGCCTCCACCGGCTGGACATTACCACGACTCAGGAACAGGACTTTCGGCTGCAAGGTGCCGTGCTTGATCAGAGAATTTGCCTTATCAATGGCCTGCGACGTGCCATTCGCAGCAGCCCCGATTTCCTGCATCATCATTTTACGCCTTACCTTCAACAATCGCTGAGTCAGGCGGATGACTTCGACCACCCGCTGTACTACAGCGAATTTCCTCTATTGATTGAACGGGTTGCAGAGTTGCTCAACAGAGAATTCAGTCCGCGTGACGAGCAGTTTTTACAGATTTATCTCCAGTTCTGTCTCTGGCAGGATATCAATCCGACACAACTGGAATTCAACGAAACCCAGCTGCGCTGGCTACGCGACAAACCCGAATTTACGGCCGCCGATCTGATTTTTCGCAAATTGCAGACGTTGAAAAGCGTAAATATTGCTGATTGCGAACGGGACTTTTTTGCCCTGTTGCTGACGATTATCAAGAACTACAGCTATGACAGTTCAGGTTCGCCCGAAGACCAGAAGCTGATGGCGCAGATTGAAATACTGGTGGCCAATTTTCAGGATGTCTCGGGCATGACATTCAGCAGTTACGAAGGGCTTATTAGCCAGCTGGTTCGCCCATCTTGGCCCGGCCATCGAGCGCTGCCGTTTCGACATTATTGTCGACAGCCAGATGCAGGATGAAGTAAATCGCATGTATCCTCGCTTGATGCGTACAACGCGGGACGCGCTACAGGATATTGAAAAAGCGTATGAAATCGCGTTTCCACCGGAAGAGATAGGATTGGTAGCGGTGATATTCGGTGCCTGGCTCATGCAGGGCAACGCCTTGCAGGAAAAGCAGATACTGCTGCTGACAGATGCAAATCCGGCGCTTGAAGAAGATGTCGAACAGCATATCCGCGAAGCGACGCTGATGCCGCTCAACATCAAATACCAGACACTCGACGAATTTCATCAACATGGCGCGCCAAGCGGCGTTGCCATGATTGTCACGCCCTATGCCACCCTTTCCACCGAAGCCGATCCGCTGGTTATCTACACTCAGTTGCCTCTGACCAAAGACGAACGCAAGAGAATTCGCTCTTTGCTCGAAGCACATCAGGACTGAAAAAAGGCCAAAAAAACCACGTCCGAAGACGTGGCTTTTTATCGGCAAACCGCTGGATTACGCGTACACAGGGTAACGCGCACAGATTTCCAGAACTTTTTGCTTAACGCGTTCAATGGTCGCTTCGTCGTTGATATTGTCAAGAACGTCGCAGATCCAGCCGGCCAGTTCGCGCACGTCAGCTTCTTTGAAGCCGCGACGGGTCACTGCCGGTGTACCGATACGAATACCGGAGGTTACAAACGGGCTCTTGGGATCGTTGGGTACGCTGTTTTTGTTCACGGTGATGTTCGCGCGACCCAGAGCGGCGTCGGCTTCTTTACCGGTCAGGCCTTTCTCGACCAGATCAAGCAGGAACAGGTGGTTGTGCGTACCGCCGGAAACCACTTTGTAACCACGCTCGAGCACCACGTCAACCATGGCCTTGGCATTGATGGCAACCTGCTGCTGATAAGCTTTGAACTCAGGTTCCATCGCTTCTTTCAGCGCGACCGCTTTACCTGCAATCACGTGCATCAATGGACCACCCTGACCACCCGGGAATACCGCGGAGTTCAGTTTTTTATACAGGTCTTCGTCACCGCCTTTCGCCAGAATCAGACCGCCGCGTGGACCTGCGAGGGTTTTGTGGGTCGTGGTAGTCACGATGTGAGCGTGAGGGACCGGGTTAGGGTAAACGCCAGCGGCAATCAGACCGGCCACGTGAGCCATGTCGACGAAGAACCAGGCGTCGATGCTGTCTGCGATTTCGCGCATCTTGGCCCAGTCAACCACGCCGGAGAACGCGGAGAAGCCGCCGATGATCATTTTTGGCTTGTGCAGTTGAGCCTGACGCGCCAGATCGTCATAGTCGATTTTGCCGGTTTCGTCGATGCCGTAAGGCACTACGTTGTACAGTTTACCGGACAGGTTGACAGGTGAACCGTGAGTCAGGTGGCCGCCGTGCGCCAGGTTCATACCCAGAATGGTATCGCCCGGTTGCAGCAGCGCAGTATAAACCGCGAAGTTGGCCTGTGAGCCGGAGTGTGGTTGAACGTTTGCGTAGTCGGCACCAAACAGCTCTTTTGCACGGTCAATCGCCAGTTGCTCGACGATATCAACGTACTCGCAGCCGCCGTAGTAGCGCTTGCCAGGATAGCCTTCAGCATATTTGTTAGTCAGCTGAGAACCCTGAGCCTGCATAACGCGCGGGCTGGTGTAGTTCTCTGACGCAATCAGCTCGATATGCTCTTCCTGACGTACGACTTCCTGCTCCATTGCATGCCACAATTCGGCATCATAATCGGCAAGGTTCATTTCACGCTTTAACATCTGCTTCTCCTGACTCAACAAACTTAAATAAACGCCCCTGATGGGTTCTGGGGCACAGTGTAAACTGTTTCCCCCTGTAGGCATAGTCTCCGCGGCAGGTTTTTAAGCAAACGATTGGCATGCCGTGGCACAAGGCTTTGATCCAGGATGGAGTACGCCGTTTCAAGCGCGTTTTATTCATTTAGAAATGCAGATTTTTCAGCTTTGTGAGCGGTGACACAAAAGGGAATGGCGGCAATATCAGACTGGCAAGGGGGTAAAAAAGGACGGACCGGAAATTCCCGGCCCGTAAAGAGTGCCTAGATAGCCTCTTCATCCTCTTCACCGGTACGGATACGAACTACGCGCGCGACGTCGAAGACAAAGATTTTGCCGTCGCCGATTTTGCCGGTTTGCGCGGTCGTCATGATGGTCTCGACACAGGTATCGACGATATCGTCAGCCACCACGATTTCGATTTTCACCTTCGGCAGGAAATCCACCATGTATTCTGCGCCACGGTACAGTTCGGTGTGTCCTTTCTGACGACCAAAGCCTTTGACTTCAGTAACCGTCATGCCGGTTATACCGACTTCAGCCAGCGCTTCGCGCACATCATCCAGCTTGAAAGGTTTAATAATTGCGTCAATCTTTTTCATGGCAGGCCCTTTTTATCGTTCGTTTGCCCGTGCTTGTTCCGGCAGCGGCAAAATTTAATTTTCAGCTTTTAGGTGCTTACGGCACCGGCAGGCGCATAAAGTATCATATCCTCTCCTCACGTAAAACGAACCGAAAGAGAGACGCTACTATTTAGGACTCTTTAAAGTCGTTGGCTTCGAGTTCATGCCTTGAAAGCAGCTTATAGAACTCGGTCCGGTTGCGCCCGGCTATTCGCGCCGCCTGCGTCACATTGCCGCGTGTAATCTGCAGAAGCTTGCGCAAATAGTGCAGTTCGAAGGTATTGCGGGCTTCGACGAAGGTGGGCAGCGCCGTGTTTTCGCCTTCGAGTGCCTGCTCCACCAGCGCCTCACTGATGACAGGTGCCGAGGTCAAGGCGACACACTGTTCAATCACGTTGACCAGTTGCCGCACATTGCCCGGCCAACTCGCGGCCATGAGTCGCTTCATGGCATCGGTCGAAAAACTGCGCACGAAAGGCTTGTGGCGCAGCGCCGCCTCGCGCAGCAGGTGATTGGCCAGCAGCGGAATGTCTTCGGCACGCTCGTTCAATGCGGGCAGCTTGAGGTTCACCACATTGAGCCGATAAAACAGATCTTCACGGAATTCGCCCTTCGCCATCGCCTTCGGCAAATCGCGGTGGGTTGCCGAAATGATGCGCACATTGACGTCGATATCAAAGTTACTGCCGAGCGGCCTGACCTTGCGTTCCTGCAATACCCGCAACAGCTTGACCTGCAGGGAGAGCGGCATATCGCCTATTTCGTCGAGAAACAGCGTGCCGCCATCGGCCGCTTGAAACAGCCCTTCGCGACTGCTGACTGCGCCGGTAAAGGCACCTTTGGCATGACCAAACAGTTCGGATTCCAGCAACTGTTCGGGCAATGCGCCGCAGTTGATGGCAATAAACGCCTTTTTACCGCGTGGACTGGTGCGATGTATCGCCTGCGCCAGCACCTCTTTACCCGTACCGCTCTGCCCGTTGATTAACAGGCTGACGTCGGACTGCGCAACCATTTTTGCCTGCTCCAGCAAACGCAGCATAACGGGGCTTCGAGTAACAATCTGCTCGCGCCAGCTGTCATCGCCCGCAGGAGCAGATTGCGCCAGCGCTTCGTCGATAGCCTTGTAGAGCGCATCGCGATCCACCGGTTTGGTAAGAAAGCCGAACACGCCCTGCTGCGTAGCGGCGACGGCGTCGGGAATCGAGCCATGCGCCGTCAGGATAATCACCGGCATACCCGGTTGATGCTTTTGGATTTCGGCAAACAGCGCCATGCCGTCCATTTCGTCCATTCGCAGGTCACTCAGCACCAGATCTATGCGCTCGCGGCGCAGCAGTTTCAGCGCTTCATCCCCACTCGCGGCCGTCGTGACCTGAAACCCTTCGCTGGAAAGGCGCATGCCCAGCAGTTTCAACAAGCTGGGATCGTCATCAACCAGTAGCAGGCTGGCATTTCTCCGTGCGGTCATTTTTCTCCCGTTGCCCTTGGCTGGTAAATCGAGCGGTTCTGGTTAATCAGTTGTTGTCCTGGGTGCGCATATCGGGTGTTTCGCTCTGCAACTGCTTGCGCGACGAAAGCTGACGCTCGATGTCGGTAAGGTTTTCCAGTTTGCGACGGGTATCGTCGAGACTGGCCTGTAACGCCTTTTGTTCATTGCTCATCTCTTCGAGCTTGGCCTCATTGGCGACCTGCAAACGCGCATTGCGGGCTTTGTCGTCTTCCAGCGCAACCTGTAACGACTGCCGTTCTCGCCACAGTTGCAGCAGGGGTCGAATCGCCCCCGGCATTTGCGCGCGGTATTCGTTAACGTTATTGAGCAGCGCTCTACGCTGGGTATAATTTGGATCGGTTGCGGCAATCAAAATGCTCTGCTTGAAAACATTTGCCCATCCAGAGGACGAAATCTGCGAAGCCTGATAGCTTGCCTGCGCATTGCTCATGCGCTCGGAGCAGTCCATCGCCCGCAGCCAGTACAGCGAATTATTGAGCGTTGCGCCGTCATCCAGCGCCCACAGCGTTTCACAGGGGGCGATGCGAAAATCCACCACCTTGCTGTCGGGAATGACGTCTTCTTCGACCTGCTGGCGCGCCTTATCATGCGGCGCACCGGCACAGCCTGCCAGCAGCACCGGCGTCAGCAAGGCCGAGGTTAGCAGCAGATTCGGGCGAAAACGACGGCAGGAATCTGAATCTCTGTGTCGCTGTGCGGTGCCTTTCAAACGGTTGAAAAAGCCAAAGCGGCTTAAAAATAATAAGAATCCTGTTTGCATGGTTTTATTTTACTCAGCTAAGTGTGCGCCGTTCGAGGGCAGCTCAATGCGAAAACAGACGTCGGCGTAATCCACCTCGACCAGTTTCAGCTCACCCTCCATACGCTTGATACAATCTTTGGCGATACTCAGCCCCAACCCGCTGCCTTTGACGGCGCCCTTGCGCAGTTGGCTCCCCTGAAAGAAGGGTTCGAAAATCATGGCCCGCTCTGCCGGCGGAATGGCCGTGCCGCTGTTGGCGACATCAATCACGGTGCGTGCGCCGTTCTGCCAGCTGTGAAGCCAAATGTTACCGGATTCGGCGCCGTAGTGCACCGCATTGGAATACAGATTGTCCAGCACCCGCACCAATAGAACAGACTCGGCCCAGCAGGCAGTCGCATCGGTCCTTACCTCAGTATGGATCAACTTGCTTCGTGCCGTCAGACTATGTGCCGCCGCTACGCTGTGCAGGATCTCCGGCAGATTGACCTGTTCCTTGTCGGTCGGCACATCGGCCAGTCTGCGGTTGTAGTCGAGCAGTTGTTCAATCAGGGTTTGCAGGTGTCGACTGCTGGTATTGAGAATTGCCACCACCTCTTTTTGATCGGCAGTCAGTGGCCCAGCCACTTCGTCACGGAGCAGTTCCGTGCCTTCGCGCATGCTCGCCAGCGGCGTTTTGAGTTCGTGCGATATATGGCGCAAAAACTCGTGGCGCTGCGATTCGAACCAGGCGAGCCTCTCGCTCAGCCAGGTAATGCGTCTGGCCAGTGCGCGAATCTCGCGCGGCCCGCGAAACTTCGAGGCACTGCCGGGTGAACGCCCTTCTCCGAGGCGGTTAATCATTTTCTCCACCCCTTTGACGGGGCCGATAATCATTCGGGTAAACAGCACGACCAGCATGCCGCTCAAAAGGAAGAGCACGAGTGCCTGCCAGCCAAAGAACTTGCCGCGATCGGCAATGGCGCGCTGCAACTGCTGGCCACGAGAATAGATCACGTCGCGGGTCACTTGCACCATTTCAGCATTGGATCGTGAAAATTCTTCGAGCTGGCGCGAAGATTCTGGTTCCGGACTGTTATTTTCACAGCGAAAGGCGGAGAGTCGGGTCAGCAGGTCACGCAGATTCTGGTAATAGCGCGGATCCGGCAATATCGAGGCATGGGCATCAAGCATTTGCGAATACTGGCGGCGCTGGCTTTGATAGAGGGTAGAAAGTGTAGGATCGTCGAGCACGCAGTACTGGCGATAGCTGCGTTCCATTTCCAGCGCGATGCTGGTCATTGATTCACTGCGTCTGGCATCGACAATCGTGGTGCGATTGATCTCGGCCGCCTGACGGCTGAGATGATTCAGGCTTTCATAGGCTTGATAGGCTAAAACCAGCAGAGGCAGCAGCACCAGCAGAAAGGCCATCAGGACCAGCTGTCTCAGGGAACCCGGAAACAAACGCCACTTTTTCAAGGATATTATCTCGCACGCAGGAAATAACCTGATGCTAACCGACGCGAAGAGGGAAGAAAAGAGAAGAACCCGGGAGGTTGCCCTACAGACATCCCGAAGGCGTATCTATAGGGCAGAAGAGGTGGTGCCTCACTCAACGTGTCGTTCGATGCTTGATAAGATTGCCGGAGCAACGATATCGGTCTGGGTGAACGATAGGCACCTTTTCTACGGCGTCATTCGAATGTTATGAGCGCAGATGCGGTAAACCGCAGAGGCATTTATAACGGCGTGAATGAGCAACCGCGGAGAATATAGCAGGAAACGTGCCAACTATTAAAGTTAAATTATAACTTGCTGTTATTAGGTAGATAAAATTTTCAAACGATAAAACCTTACACAAGCTTATCGTTAAATTTTGTTTAAATATCAACCGTGTAGTCGCCAATAAGAGACAAGTTACAGCGGTAATATTTATTCGTTTATTAATCAATAATTTAAATGTCGCCAATTAGCGACATTCGGATTAACCCCTGTCGCCGATTCGAGACAGTATTAATGTTCGCTGTAACCCTGGGTACCGGGGTTAACTCCGTCAACTGACAGGCCGGACTGCTCTTGTTCTTGTCATCCTGACAATCGGTAGCATCATCTTTCACGAAAATATGGTCGAGAATGGCTCGCATCGTAGGACCCGCCACCACGCCATCGCCCCCGCCGTTCTCGAGGATTAGCGCAACTGCAACGGAAGGATGATCAAAAGGTGCAAAGGCCGTATAGAAGATGTGATCTCGCAGGCGCACCGGCGTCATTTTGGCGTTGTAGTTCTGGTTTTCGCGCAGGCTGAACACCTGCGAGGTGCCCGATTTCGCCGCAATCTTGTAGGGCGCGGTATGGAACAGCTTGTAACCGGTGCCGTTCGGCGCATTCGCCATACCGAACATCGCGTTTTTCACAATGGTCCAATAGGGGGATTTCGGGTCGGCAATCTGCTCCGTCGGCGGCATTTTATAAGGCGTCACCACTTTACCGAGCTGCATGGAGTCCAGCAGGTGCGGGGTCATGATTTTACCGTTGTTGATAAGAATGGTCATCGCCTTGACCATCTGAATCGGAGTGGCAATCCAGTAGCCCTGCCCGATCCCGACTGACACCGTATCGCCTTGATACCACTCTTTTTTGTGGACTTTCATTTTCCAGTCGCGGCTCGGCAGATTTCCGTAATACTGCTCGTCGAGGTCAATGCCCGTGGATTTGCCGTAGCCGAATTTGCCCAGCCACTCGTGAATACGGTCGATGCCCATCTCGTAGGCGACCTGGTAGAAGAAGGTATCAGCCGATTCTTCGATGGCCTTGGTGACATTGAGATAACCGTGGCCCGTTTTCATCCAGTCGCGATACCGGCGTTCGGTGCCGGGCAGCGTCCAGGTTGGCGCGCCGAAGAACGTGGTCTGCGGCGTAATTACACCGGCAAACAGCGCCGAAATCGACATATAAGGTTTGATAGTCGAGGCCGGAGGATAAAGCCCCTGGGTTACGCGGTTAATCAGCGGCAGGTCAGGGTTTTTTAGCAATGCGCTGTAGGCCTTGCCCGAAATACCGTTGACGAACGGATTCGGGTCATAGCTTGGGCTTGAGACCATCGCGCGCACAGAACCATCGCGCGGGTCCACCACAACAACGGCCGCACGCTGGCCTTTCAGCAATTGCTCGATGTACTGCTGCAACCCGAGATCCAGCGTCAGTTTAACGTTCTGTCCGGCCTGCGGCGGGGTTTCGGTCAGCAGACGCACCACATGGCCGTGGTTATCCACTTCCACTTCCTGATAACCGGTGCGGCCGTGCAGCTCTTTCTCATAGTATTTTTCGATGCCCTGCTTGCCGATATCATGGTCGGCGGCGTAGTTTTCGGCTTCGCCGTCTGCCGAAAGCTGCTTGTCGTCGCGGTCATTGATTTTCGACACATAGCCGACCACGTGGGCCAATTCTGCCCCGTAAGGGTAACGACGCTGCTGATAGCTGCTGATCGACACGCCCGGGAAATTAAACTGATTGACCGAGAAACGCGCAACTTCCTCGTCGGTCAGAGCCAGTTTTAACGGGATTTGCGCAAAGCGGCGGCCGTGGTACATCGCGTCCTTGAAATCGGCCAGATCTTCCGGCGTCAGGTCGACAATCGGCGTCAGCGCCTTGAGGGTCGCAGGCAAATCCGCCACTTTTCCGGGGATCACCTGAATCTGATAGAGCGTAATATTCTGCGCCAGCACCACGCCGTTGCGATCCATGATCAATCCACGGCTCGGCGCAATCGGCAGCATTTTGATATCGTTCTGGTTGGAGCGGGTCTGATAAAACGCGTGCATGCCAACCTGCAGGTGATACAGATTGAAAACCAGTACGCCGAACAGCATGACAACAATAATAAAGGCGATAACCGCACGACGGACAAAGAGCGAGGACTCAGCCGAATGGTCGCGGATTTCTTCGTTCAATAGGGCCATTACCGGGGGATTACCTTTGTTGTCAGACGTCAGAGCTTAAGCGAAAAATGCGGGGGTGCAGAAAGTGCGCAAGGATAACGCTTCCCGTGGGGGACGACCATAAGAAGTGTGCTAATGAATTCACTGGAGTGTTTCTATTTATGAATACGCGGGGAGAATACCGTAAAACAATCGCCTCAAACCCGGAAATAAGGTTGAGGCGCGTGACTATTTAATTTGATTCTATTTTTACGCAGTCGGCATAGATATAACCTTCGGTCTCATTGGCAATAACAAAACTGTTCTGCACATGAATATACATCAGGTTATTGGCCGTTCCCGCTTTCATCGGCTGATTATTCTGGCCGATTATATCGGTAAGTTCGGGACTGGTAATGGTTTTGTTGGCATCGGGAAACACGGTAAAGGTATTCCCGGCATCCGTCACTCTGGCGTCTTTGTTCAGCACTTCGGCTGAATCATCGCCGTTGGGGCGCTGAATGCTGTGCGTCAAAACACATTTGTAATGCGTGTCTGCTGCTGCTGTGA
This sequence comes from Rouxiella chamberiensis, assembly GCF_026967475.1. Classification (NCBI taxonomy): domain Bacteria; kingdom Pseudomonadati; phylum Pseudomonadota; class Gammaproteobacteria; order Enterobacterales; family Yersiniaceae; genus Rouxiella; species Rouxiella chamberiensis. Next base: position 115,817 of record NZ_CP114058.1, on the reverse strand, counting down.
AAGTCGTAAAAGTCAGTAATACCGCAATGAAAGCGACGAGCCTGGCCATTGAAAAATCCCAACTAGGAAAAGTGAGCCACATCCTAACACTTGCCAATATTATAGAAAGTAGGCGACAGAGAAATAGTCGTAAATATCACCACAATCACCCAGTTAAAATAGCCCGCTCATCCGATGGGCGGGCCGCAATAAAGACATGGCTGTCGAGCAATAATCAAAAACGGCAAAGCAAAAGACAAATAGATATTTACAAACAAGGCATTAAGCCGTTTTAACCAAAAACTTCTCGATAATTTCCATGCGTGGCTCGACGCCCAGTCCCGGACCCGAAGGCAGGAAGGCATAGCCATCGGCTATCTTGACCGGCTCTTTGGCCAATGAACGCGAAATCTCTCCCGGCTCGACGCAATATTCCATCACCAGCGCATTTTCGATGGCGCAGAGGAAATGCAGCGACGCCGCCGTATTAATGTCCGTCGTGAAGTTATGATTGCAGACTTTACGTCCGCGACTGTGGGCATAATGGGCAATCTGCATCGCCTGGGTGAAACCGGTGCGCGTCACATCGATTTGCACGATGTCGATTTGACCTTCATCGATCAACCGCTGGAAGCCTACTACCGTACACTCCTCTTCACCGGCGGCGATATGCTGTAAACAGGTCTGCGACACTTTACCGTAACCGGCGTAATCATCGGGATGCAGCGGTTCTTCAATCCAGAACAGGTTGAACGGCTCAAACAGCCGGGCGCGGCGGAGAGTGGTTTTGGCGTCCCACGCCAGCCCGACATCAAGCATAAAGTCCACGTCGTCGCCAATCGCATGACGAATCGCCTCGACGTACTGTACATCGCGCTTTTCATCCAGACCAAAGGGTTCCCAGCCAAATTTCACGCCGGTATGCCCCGTATCCACGGCGTGTCGCGCCCGCGCCACGGTATCTTCAATGCTGTACTGGAACATGTTCGACGAATAAACCCGCATACGATCGCGCATCGCGCCGCCGAGCAGCTCGACTATCGGTTTGTCGAGCGCCTTGCCCTTGATGTCCCAGAGCGCGATGTCTATGCCGGCCATGGCCTGAATCACTGCGCCATTACGACCGTAATAGATGGTCGCACGGTGCATTTTGGCCCACAGACGGCTGGTTTCCAGCGGATTTTCGCCGATCAGCAGAGATTTAAGCCCCGTAACCATCGTATGGGAATAAGGCGCTTCGATGATGGCTTTGGTGACATACGGACTGCCGTCGACCTCGCCCCAGCCAATTACACCCGCATCGGTTGTGATTTTTATCAGCAGTGCATCCTGCGAGCTGTCGGTACGTGCTTCAATCGTTGGCAGCCGTAAATAAAAGGCCTCTACATCCGTTATCTTCATAAACCCGCCCTGCCCTTACATTGTTTTTAATCCGCGTCGGACGCCGCTCGACGTCGGTCAGCGATAATTTTCTGATAGTCCACATCCAGCGCCTGAACGCGGACGTGCAATTCGATTTCCCGCGTCATCTGCGCGATATCGCCTGCGGCAAATACCCGCACCAGCTGGCGATGCTCTTCAATGATTGCCTCCATGGATTTACCCATCGTCGACAGGCCAAAGATAACCGTCAGCTGGCGGGCTATCGACTCCCACAAATTGCTTAGCACCGGATTGTCGGCAAAGCTGCACAACACACGGTGAAAGGCGGTATCCGCCGAGGCAAAACCGTAGACGTCGCCGCGCTGCTGCATCAAGACCAGCTCTTCAACGCTTACATCGAGCCGGGCAATTTGCGAACTGCCGTTATGCCCGAGTTCAATGGCGCGCTGGCAGGCCAGCGTTTCCAGCGGAATTCGCACGTCGATAATCTGCTCCAGGCGCTGCTGCGAAATGTCCATTAGCCGAATGCCTTTATAGGGTTCGCTGGAGACGATGCCCTGACTTTCCAGAATGCGCAGTGCTTCGCGGATAGGCACGCGGCTCATGCCGAGACGCATCACCAGATCCGGCTCCGAAACCCGGTCGCCCGGTAAAATCAGTCCACGCGAGGCGGCGGATAAAATGGCATCGACCGCGTGATCCACAAGCGTTCGAGGTCGCGCGGGTTGCCACGTAATACTCGCATCGCCCATCGGCTGCATTAAAGGGGCGCTCTTTAGGTCCGTCTTTGTGACGGCCTGTTTTCCCTGCGTTTTTTTCATCGCCTGTTTCCTGCCAAGATAGTTCCCGACGCCCTCTCCGGGCGCGATTGAGTGTTTTATGGCTGCGCCACCTGAGCCGTGTTTCGCGTAATAAATTCGCCGAAGCCCGGCGCAACCTGAATTTTTCCGTGCTGATAAACCGGTACGCCGCGAATCAAGGTCATCACGACCTTGCCCTGACAGGGCAGGCCTTCGAAGGCGCTCCATTTGCCAAGACCATAAAATGCCTCGCCCCTGACCGTCCAGCTCTGCTGCGGATGGTAAAAGGCAAGATCGGCATCCGATCCAATCGAAATCGTGCCTTTTCGCGGATACAGCCCGAAGGTTTTCGCAGGCCCGGTGGCCGTCATGCGCGCAAACTCAACGAGCGACAGACCGCGTTTGATATGGCCTTCGCTAAAGAACATCGGCCCCAGCGTCTCGACGCCGGTCAAGCCCATGCCCGCCTCCCAGATGGATTCCTCTCCCACGGCCTTTTGCTCCGGCAGATACGGACAGTGATCCGAGGCCAGCATATCGACGTCACCGGCCAGCACGACCGACCAGAGTGCATCGACGACCGGACGCGGCCGAATCGGCGGGCCACAGCGGGCATTCGGCCCGATGCGCACCAGATCTTCTTCATCAAGAATCAGATAGTGCGGGCAGGTTTCGAACGTGACTCGCGCTTTGTCGCGTGCATCGACAATATGCTGCGCCGCGCGGGCCGAGCTGACATGCACGATATGGCAACGCGCGCCGGTTTCCTGTGCCAGCGTCAAAACGCGATTCACCGCCTCGACCTCGGCAATTTCTGGCCCGGCCTGCGCGTGGGCGCGAATGTCCTTGCGTCCGGCGCGGCGCAGTTCAGCACCGGCGGCGATTAAAATGGCGTGATTTTCGGAGTGAATGCCGATAAGCCCGTCAAACTCGCGCAGCGTTTGCATGGCGCGCAGCAGGCCGTCGTCGTCGAGGCGCGGTAATCCCTTGAGATCGGTGGCTTCGCCGTTAGGCGCGCCGCTGCACAAGAAGGCTTTAAAGGCGATGGCACCGGCGGCGTCGAGATCCGCCAGCTGATGCAGGTTTTCACCGTCGAGTCCTGCCCACATCGCGAAATCTACGCTGACGTTTTCGGCAAGCAGTCCGCGTTTCCAGTTAAAGTTGTCGAGCGTGGTGGCAGGCGGCAGGGAGTGCGGCATCTCCACAATCGTGGTGACTCCCGCCGCCGCTGCACCCTGCGTCCCTTCACGCAATTCCTGCTCCGGGAAATCGTGCGAGCCGGTAAAATGGGTATGCACATCAATTGCACCGGGCATGATAATCAAACCACGGGCATCGATGACGTTTTTCGCCTCGGGAAGCAGGCTGCCGGGAGCGAAAATACCGACGATTTTACCGCCATCCAGTGCAAGATCGGCATGAAGTTCGCCGTTTTCGGTGATAACAAGGCCACCGGTAATTAACGTATCCATTACTCTCTCCCGTCAGTGAGGCGGCTGTCGACCAGCGCGTCATAAGGCGCAGGCTGTGCCAACCAGCCCGCCTGCTGCAAAATGTCTGAAAAATGCCCGAAATCTTGTTTCGAAATCTGCGTCGAGTCGGCAAATATCCGTGATTGCTGGTATCCGCGTACGGCCTCAATCAGGGCAGGCAAAGGGTAATCCGGATAAAAAGGCGCAATCAGGGCGCTGACTTTTTCGGCGGAATTTTCATGCAACCACGCCAGCGCGAGTCCTATCGCGCGTGTAAAGGCTTGAAAAGCAGGACGATGAGCGGCGACCACCTCAGGGCGCGCAATATAGGCGCTCCATGGCACCGCGCCGGTGAGCGGCGAAAGGCTTTGAACCAGCGCCAGCTCGCCCGAGGCCACCGCCGGTGCCAGCGCGTGCAGCGAGTGAAGCGCATAATCGATTTCACCTGCCGCGACCGCCGCGAAATCCTGCTGGATGTCGCCGCTGCCGGCAATCAGTGTGATGTCATCTTCAGCGAGATGGTGCTGCTCCAGCAGCCAGCGAAAACACAGGCTGGCGGTGCCGACATTGCCTACATCCACCACTTTTTTGCCCCGCAAAGCGGCGATGCTGAAAGCGGGTTGTGGATTGGCGGCCGCCAGATACCACGGATTTCCGGCAACGGCGGCGCAGAAACATACCAGCGCCGGACCGTTATCTTGATGATTTTTCATGATAACCATCGGGCCGCCTATCGTTAAATCGGCCTCGCCCGCCAGCACGGCCGGAACCTGCCCTCCCTGAATCGTGTGGCCGCCGGACTGCGCCGTGGTGAATTCGACGTTCACTCCTTCGCGGGCAAAAAAGCCCAGACTTTCTGCCACAAAGTGCGCACAGTAATAGACGCGGGCTTCGCTGGCGTCGCCCTGATTCATCACAAGAAGCGGGTTATTCATGGCTGACTCCCGTCTGGCCAACGTCTGACGCAAGGAAATCTGCGTTCAACGCATTGATGTCGTCGACGCCGCACCAAGTGCACAACGCCGTAATTTCGTTAATGACGCCTTCAAGCAGCGCGTAAACCGCCTCTTCGCCCCCGGCGGCCAGCGCGGTAATGACAGGGCGCACGATCACCGAAAGTTCTGCGCCCAGACAGCGGGCCACCAGCACGTCTGCGCCGCTTCTGATACCGCCGTCAATCGCCAGCAGTCCTTTAAAATGCGGGCGTATCGCGGGTAATTGCTGCACCGGCGTGGCCCAGCGCGCGCTCTGCCGCAGGCCGATATTCGACACCATCAGCGCCTGGAAGCCCAGCGCCTGCGCCTGTTCGGCATCCAGCGGATGAAGTATGCCCTTCACCATCACCGGTAAATTGCGGGTTTTCGCGTGCGCCAGCACCTTGGCCAATGTCTGCCACGACCAGGCCGGAAACGCGGGTAAAGGATGCACGCCCGCGTGGGTCGAACCGATGGTTTTCCAGCCACGGCGCACCAGGTTCTTCGCCAATGGAAAAGCCACCCGGCTGCAACCCGCTAACCGGATGCACCGGTGCCAGCAGGGTTAAAATCATGCCCTGCGCCCCGCATTCTGCCGCGTGGTCGATCAGCGCCATAACCCGTTCGACCGGACCTGCCGCACGCAGCTGCAACCAGCAGTCGTCATGTTCGGCGCAGATCTCGCTCAGCGGCGTGACCGTCTCTTCCGAGACAAACAGCGGTAAACCCAGGCGCTGACAGACGCGCGCAATCGGCAATAATCCCTCTTGATGAAAGACCTTGTCACCCGCAAAGGCACCGACGGCAAGAGGAGCCGACCAGCGGCGGCCAAACGGCTCGCTGGCAATATTCAGCCCGTGACTACCGCGCATGACACGCGGCACCAAACGAAACTGTTGCAGGGCAGCGGCGTTGGCATCCTGCGGGTTGATGCCGTCTTTAGACTGGCCGAGCAGGTAGCGATAAAGCGCGTCGCCCAGTCTTTCTCGCGCTTCGATGGCGTGCGGCAGCGAATTATCAGTCATTTTCATGATTCAACTCCTGCTGCAGGAAGGCAGAAAACGCCGGGGTTGTCGGGTGTTGCAGAATGTCGGGTCCGCCCTCTTCCACCAGCACGCCGTCTTGCAGAAAGACAATGCGGTCGGCGACGGTCGCGGCAAAGGCGATATCATGGGTGCTTATCAGTAACGTCATACCCGTTTTCGACAGCGATCGGATGGTTTGGTTAACTTCTCGCACCAACTCTGGATCCAGCGCCGAGGTCGGCTCGTCAAACAGCAAAATACGGGGTTCGGCGGCCAGTGCACGGGCAATGCCGACACGCTGCTGTTGTCCGCCCGAAAGTTCATGCGGCAGCGCCACCTCGAAATTCTCAAGCCCGACCAGCTTCAGCGCACGCCGGGCTTTGGCCTGAGCGATGTCCCTGGGCATGCCCTGCACCAGCAGGGGAATACTCATGGTGTTTTGCAGCGCCGTCATATGGTCAAACAACGCAAAGTGCTGAAAGACGATACCAATTCCCGATTCAGCGCGGTTGGCGGGCAACAGTCGCTCGGCGAGCACCTTGCCATTGCCGTCACAGCCCATCACATGCCCTTCGGTATCGATGCGACCACTGGCGCGCGGCGTCAGGGCCAGAATCGATTTCAGCAACGTACTTTTGCCAGAACCGGAACGGCCCAGCAGCACGACCACTTCGCCACGACGGACTTTCAGAGTCAGGCCCTTCAGCACCGCTTTTCCGGCGTACTCGACGCAGAGATTATCGACATCCAGCACGACGGCGGCGTTTTTACTGTCCCATAGCTGTTTCGGCATTTGCGCCTGCGTCTCGTCAATCGGCACTTCGACGGCATTTTTTACAAGCCTTGCGCGGCGCGCCCGCTCCTCGAGATTGAAGTGCTTTTCGAGCCAGTACTGCAAACCGGCCAGCCCCGACGACATAATCATGTAGATACCGCCCGAGGCGACCAGCACCGGAATAAACAGAAAGTTTTGCGAAACGATAGTCTGTCCGCGCATGGTCAGTTCGTTGACGCCGACCACAGACGCCAGCGAGGTAGATTTCAGCAGGCCGACCGCTTCGTTACCGAGCGTCGGCAGGATGGCACGCAGCGCCTGAGGGATAACCACGTGGATCATCTCCTTGGTTCGCGAGAAGCCAAAAGCCTGCGCGGCGGTACGTTGATTTCGATCGGTGGCGACGATACCGCCGCGAATAATCTCGGCACAAAAGGCCGTTTCATTGATCATCATCGCCAGCATCGCACTGGCGAAAGGGCTAAACCGCAGCCCGAACTGGGGCAGAACGTTGTACAGCAGAATCAGCTGCAACAGCACCGGTGTGCCGCGCAGAATATAGATATAAACCTGTACCGGAATACGAATCAGGGCATGGCGCGAAGTGCTGGCGATAGCCAGAAAAAGCCGATGATGATCCCTCCGGTCAACGCACCGACAAGCAATTCGACGGCGATTACCGCGCCCTGCCAGAGGTACGGCAGCGTGAGGTATTGGAAAAAATCTTGCATGACGTCGACTCCTGACGGTCAGACTGGGTGTTCCATTGCGGTGTTGAAAGAAACGTTGCAGAGATAACCGGGGAAGGCGGCGCTCCGCCCTCCCCGCGTCGTGCCTAGCCTTTATCTACCGCCGGACGTTCGGCGCTGCTGCCCTGACCCCAATGATCGAGCAGTTTTTTCTGCGCGCCGCTGTCCTGAATCACCTTCATGGCGTCAAGCACGGCACTGCGCATCACGGTATTGTCCTTGGCTATCGGGAAGCCCACCATAATCGGCAAATCAACGGTGAACGCGGTTTGCAACGATCCATCGGCTTTCGCGACTTCGCGTGCCGATCCGGCTTCGGTCAGATAGATGTCGGCGCGATCGCTCTTGATCGCCTGAATGCTGTTGTCGGTGTTTTGCACCATCAGCATGTTGATTTCAGGCTTACCCTCTTTTTTGCAGATGGCATCCTGCTGAGGAATCAGCGTAGCGGCCTCATACGTGCCCGCCGCTGCGGCCACCGTCTTGCCGCAGAGGTCGTCAACGGTATGGATGTTTTTCGGATTGCCTTTCGCCACAAGCGATCCATCCTGCACCTGTACGGAGGCGACGAATGCAATCTGCTTGAGGCGGGCATCGGTGACATACAGCATCGGGCCGATATCCGCGCGGCCGTTGGTGATTGAGGTCAGCAGAACGTTAAAGGAACCGTTTTGATAGGTGTGAGTGAACCCGAGACAACCGCCCAGACGATCGAAAAGGGAAGGATCCAGTCCTTCGATTACCGAAGGATCCTTGGCGGACGGTGCTTCGAAACCTTTGGTATAACCGCCGAGACCCACCACCACTTTTTTCCGACCAGAGACGGGTATTTGGTCTGCAACGCCTTGCACTGCGCCATACCGGCGAAGTCTTTTGCCGACGGTGTAATGCCATCAGCGGCCTGCGCAGCGGATAAAGAAGAGAGCATAATGCCGGTGAAGCCCGTCATCCAAACAGCCAGTCGCAATGCTTTTTTCATGATTAAGTTTCCCTGGTGCGGTCAAAGTTAAGGCATTTCGCCTGTGATTTTTTATCGGTATTGTTTTCTGAATCGTTTTATAAATGAGCTGCCACTGCTTTCTTGCTAGTGAATCTGTTAACGCCGCAGGATTAGAAACGCATCGCCGTGGCTTCCATCTCGACCAGTAAATCGGGATGATTCAGCGTGATACCGACCGTTGCGCGGGCTGGATAAGGCGCGGACAACAGTTCGGCATAGACCTCGTTCATCGCCGAAAACAGGGAAAGGTCGGTGAGGTAGATAGTCACGCGCACCAGATTGTCGAAGGTCATGCCCGCCTGTTTCAGCAGTGCATCGATGTTGCCCAGTACCTGACGCGTCTGGGTGGCAATGTCGCTGCCCACGATTTTTCCGTTGTAAGGATCGATGGCGACCTGTCCCGAAATAAACAGCATCGGTTCCGCTAAAATCGCCGCAGACAGCGGGGCCGGCCCCATAGGTCTTTCTTCAGTGCCCAAACCCGGATAGGTAATCGCGCTTTTCATTGGTTAATTCCACAGCAAATTATCGTGCCCCTAATTTCGTATACGATTATACGAAAGTCAACGACACAGGTTATTCTGTGAACAGGATGAGTGGTCGGAGGCAGAAAGGTTGGAAAGCCAGAAATAAATTCATTTAACTATATGAATAATAATGAAATAACAAGAAAAAGATTGGATTGCACGAGGCGAAAAATTGCAGTTAATTTGCCAAAACAAGGCCAAAAAACGACGATATTTTATCCATACGGATTTATTATCATACAAAAGGGTAAGGGATGTGAAAACGGCATTTCAAGGCGGGAGCGTTGTCCTAATACGCGGCAAAAAGCAGAAAGTAGACATTTTTCAAGCGCCTGCTTTCCATAGTAAACCCTTATAGCTGACTCGATTTTATAGAGAGGCGCCCATCAAAGATTCTTGAGCAATCCCACTTTTTGGCCCGTTGGAGTCGACCAGATAATGGAGTAATCGACGGGTAATAGGTAAAGAACTTTTCATTACCCGTCGAAAAAACGCTATTTAGACAACATGAGTTTGAGCCCGAGAGCGGCCATGACACCGCCGCTGATACGGCTGATGCTTTTTTATAACGCAGGTAAACTTGCTGGGGTCGTGCCGATGAAAGCACGTAGGCTACGAAGGTGTACCACAGCGCATCGATGACAAAACCGATCAGTGGTAACACCCAATAGAAATAGGCGGGAATATCTCGCGGACTTAATGCTGCGAAAATCCCTGCCAATACCAGCACCGTTTTAGGGTTGCATAATTGCGTGACCACGCCGATGGCAAAGGCTTTCATAAACCCCACTTTTTCTCGATCACTGGCATTGTTGACGCTCAAACTCGTGCCTGCGCCTTTAAAAATTTTTAACGCCATGTAGAAAAGATAGATACCGCCGAACACTTTAAGACTGAGGTAAAGCCAGGGTACGGTGACAAGCAAGGTATGCAGACCCGAAAAAGCTGTCAGCACCAGTAGCGCACATCCGACTCCCATTCCGAGCGCGGTTGCCAATCCATCGCGGCGCGATGAGGCAATCGCCGTTTTGGCAACAAAAATAAAACTGGGTCCTGGACTCATCGCGCCCACGGCAAGCGCAACCGAAATGGAAAATAGAGAAAGTAATTCGGAATGCATGCATCCCCCTAAAATGGCCTCCAGATTCTATGGCTGGGATCCAAGGGCCTGTTAAGTGATGACTTTACTGTGCCGAGCCAATACTTACCGTACCGTTGCCATTGGGTTTTACTTCGGCATCTCCAGAGTGTCCGAACATTGAGCAACCATTCAGAGCCAAACAGACTAACGCGATGAGTGTAGCTTGGGTAAAAGTACGCATTTGAAGAGTCCTCTCGAGTTTTTTATAAAAACGCGGAGTTATCTTTAGGGATCAATAAATCCGCATTTATTTCCATTTATCCTCTTCACTTTTACACCTCGTTAAAAGCCAGCGTCAACCCTAATCCATGACCTACCGGCACAATTATTCTGTCTTCCTTGTCGATAAAATGAATATCTCCCCGCTGAAGGCTTTGACGCGTCGACGCCAGAGAATAAGTGGCAAAACCTATGCCGACCATTTTCGCGGTCTGCGGGTGCTCCGAGGGCAAAACGCCCCACTGACTCTGGGCTTTTTCTGGGGTAAGAAAACGTAGGCGGGCACGCCCTGCTTCAAGGCCGAGTTCGTCCTCATCTATCTGATGCAGACGTTCCTTTCCGAAAATTTCGCTATAGACCTGTGCGGCCTGGTGAATATCGGTTGCTGCAATCACGAATTCGTCAATGTGCGACACCGCGTTGGGATGGCTTTGCCACTCGGCACGCCAGACCAGTTCAGGCGTGACGTGTTGGCAGAAGAAACTGCGCCCGTGCGGGATACGCGCGGGCGCAATCGGCACCGTTTGAAAACGTGCATTGGGTTCAGTGCCGTCGTTGAGTTTTACCGCGCGGTGAAAGGCGTTGGGCGCAGAGTCCGCCAGCTGGAGCTGCGAAAGATGCCGATAGGTGGCGTCGGCGTCGCGGGTTTTCCAGACAAGACCGTTCAACCCCAGCGGGGCCTGCCATAAATCCTTGCGTTGCAGCGCATTGCTGTCTTCAAAGCCGAGCAACTCCAGATAATTGTCATCGAATATCGCCAGATGATTACTCGACCCCAAAGAGTGATGGCCGCGCGAGGTCAGGCTGAATCCCAGACGGCGAAACAAATGTTCCGCGGCGTTCAGCCCATCGGCAACATTAATGACTACGTGATCAAGATGAGGAACAACAGCAGACATAACAGACTCTCTTTACGGGTTATAAATGATAATTTTCCAGAATAAAGAGATGTGGGCGTTTCCAGAACCAAGTTTTCTGCAAAACCATTCCCTGTTTTCAGCTAAACGAGACGGCGTCGAGCCGAGTGCGCGAAAATGGCAAAGAGTCTTTCGTGTTGGCGCGCATGTCGAGCGCGAGGCGAAAATTACCTTGCACTAACATGATGTAGATCAAGCAAACCCAGTCATGGCGCGGGCTGCAAAGGCGTCATTAAGGCAAATTACGGGCGACTTACCGCGTTTGCAAGGTCATTCATACCGGTATTGATGCATTTCATTCCGCTCTGCGCGCATCTCATGCCTGAATCGGTTCACTTGGCGAATAAGGATTTATCATAACGCTAATTTCATTAAATCAGCCACGCTCGGGAGAACCCACTATGAGTGATAAATCTGGCTTTATATCGACGACGTCATCTTCTACCGCAGACATCTCCAATACGGCTTCAACCCGATGGGTCACCTTGGTCGGCACCATCATCACGATGTTTGCGCTGGGATCGGTGTACACCTGGAGTCTTTTCAACGGCCAGCTCTCCACCAAACTTGACGAGCCTATCAGCCGCGTGGCCTTTTCATTCGGGCTGCTGAGTCTGGGTCTGGCCGTCGCCTCATCGGTCGCAGGCAAATTGCAGGAGCGCTACGGCGTTAAAAAAGTCACCGTGGCGGCGGGCATCCTGATGGCGGTCGGTTTCTTCCTGACTGCACATTCAAACAATCTTATCATGCTCTATCTCAGCGCAGGCGTGCTGGTAGGACTTGCCGATGGCGCGGGTTATCTGATGTCGCTGTCGAACTGCGTGAAATGGTTCCCGGAACGGAAAGGAGTCGTTTCAGCCTGCGCTATCGGAGCCTATGGACTGGGAAGTCTGGGCTTCAAGTTCATCTGCGGGTATCTGCTCAGTATCACGTCGCTGGAAAACACCTTCATAATCTGGGGCCTGCTGGCAATGAGCATGATCATAACCGGTGGATTGATGATGACCGATGCGCCAAGACAGAAAGCCAAAGTCATCAATAATCATGCTGAGCAACCGCGTGATTTCAGCTTGGCCGAAGCGGTTCGTGTGCCGCAATACTGGATGTTGGCGCTGATGTTCCTGACCGCCTGCATGAGCGGTTTATATGTTATCGGCGTGGCAAAAGACATTGGTCAGGGTCTGGTGCATCTGAATGCCGTCACGGCGGCCAACGCCGTAACGGTGATTGCCATCGCCAACCTGAGCGGCCGCCTGGTGCTGGGCGTGCTGTCCGACAAGATGGCCCGTATTCGCGTTATCTCGCTGGCGCAGGTTATCTCCCTGGTGGGCATGAGCATTCTGCTGTTCACTCACATGAATGAAGCGACGTTCTTCGCCTCTGTCGCCTGCGTAGCTTTCAGCTTTGGCGGCACCATCACCGTTTATCCTTCTCTGGTCAGTGACTTCTTTGGTCTAAATAATCTGACCAAAAACTATGGCCTGCTGTATCTGGGCTTTGGGATAGGCAGTGTCCTTGGCTCGCTTATTGCCTCGCTGTTTGGTGGATTCGTCGTGACATTTAGCCTGATCACAGTGCTATTAATTGTTTCGCTGGCGATTTCTGCCACGATTCGCCTACCGAATAAAGAAATTGAAGAGCAAAATACGCTCCAACATGTGTAGACCGTTGTTATAATCCTTTCCAAATGACAAACGGGAGCCTTGGCTTCCGTTTTTTATTGGCATTTTTTCACCCTCTGCACACGAAATTATCAACTATTCTCTGCCCCTGAACCTCTTTCTGCGGGCGAGACAGCGTTCTCCCTGAGATTTTCGGACACTTTCAACATGAGAAGCAGTAAAGTTTTAGCGGCCGTGCTTTTGCTCTCGGGCGCAGCATTCAGTATTCAGGCAGCAGAAATCCCGTTGGGCAATCTGTCCAAACCTTGTGTCGAGCATTCGTCGTTCAACAACAAGGTCGGACATCAGGACATGATGACCGCGCCTGGCAGCGCCTCCCAGAAGTCCACTACGCATTGCCTGACCAGCATTCAAAGCAGTAACAGCAATAAATTGTTCGGCAATAGCGAGCTGTTTAATTAATAACCGCATCCTCATCTACCTGAATCGATAACAACATGGTCGATTCAGGGGTTTTTGCTTTATTTTCATTCACTCCCTTCTTCTGTTTTCTCCCTGATTTTTCTTGTTCGATATTTCATTTACAGCCTATTCCTTCGACCAAAATCCTTATTATCTCGCCAGAACGAAACTTGCCAATTTGAGTAAAAAGCAGTTTATGCTACCCTGCTTTCGATTTTTTCAAGCACGAAGCACGGCTTATTACAATCAGTAAATTGTTAATTTAGCTAAACATTTAAGTTAAGGCAGTATCTTTATCGTACAAGCAAGGAAACCGCCATATATTAAGCCAGAGGTGATCCTAATCACGGATATTCCTACTCCTCATGAGTATTATCCCGCTACCCAAAACCTGTCTCATTCAGTGATGCCAGTTTTTAAAATTGTGATTCAGTCTCTCGGATGAGATGACTTAATATTGTTCACCAGAGGTTTTATGAGTAATTCTCAAGTTGACGTACTTGCCACGGAACGCGCTGAAACAACGGGTGCATGGCGTAAAACAGACACAACGTGGATGCTGGGGCTTTACGGCACGGCAATAGGCGCAGGCGTGCTCTTCCTGCCTATCAATGCCGGTATTGGCGGGCTTGTTCCGCTGATTATCATGCTTATTCTCGCTTTCCCGATGACCTATTACGCGCACCGTGGCCTTACCCGCTTTGTGCTCTCCGGGAAAAATGCCGGTCAGGATATTACCGGTGTGGTGGAAGAACATTTCGGCATCACTGCCGGTAAATTGATTACCCTGCTCTACTTCTTTGCCATCTTCCCTATTCTACTGGTCTATAGCGTCGCCATTACCAATACCGTCGAAAGCTTTATCGTTCACCAGATGCATATGCCTGCGCCACCGCGTGCACTATTGGCGCTGGTGTTGATTGTGGCATTAATGACACTGGTACATTTTGGCGAACACCTTATTGTTAAAACAATGAGCATTCTGGTTTATCCGTTTGTTATTGTTCTGATGGCCCTTGCGCTTTACCTTATTCCACACTGGAACACATCCATATTCCATAATGCCTCCATGGCAACCAACGATGCCGGAAATGGCATGTTGATGACGCTGTGGCTGGTTATTCCGGTGATGGTATTCTCGTTCAACCATTCACCGATCATTTCTTCCTTTGCCGTCGCGAAACGTCAGGAATATGGCGACGCTGCCGAGAAGAAATGCTCCAGAATTCTGAGCTTCTCGACGCTGATGATGGTTGTCACGGTGATGTTCTTTGTGTTCAGCTGCGTGTTGAGCCTGTCGCCTGCCGATTTGATGGATGCCAAGGCACAGAATATTTCCATCCTTTCCTATCTCGCCAACCACTTCCAGACGCCGGTTATTGCCTATATCGCGCCGTTTATCGCCTTCATTGCCATTACCAAATCTTTCCTCGGCCACTATCTGGGTGCGCGCGAAGGGTTTAACGGGATCGTCACCAAGTCACTGCGCAGCCGTGGCAAGACTATCAGCCTTGCGAAAATGAACCGCATCACCGCCCTCTTTATGCTGCTGGCGACCTGGGCGGTAGCCACGCTTAACCCGAGCATTCTGGGCATGATTGAAACGCTGGGCGGGCCGGTTATCGCGATGCTGCTGTTCCTGATGCCGATGTACGCGATTCGCAAAGTGCCGGCGATGAAACAATACAGCGGTCATATCAGTAACGCCTTCATTGTGGCCGTGGGTCTTGTGGCGATGTCCGCAATCGTTTACAGCCTGCTGGGTTAATGATTTTCGATGCCGTTTGGTAGTATTTTGCGTGCAGTAACGTAAGACAGTCGTCGCGTTTTCAAGGCTTACCTCATCAGGTAAGCCTTTTTTATGACTTAACTTTAGAATATTGGCGACGCGCGGGCTGTAAAGATGCCGCTTTACATATCGATTCTTAAACTTACCGGACGATGACAAAACCATACATAGGGTTTGGTATCTTAACTCCATCGAAAGAAGTTGATGTCCCTGTGTAGAAGATTGTTAGACGCTGAGATAAACGGATGTTGCGGCAACTAGCAGTCAGTAACGGAAAGTACCAAAACCCTGTTGTGTAGAAACCCTGTAGTACCCCTGTTATTTGCCCGCCTCCGAGCGGGCTTTTTTTGGCTGGCATTTGCCAGCCGTAGTCTATTTAAAGCTATCCTGCTGATGATTCGGCTTTTTTCAAGGCAGCGCCGTTGCTGCGAATGACGCCTTGATACCAGTAAAAACTCTTCTTGCGGCGGCGTTCCAGCGTGCCGTTACCTTCATCATCGCGATCGACATAAATGAAACCATAGCGCTTGGAAAATTCTGCTTTTGACGCGCTGACCAGGTCAATCGGCCCCCAACTGGTGTAACCCAAGACGTCGACGCCGTCGGCAATCGCCTCCGCGACCTGAACCAGATGATCGTTGAGATAGGCGATACGGTAATCGTCATTGATGCTGCCGTCGGCTTCGGGCTTGTCATAGGCACCCAAACCGTTTTCGACGATGAAAAGCGGTTTCTGATAACGGTCGTAAAGTTCGTTCATCAGAATGCGAATGCCCTTGGGATCAATCTGCCAGCCCCAGTCGGAACTCGGTAAATGCGGATTCGGCACCATCGAAAGAATATTTCCACGGGCTTTCCGATTCAGCTCTTCATCAGTGGTCACACATCCCGTCATGTAGTAGCTGAAGGAGATAAAATCGACCGTGGATTTCAGCGCGGCGCGGTCCTCGGCGGTTATGTTGATGTCAATTCCGCGATCGGCGAAGAAACGTTTCATATAGGCCGGATAGCTGCCGCGCACCTGCACGTCGCCGAAAAACAGCCACTCGCGATTCTGTTGCAGCGTTTCCATCACGTCTTCGGGCTTGCTGCTTAACGGATAAAGCAGGCCGCCGAGCAGCATATTACCGATTTTGGCTCCCGAAATTATCTCGTGACAGGCTTTCACGGCCTTTGCACTCGCCACCAGCTGATGATGGATTGCCTGATAAATAGCCTGTTTTGTGCTGTTTTCCGGCAAACCCACGCCCGTCAGCGGTGCATGCAGCGACATATTGATTTCATTGAAGGTCAGCCAATATTTCACTTTATGCTGATAACGCTGGAAAACGGTACGCGCGTAGCGTTCGAAGAAAACAATGGTTTCGCGATTTCCCCAGCCACCGTGTTTGCAGACCAATCCATAGGGCATTTCGTAATGAGAAAGCGTCACCAGCGGCGTAATGTTGTATTTCGCCATCTCGTCAAACAACCGGTCGTAAAATGCCAGTCCGGCTTCGTTCGGCTCCTGTTCATCGCCTTCGGGAAAAATACGCGTCCAGGCAATTGACGTTCTTAAACAGGTAAAGCCCATTTCTGCAAACAGTTTGATATCTTCCGGAAAGCGGTGATAAAAATCGATCGCAACATCCTTGATGCCGCTGTCGCCGTTCTTGCGCGGGACCACGCCGCCGAAAATACCTTTTGGCTGCACGTCCGAGGTCGACAACCCTTTGCCGTCGGTCAAATACGCGCCCTCAACCTGATTGGCCGCTACGGCACCGCCCCACAAAAAGTTTTCTGGAAATGGTGAATTCATCGTCTCTCTCCTGAGTTAGCGTATCAAAGTCAGTAATAAGGTGTTTTGCTGCGTGATTTCGCCGTCGTTGAGAATAATGTCGGCGAAATCATCGCTATTGGTGACCAAAATCGGGGTATCAAGACTAAAACCCGCCGCCCGAATCGCCTCGGCGTCAAATTCCAGCAACAGTTGCCCGCGCACGACCTCATCGCCCTCGGCGACAAACGGCGTGAAATATTTGCCATCGAGTTTGACTGTGTCGATGCCGACATGAATAAGGATCTCCGCGCCCTGCGGCGACTCCAGGCCAATTGCATGGAACGTCTTGAACAGAGAGGCAATTTTGCCGTCTATCGGCGAAAAGACCTGATTACCGGATGGGCGAATAAACGCGCCTTTGCCGAGTAATCCCCCGGCAAAAATAGGGTCGTCGATTTGCTCAAGCGGTTTAAGCTCGCCGTTCATCGGGCTATAAATAAATTCTGCCGCCGCCGTCGTTTCGGCCTTCATCACGGAGTCGTTTTCTCCCCTTGCCGTATTCTGTGGCGCAATCGTTGCCGTTTCTCGAACCTTGCCAAAAACCAGGTCAGGGTTGTGGCAAGGGTCAGTGAAACCAGCAGACCGATAATGGCCGCGACCACGGTAAAATCGAATCCGCTCGGCGGGATCAGTTGGGCCAAGGTAAAAATGCTCGCGAAACCAAATGAGTACACTGCACTCTGGAAATAACCGACGATGCCCGCTCCCACCGCGCCGCCCACACAGCCAAAAATAAAGGCTCGGCGATTGGGCAGCGTAATACCGTAAACGGCGGGTTCGGTAATGCCGCAAATTCCGGCGGCCATCGCCGAGGCGGCATTGCCTTTGAGCTGAGCATTTGTCGTGCGCAAAAAGATGCCCAACGTAGCGCCCACCTGACCAAAAATCGCTGGCACCAACAGCGGAATCAGGGTGTCGTGGCCGACAATAGCCAGATTATTCATCATGATAGGCACAATGCCCCAATGAATGCCGAACATCACGCACACCTGCCACAGCGCGCCCATCAGCATGCCCGCCAGCACGGAGTTAAAGCTGTAAATCAGCTCGTAACCCTGTGCGAGCAGATTGCTCAACCAGGTAGCTGCAGGGCCAATCAGCAGGAAAGTCAGCGGAACCACCACGGCCAGACAGGCCAGCGGCGTCACGAAATTGCGCACCGCGCTGGGCAGACGAAGATGAATCTTGCGCTCGAGTTTTGATGACAGCCAGCAGGCAAAAATAATCGGGATGACCGAAGAGCCGTAATTAATCATGATGACCGGCACACCCAAAAAGTGATGCGGCTGTGCGCCAGGTAACTGCGAAGCGGTATAGGCGGCCAACATCAGCGGATGTGTCAGTGCGCCGCCAATCGCCATGCCGACAAATGGATTACCCCCAAATTTTTTACAGGCCGAATAGCCAAGAAAGATGGGCAGGAAATAGAACATGGCATCGCTGGCGGCAAACAGGATTTGATAAGTGCCGCTCTGATTTTGGGTCCATCCCAGCGCCAGCGCGATGGAAAGCAGCCCTTTCAGCACCCCGCCCGCGATTAAAATCCCGATGAATGGCGTAAAAATGGCCGAAATCGTATCGATAAGCCGCGCCATCAGCCCAACTTTTTCCGGTGGCGGCATGTTTTCACCCGAGGCACTGCTCGTGTCGAGCTGTGCGGCGATCGGCTGATAAACTCGCTCGACTTCATTACCAATCACGACCTGATACTGTCCGCCGCTCTCGACCACCATGATCACGCCGGGCGTATTTTTCAGCACGGCCGTCTGCGCCTTGCGGCTGTCGCGCAGCTTGAAGCGCAGTCGGGTTGCACAATGAACCAGACTGACAACATTATGGCTGCCGCCGACGCCCTCCAGGACTTCTGTCGCCAATTGATTGAATTTCATAATTTATTCCTGTTCCCTGTCATTTCGAGATGCAATGAAACGAGCCATTCGCCGGAAGCAGAGCAAAAAAACCTAAACCGCTTTTCAGTTACGGAGCCTAAAAGCGCCATAACAAAAAATCGGTTTAGGTTTTGCCTGCTTACCAGTAACAATCCTAACGTTCGAAAGCAGCATGCCGTGCACGACCCGTTTACTCAAGTCTGCAAAAGAATCGGCGTCAGGATTTGTGAGCGGTATCGCGAATTAAAGAGGATCCTGGTCTGTATGAGCGAGAGTTTCTTTGCGTACGCGCTCAATATGAATCGCCAGAAACATCTTCTCCTCTTTGGTCAGCACATAGCGAAACTGCTGCTCAATGTGACGCTCGACCTTTTGCACGCATTGCCAGGCCAATGGATACGCGTTTTTGACTTCATCATGCAGGGATTCGTCTTCATTACGCACTAAAGAACCGGCTCAGCATCCGCTGGGCAAAATATTTCAGGTGGGTGATAAAGCGATGATAACTTAACGTATCTTCACGATAGTCCAGACGAAGCTGGTATTTGACAATGTGCATGATCTGCTGGATAACGCGCGTTACCTGCACGACTTCCGCCATCTCGCCCTTAAGCTGCCCTTTAACAAGGTGCTGGGCAATATATCCGGCTTCATCTTCGGGAAGTCGCACGCCAAGGCGCTGCTCGATGATATCCAGCGCGTCGAGACTCACGGCAAACTCGCGATGATATACCCGCCGAATTTCCCATAACAACGCATTGGGCAGCGAGATGCCCTGCTTGAAACGTTCGAGGGCGAAATGACAGTGATCGGTAAGTGCGATATAGAGATTATTGCCCAACTTTTCACCAAGTCGCGATTCGGCAAGCTCGAGGATTTTTTCAGTCGTCGTCAGCACCTCGAGAGGAATTTCGGCCAGCAATTCACTTAATCGGTTGTTGAGGTCATTGCCTTTCAACGAGAAGACTTTCTCGACGCGCTGCATATCAAGGTGTTCGCCAATCCTTTTCTGAAAAGCGAGCCCCTTGCCCATCATCACCTGCTCATGCAACGATTCGTCGACCGCAATCACCGCATTGTTATTTAATATTTTTATAATTTTCATCGTGTTCCCTTAATGAAAAACAAAAAATCTACAGACGGTTTTGTAGACGGTATATATTCCCTCCGCCATAAGGTCTGAAAATTAGCGCTATTATTCGGATAAAAGGCAGGAAAAAGCGAGGACTCGTTTCTTCTTGAGCGAAATTGGGGTAGGGTTTGCCTGTTTTAAACAGGAGGCTGAAATGAGCGAAGAAAATTTATCCCAAAGAATCGATCAACTGGAGCGCGTCAACCGTGAACTGTTAGTTCAGGTTTCGGCAATGCGTATTCTGTTTGGTAGCGTAGGCAACACCATGAACGAGAAGTTTGATAACAGCTTCACTTCAGGGGTGAAAACCTTCGTCGAGCGCGAGAAGGAATCGCTGAACGCCAGCGAAATCGAAGACGCGTCAAAGAAATTCCGCTCTGACGTGCTGAGCTGCGTGTCATCCCTGCTGCCGACCATTCTGTAAGCAGCATGCGGGCTAAACACCCTGCAGAAAGGTTTGCAGGGTGTTTAAACTTTTATTAACGTGTCTATCCGCGTGTCATACACTGACGGCGGCGATCTTCCACCCGCTGGGCAAACCAGGCCGTGGTCAGATTACGGGTGATTTTCGGGCTGTTAAGTTCTATCCCCGGTAACATTTCTCGTGGTACAGGTTTACCCGCCGTTTTATCCGCCAGCGCGAAAAGACGTTTCCATGTCGGCGTCTCTTCGAAATCTATCGATTCTCCCTGTTTCAAATCGCGCGAAATATTGGCATCACTCAAGTCGAGCTTGCTGCCCAGCCTGCGCACCGCCATTTCGGTTTTACCCGGTTTGTCGCTGTAACTGACCAGATCGCCGTCCAGCGCCAGCGGCGCACCGGTCAACCGTTTGACGGCCTGCTGGAATGCCGCATTTCGGCTGGCATAAAAGCCTGCATTGTAGTCGGCGAAACGATAAATAGGTTCAGGGTAATGGGTCGGATAGCCCAGCAGATGCGCAATGCCGAAGTACATGCCGCCACGGCGACTGAAAACTTCGCGACGCACGGTGCCGTCAATTTTGTAGGGATAACCAGCGGCTTTCGATTCGGCAAAGGCAATACTTACCTGCATCGGCCCGCCGGTATGGACTGGATTAAGATTGCCGAACAGCTTCTGGCCCAGCGGCACCATGCCGATAAAGTCATCAAAAATGGCGCTCAATTCTTTTTCACTGCGCACGGCATCGAGACGATCGCTGTAGGATTTGCCGTTGGGCGAGTCAATTTTCAATGCGGTATGCACCAGAAATGCAGGAACATGCACTTCACCTGCACGACGATCTATCTCTTTCCAGGCAATTTTTCCGAGACCGGGTACGGGAGCATTGGCGTTGAAATTGGATTCCTGCTCGGTGACCGCGATTACCGCGCAGATATTTTCTGCCGAGGGTTCAATCTTCTGGGTACTGAACGCGGTGGTAATATCTTGCGCCCATCCCTGCTTGTCGGCGACTTTTGCCGGTAAACGGCTCACGATGTCGGCGCGCACATCCTGCGGTTTTTTGCCGCCGAGCGGTGCCTTTTGCGTACTACAACCAGCCAGCAGCATAAGGATGCCGGCCAGCGGGAAGAGTGTCTTTTTCACGCGCCGAAGGGGCGTATTCGGCGCGGATAAAGGCGAATAAAATTCATTGAGCGTCATCATTTCCCTGAATAATCATCGAAGTCTTTGCCAGTGATTATTCACAGAATGCTTCGCAACAACAAAGTATTTATTTCCCGCCGGGTTTCGCAGGTGCTGGTTATGCCGCCTGTTCAGAGAAGTAACTCAGCACTTCACACCCTACACCGACTGAAGGCGTAGCGATAATACGGCGTTCGTCGATGTCGATAATACTGACCGTCCCGTCTTTTTCATTGGCAATCAGCAGGCGTTTATTGTCAGGGCTGAAACAGCCATCCATCGGTTTATGCCCGACGCTGAAACAGGCGATTTCGTTAAGCTCGCTGTCAAATAAGGTGGCGACCGGTTCCTGGTCGCCAATGGCTATCAATAATTGCCCGTTTTGGCTAAAGCGAACGATTTGCGCGCCTTTTTTATGCCCACGCAACGGAATATGACGCGTGATTTTATGGGTGCTGCTGTCAATGATTACCAGCTCGGGTTTATCCGCATTACTGGTTATTATCGAGGAATCCAAAGGCGAGACGGCAATACCGTTTACCGCACCGGGCATGGCAATATTATCGATGACCTTGCCACTGCCTTTGGCCAATTCCACCACGGTCACGGTGGCGTCTTCCTCATTGTCGGTAAACAGTTTGTCACCCGCAGGTGTTACGCTAAGCCGATGCGTATTGGTGGAGGGCACCTTGATGGTTTTGATGATTTTGTCGGTTTGCGGATCGATAACGACAATAGTCGCACTGTTTTCACAGCACAGGTACACATTGCCATCATTGCCCAGACGCGCGGTATGCGGCGATTCCAGCGGACTCAGCTCGATAAATCGCGTAATTTCACGCGTATTGAGGTCGATAACGGCCACCTGATGTTGCGGATGAGGATTATCGCCGTGAATACCGTCACCAAAGATTGGCACATAGGCTTTATGCTGCTGCGGGATGATAAGTAATTCATGGGGATTGCGCGGAAAACCGGTTAGCGTTTTTTCGACCGCCAACGTTTCAGGATTGAGAAATAAGACTCTGCCGCCCTGTTTATCTACAGCAATAAGACCGAAGGGGTGTTTATTTTCTGAAATCAACATGTCAGCTCCGTGATATTTACAATAAGAAATCAGTGAGATTAACTTTATATTTTGATTTTTAATCAAGCGTGTTACGTCGTCATATATAAAGGTTAGTCTCTTCTTTGCAATATCGCGATCCGCCGCGCTAATCAGCCTGTCTGATATTCGCAGGTTCAGAGGTAGGGAAAATCAGGCTAAATCGCGTTTCGCCATTTTCACTCGTGACATGGCATTGGCCGTGATGCAGCTGCACAATGCTGCGCACGATAGCCAATCCAAGCCCGCTGGACTGTGCCGCAGTATTTCGGGAAGGATCCGCGCGGTAAAATCGGTCAAATAAACGTGCCAGATGATGAGCATCAATCGTCGCTCCTCGATTGACGACCGATATTTTTACGCCTTCTTTTTGAGGCTCGCTTTCCAGAACAATCTCACTGCCCGCGTCGGCGTAACGAAGGGCATTGGCTATCAAATTTGCCAACGCACGCCGCAGCAGTTCAGGATCGGCCCACACCCTCCCTTCTCCACGCAAGATGAAAAACAGGCCGCGTTCATCGGCGGGTCCTTCGAAATACTCACTCATTCGATAAAACTCGTCGGCAATATCCAGCGAAACGCGTTCAATCGCATGAAATGCGTGTTCGGCGCGGGCCAAAAACAGCATGTTATCGGTCATTTTCGACAGTCGAAGCAGCTCTTCAAAATTGGATCCGAGCAATTTTTCGTAATAATCGACACTGCGGCGCTGACTGAGCGCCACTTCCGTTTGCCCCAACAGGTTGCCAATCGGCGTGCGCAGGTCGTGCGCCATGTCGGCCGACACCTGGCTCAACTGGGTAAAGCTGATTTCAAGCCTATCCAGCATTTGATTAAAACTGTCTATCAACGCGGATAATTCACGCGGTGCCTGCCGATTATCGATGCGTACCGACAAATTCTTTATGCCGATTGAGGCCGTCTGTCCTGCCAGATGACGAAGCGGGCTCAATCCGCGGCGCGCGATAAGGTATGCCAACAGCGCAGTCATCGCGGCTGCCGCCAGCGCCAGCAGAATGATTTGCTCGCGATAAATCGCCAGAATATGGGTGCGTTCGGTCATAAGTCGCCCGCTAATAATTTCAAGCGGATGCGGCGAATCGGAGGTTTTGGCCGCCGCCGAGACGGAAATAAAGGGCGTGTCGTCGCGGGCTTTTCCATGCTGAACCGCAGCCAGCGTCAATTTGGCCTCGGCGGAGACTGGCGTTATATTTGGAACGGGCGAATGCCCGGGATTGACTTCGATAAGCGGCGGTTGCCCCGGAAAACGCAGTACCAGCAAGGCCTCGTGATTACCCAGCATATTGGCAAACAGCTGCGGTTTATCATGAATTAGGTTGATGACATCTTCATCGCGCAGCAATGTGCGAATCTGCTCCACGCGGGTCAGCAAGGCCCCGTCGTCACGAAGACTGATTTGCGTTTCAAGCGTGCGATAGAGGGTAAAACCCGCCAGGGTAATCACGACAAACGTCAGCAGTGCAAAAATCAGTGACAACCGCGTGGTCAGCGAAAGGCGACGCGGATCGACAAAAATCGAGAGCGATCTCATGATTCGTCTTCGCAGCGATAACCTACGCCGTGAACGGTATGGATCAATTTACGCGCGAAAGGATCGTCAATTTTCTGGCGCAATCGCCTTACGGCAACGTCTACCACATTGGTATCGCTGTCAAAATTCATGTCCCATACGCGGGAAGCGATGGCCGAACGCGACAGCACCTGCCCCTCATGCAGCAGAAAGAGATGCAAAAGATTAAATTCCTTGTTGGTAAGCGAGAGCCTGATGCCGCCGCGAACGACACGCCGTTTCGGAATATCCATCTGCAAATCGGCCATTTCCAGAATTTCGGCTTGCCTGACCTGCACTCCACGGCGCAGCGCAACGCGAATCCGGGCGAGCAACTCGGCAAAGGAAAAGGGTTTGACCAGATAATCATCGGCGCCCAACGCCAGGCCTTTGAGTTTATCTTCCAGGGTGCCGCGTGCAGTCAGGAACAAGACAGGCGTATTGACCCTGTTTTCCAGATTTCTCATGACTTCCCATCCATCCATCTCGGGCATCATCACATCGAGCAGGATAAGATCATAAAGAAACTCCTGCGCCAGATGCAGGCCATCGACGCCGTTGGTGGCGACATCGACCACGTAACCCGCTTCGGTCAGCCCGTTGCGCATGTACTCGCCCGCTTTCAGCTCGTCTTCAATAACCAGAATTCTCACGGTAATCTCCTTGGCTTTAGAACGGGCGAACAGCACCTTTTCCACACATTACAGCGCGTGTTGTGCTGCTTGTTCAATCAGCGCGGCAACCTCTTTCGGATGTGATTCATACACTGAATGGCTGGCTCCCGGAATTTCGACTGTGTGGCTATGGGCACGCGCGGCGTACATTCGCTCGAGATCGGGATTAATGATTTTGTCTGCCTGCGCCACCATATACCAACTCGGTTTCACCTTCCATGCCGGGTCGGGAATATTGGCGGTGAAGACGTTGGCATTGGTGGGCATCTGTGCCTGCGCTTCAAACTGCGCCTCTTTCAGCGGCAGGTCGGCGGCAAAATCGCCTGGGAAATTCTCGGGTTTGATTGTCAGATAGCCGTCCGCCGATTTGGCAAAAGGGCGTGCCGAATTCGGGAATTTTTTACCGTTGCTGGCTTCGGTTTCGCCCGCGTCCAGCGCATGGGCGGCGATATACACCAACCCTGCAACATGCGAATTGTTACCCGCTTCGGTAATAATTGCCCCGCCGTAGCTGTGGCCGACCAGAATGGCGGGCCCGGTTCTGTTCATTAAGGATACGTTGAGTGGCTGTCACATCATCCGGGAAAGAGGTTAACGGCTCTTGAACCAGGGTGACGTGATAACCGTCTTTGATGAGTATATCGTAAACCGGACGCCAGCCCGAACCACCAACAAAGGCCCCATGCACCAGAACAATATTTTTTACTGGCGCAGCGAGGGCCGGAGTGACCACCCCAGCGAATAAAAGTGCGCTTAGTGAAGAAAGGATCAGGCGTGTTTTATGTGATTTTTTCATGATTTTTCCTTAATGACAGTTGATTTACCGGTGCCGTTGCACCATGAGGACCAACTTACGCGACGCGCACCCACAGCGACATGACGCAGTCATTACAAAAAAATGACAGACCGATAGCCTGAAAGGAAAGGGGGAGAGATTTTTAGAGGAGCGGTGTGAAAGGATAAAAACAAAAAACCCGCTCGAGGGCGGGTTTTTTATGTTGGGCTTACTTAACTGCTCGGGTTTACACCGTCTTCGCTATCGTAAGTCTGCCCCGCTGTTCACTTATTACAGTGCAACAACGTTGACAGCTGATGGGCCTTTAGCGCCGTTCTCGATAGAGAACTCGACTTTTTGACCTTCATCAAGAGTTTTGAAATCGTTGCTCTGGATAGCAGAGAAGTGTACGAACACGTCTTTGCTGCCGTCAGCAGGAGAAATAAAACCAAAACCTTTACCAGCGTCAAACCACTTTACCAAACCAGTCATTTTAGTAGACATAATAATTTCCTTTAATTTCGAGCCGCCATAAGGCGAGGGAGGTCTGTTTTTTTAGTTGTGATACTTATGGGGCACTAAAGAAGGAAATTCGCGGTGAAGAGATATCTAGTGAGGATAACGCTAATACAGTGAACTACTTTACTAAAATTGCTTTCATAAGGTCTGTACTACAAACCGAGGAGTGCATTAACGCACGCCAGAAATTTTTACGCAAGCTTTATTTTATTAACGGTTTACAGCGGGTTCGTTAAACATCTTTTAATGATTCGATAACAAGATCGCGATAATCAGATCGGTCTCACAAAAAAATGTCTCATTTCGTACCACTATTTGTCTAACAAATGGAGGAGTGATGATGAACATTCTACAGGGTAAAATTCAGAGCAAAGTTTCCATTCAAGACATTGAAGTCATGGTTGCCATGCTGGCTATCGTCGGGATCATTCTCTGGGAACCGATGGCCTAACCTTCAGCGTCTGATAGACGTTTTCAGAATCCGATAATCAGCATTGATGCACGTAAATTCAGCGTGGTCCAGAGGCCGCGCTACATGCATTAAAAACCACTCGACTCCAACACAAAAGGCAGGTCGATCATCAGATTGGCAAACAACACGGCCAAGCTGGAATAAATTACCAATTTCAACATATAAACCTCGAAGCACGGCAACAAGGACGAAGAAATCAATCCTGTTCTTAATTTTGAGAAACGCGCACCATAAACTGCCAATCCATCATGACCAGACACGCCAGACTTGCAGCACAGGCAATCAATACTACTTTCATATTAATCCCTTAAAAAACAAAAACCTGATATCAAGCTATCATTATTTTTCAGACTGGCGGAGAGGAAAGATTCCTAAACTCGCGGCAGACTAAAATCTGAATCTCTCAATAATTGCGCTAGTAATAGCAAAAAGATTATTTGTGATCAATATCACATTTAAAGATGCGCACTTTTTAGCTTTCGAATAAATTTCAACCACTCTTTTGCTCAACAAT
Organism: Rouxiella chamberiensis; assembly: GCF_026967475.1. NCBI lineage: Bacteria > Pseudomonadati > Pseudomonadota > Gammaproteobacteria > Enterobacterales > Yersiniaceae > Rouxiella > Rouxiella chamberiensis. The sequence continues at coordinate 88,907 of NZ_CP114058.1, read as the reverse complement.
GACACGGGTTGTTGTCTCCCTTTCCTCATGCAAAATGGCAGGTCAACGCACTACTTTAGTGATTTTTTTACCGCCTATCGAGGACGTCTCATGAGTAAACTCACCCAGCAGCAATGCATTATCCTGACCGGTTTTACCGGCATTCTTCACGGCGAGTTTGAATGGTTTCATGCCGATCTCGAGAATAGACTGGGCCGTGAAGTTCAGACCTCTGAATTGGGCTACCCTGAATTTATGGAAGAGTGCAAGGCGCTGTATGAAGAGGACTTTACGGCATTAATGCCCGAGTAATCTCGTCGAGAAGGTTGGCCAGTGTCTGCTGCTGGTCACCGTGCCTTAAAAAGCTCTCAAACTGCTGAATAAAATGAGTGACTTCTTTATCGCGCCCGTTCAGTTTGAAAAAATATCAACGATAGGACGAGTACGGAAATAACCGCCCACGCCGGAATGTGATTGAATAACCTCCCGCATTACTATTTAATATCCGCAGTTTCACCACCGAAGGTTATCTTAAAACCCTTATTTAAACGAAAAAATACAGGGCATTGTCTCCTTTACCTTCGTTTATTTAATTAATCTTATAATTTGGGTGATCGTGTGAATACTAAACCTATAGTTCCCAGCCTGTTACTGAACAATCCTTTCGATAACTTTCCGATGGTTGAATGCCTCGGCAATGAAATGAAAATAAACAGCCAGATTTTTGAAGTCACCGAGAAACATAAGCGCCTTGTTATCTGTCTGCTTAACGATATCACCTTGAAAAACGATATTATCAATATTGTCTGGTATGAGCAGGCGGGTATGGTCAGTGACAACAATTACCACCAACTCATTCATAAATTTCGAAACTTATTATCGGAACATCAGCTTCCGAAGACGATGTTAAAAACCATTCCACGGCACGGGGTCATGCTGGACTTCTCGGTTCTACCGCCCGTTCAAGCCCGAGAAATATCAGGCAATGCCTTACTGATAAAAAAATCCATTACCTTTTCAGCTATCGCCTCCCTTTTTACGGCTACGCTGGCCATGATTTCAAAAACCATCAATCGTTAAATGATAAGTTAAACGCCGGTCATTTATTTTTTGAGAATAATTTCGTTAATGTCGTTCAATCGACTTACACACGACTTTAATTGTGCCACTCTACCTTCTACGCCCGTTGCTATGAGAATGAATCATTATAAAAATGAAGACGAGAAACTCGGGTAAACGAGATCCGGCGGCATGCGTTTTTCTTAAAGAGAATCTGATGACCCCGTGGGCTTACCCCTTCATGTGGCTACTATTTTGCCTGAGCTATTTTGCTTTGGCTTTTTTGTGTCTGGAAACGCGCGATAACGGCAGTCTTTCTTCCTCTATCTGGCTACCGGCCGGTCTGACTCTCGGCGTACTTTGCGCATCGCCGCTTTCTCGCTGGCCTTTGTGGGCAGTGAGTGCAGGATTGCTGCATCTCTTCGCTAGTCTGCTTCACCATCGCCCCCTTGATATTGGATTACTCTTCGCTCTGAGCGATCTGCTTATTCTTTGCCTAAGTGCCTACGTATGGAAAGTTATAAAACAAGGCGTCAGAATTACCGCTCAATTTTCGAGTATGCTTTCATTTATTTTAATTATTCTGATTGCTAGTCTATTAGGCGGCATTTTAACGCTCAATGGCTTAAAGATGTTCTCCTACCCAATCGTTTTTTCACACTTTCTCGTCTGGAGTATTTCCAATGCCACCGGATGCCTGGCCTTAACCCCTTTATTTCTCTTCAAAGGCGTGAAGCAAAAAATCCATTTAATAAAAACCCCTCGGCATGGTTTATTTTTACTTACCTGCGTGGTCGTGTTGATGCTGTGGACATTTACCTCGACCCATCGATATTTATATCAGACAGACATTACCGATTTTGCTCTCTACACACTTATTGGAATGATATTGCTCACCGTTATATTCATCAACAGCAGACAACTATCCTGTCTTTTTATCTTCACGGCCATCGTGATCAGTTTATCCACGCTATTACATCGGGGTCCTTTTGCCATGATTGATTATACCGCCAGCGAAAGCATTCCTTCTTCACAACTCTACACCCTGATAATATTTATTTTTGGATTGTTAACTCACAGTCTCTTTCATGATCTCGATGCTACAAATAAGCAACATCAACGCCACCTGCTATTAATCAATGCGGCTTATCCAGCGCAAATACGTTATCTTTTTCACATCACGTTCGGCGCTGACAGGCTGCAATGGCAAACATCAGACTCAGGAAATCAACTTTTTCTGGCACATGCAATTATTACCCCTGCACAATTTCTTGGCCGCCTGCACGTTGACGATCGCACGCTTATTTCACCTTATTTCAAGGGCGAGAAAACCCATTTTACGCTGCCACTCACCTATTCGGTAAGAGTGATTTTGCAGGATAACGTTTTTATTCCAGCGCAGTTGGCGCTCATCAATCATTGGGACAGTCATGCCCATCTGCGTCTGCATGGCGCACTCTTTATAACGCAGGAAAACCCACTCAATCCAACAGGACAGAGAGAATGAAATCAGTGCTGATTGCCGACGATCATCCCGTCTATCTGCTTGGACTCAAGACGCTTCTGGAAACTCAGTTTCCCCATGATTTCCGATTAAGCGGCACGGCGAGCAACGTGGATGAACTGTTGGTGGCTCTAAAGACGAATCCGCCCGATTTATTGCTCACGGATTTCACCATGCCGGGCACGCAGCACAGCGATGGGTTGCATTTGATTCAATATTTGCGCCGTACCTATCCCGCCCTACCCATTATCGTGATAAGCATTTTATCCAATCAGGCTATCGCCAACCTGATGCTAAAATCCGGGATACTTGCCGTTATCAATAAACAGAGTGTCAGCACAGAGTTGCATGCCTGTCTTAAATCACTGATTTCGGGCCAGGATTTTGCGCGCAGTACCAAAGCTCAGCTTGCCAAAACGCGGGCCAGAGGCAACGAGGCACTCAGAACCCAACTCAGCCCCAAAGAGACAGAAGTGCTGCGTCTGATGAAGCAGGGTCGTACCGTGAATCAAATCGCGCAGTTGCTGCACCGCTCCAAGCAGACGATCAGCGGGCAGAAAAAAGTGCCATGAATAAACTGGACCTGTTGACTGATGCTGAACTTTTCGAATACCTGCTCAAGATTGACCTCTGATGACTTACCGCGCGCTGGTTGTCGTGCTTCTGCTTACCTGCCTATTTCCCGTTCGGGCGGAGACACTGCGCATAGGCGTTGTTAAAGGAGAACAGCCCTACAGCGAGTTAGACGCCGATATCCAGAATTCGCCTCTCGAACCCGCTCTGCTTTCGCTGTTAGCGCCTCGGATTGAGTCGCAAGGCGGCACGGAAGATGCCTTCGAGGTCATACCGGTTGCTTCGGCAGCCGCAAAGTTTGACCTGTTGCGACATCACGTGATTGACGGCTTTTTTATCGAAAGCGCTACTCTGTTCCATGCCGACCATACCGTTGCCTCTCGCCCCCTATTCAGCACCGGCTGGCGACTCGTTTCGCTTAACGATCGTGTTTCGATCCCCGGTGCTGCATCATCAGATTTAAACCACCGGCGGATAATCATTGTTCAGGATGCGCCGATTCAGGCTCTGAAGCAGCGTTATCCTGATATTACCCTGATTTTTACCCCTTCGTTGTCGGAAGCGATAACCTTGCTCAAGGCGGGATCGGCCGACGGCGTGCTTTGTCGCCAGATTACGGCGCAAGTCCTGGCTGAAAACCTTTATCGGGGACAATTGCAGATAAACCGCGCCGACAGTCTTACGACCGAAACGCGTCTGGTTATCAGAGACGGCGATCCCTCTAGGTTAGCTATGCTCAATCAGGCCATTTCGCACCTCTCAGAAGCCAATCTTCAAGATTTACTCAGCCGACACTTTACCCTGCTCACGCTGAACAATGTCGTTCCCCGGATTAAACACAATCATCGCCTCTTTGATACCGCAGCCGTGATAATGGGCGTGATGGCACTGTTTCTCATTGCCTTTCTTGTAACCCAGATTGCCCGACGACGACAGAGTGAACGCCGCCTGCAAGATAATGTGAAATTTTGGCAGACCTTGCTGAACAGCCTTTCGACCCCCGTTATGGTCTGCGACGCAGCCGGACTCATCACCCACGCCAATCCTGCGCTGTGTCGCGAGCTCAACGTGGCGCTCGCCGCGCTGGTAGGCAGTGCGGTTGAAACCCTCAACAGGCAATATTTTGCCTTTCCCGCCCTGGATACAGGCGGTCTGGTGCAGGCAGGCCACAAGACGGAAGCGACTTTTTTGAGGGCAGTTACCTTCTGCAAGGTCGGCAACACAGTATCACCGGCTGGATCACGCCCTTTACTGATACGGTGAAGGTTACGCAGGGATTGGTGATTGGCTGGTATGACATGAGCGAGCGGATAGCGCTCGAGGCCAGACTGGCGCAGGCGCTGACGCTGGCTGAAAGCAACAGTCGTCAGAAAGGCGAATTTCTGGCGCGCATGAGTCACGAGATTCGCTCGCCGATGAACGTCATCATGGGCGTGCTGGAAATGGAAAATCAGCGCACGGTTTCATTAAATGACTCGTCCCCCTCCCCGATTGCGCTGGCTTATCAAGCTTCACGCGGATTATTGCAAATCATTGGTGATGTGCTGGACCTGTCGAAAATCGAAGCCGGAGAGATGCAGCTTATGCCGCAGCCTGTTTCGCTTTACTCGCTGCTGACCACCAGCGCCGAAACCTACGCCATTCCGGCAGCCAGAAAAGGCCTGCGGCTGGATACCGACATTGAGTCCTGCTATGGAAAAACCTATCTGCTGGATGCAGGTAAAGTGACGCAAATTCTCAATAACTTGCTGAGTAACGCGGTCAAATATACGCAGAAAGGCTCCATCTCGCTGTCTGTCGTCATCGAATCCACCCCTGACCCTGATTCTCATGAAAAAAATCAGGAAATAATCATTAGCATCAGGGATAGCGGCATAGGCATCGACTCGACATTGTTGCCTCATCTGATCAAACCCTATCGGCAATTGTCGTCTTCGACTCCTGACAGCAGCGGTCTGGGTCTGACAATTTGCCATCAGCTGGTTACTCTGATGGGTGGCCGGTTGAGCATGACCTCGACTCAGGGAAAAGGCTCGGATTTCGGCGTTATCATTCCCGCCAAAAGCCTGCGGGTTAAGCCCTCTTCCAAGATAGAGCCTTCTGTCAAAGACACAGGGGCGACGTATCATCTGTGGATTATTGATGATTTACCAGCCAATCTTCGGGTTATGAAACAGCAACTGACCGCGCTCGGCCATCGGGTCAGCGCCTTCGACTCGGCCACCGCCGCCCTGAAATACTGGCAGCAACACCCTGCCCTGCACGTTGACTTGATCTTTACCGATTGTCAGATGCCTATTCTGGATGGGTATCAATTTGCCGCCGAAATTCGGCTTGGCGAGCAGAAAACGCGTCGGCATGTGCCTATTATTGGCTGCACCGCCAATGCTTTTTCCGATGAAGAAAAGAAATGCCTTGTCGCCGGAATGGACGGCCATTTAACCAAACCGATAGCCCAGTCGGATCTCGGACATTGTCTTCTCGAGATGCTCCAGCAACGGCATGTTGATCTTGTGGAAATTATGGCGCTCTCAGCCGCGCAGCCAGAAATTATGGCGCAACTGATTGCGGAACTGCAAAGCAGCAGTCGGCAGGATATGAAAAATGTGGCTGTCGCCTGGCAAGAAAAAGATCAGCAGGCGTTAAAAAGTCATGTGCATCGATTAAAGGGCAATTTCGCCTTGGCACAGTTTGAAGCCGGACTGCATCTCAGTGAAGCCATCGAGCAAAAAATGATAAATAATCAAGCGGTTTCGCAACGACAACTGCTGCGTTTGCACCACGCCACGCTCCATTTTATCAGTCTATTGATTCCCTTTTCAGAACAGGATAACCCTGTCGGAAAGCTTTAATCTGGCTACTTTTCGTCCTATCATGTTTATAGGTTGAAACCCGCTGCGTCGAGAGAGAAAATGGGCGGGTGACATTCACTCATTTGCAACGTTGCCGTCAAACGACCTTGCTATCGAAACCAAGTGTTGCCGAAACTATGAGCGCGAGCAAACCGCGCCGTCCGCATGGGCGGTGGACCTATTACATTTTATATGAAGACATCTTGTGGCCTTGTCCCGTCCGTTGGGAGTGGGAAACCGGCTACGGCGGCTGGCTGCCCTTTTATTACTCCCCTACGCTGGAATTTGTCGCGGGTGATCCGAACAAGGCGACAAAAGTACCGCCTGAACGCCGCGCTACGCCCGGTCGGACACGTCAACTCGCCTATCACTCGGAAGACGACTAGCAGCCCACGTCATGAAACAGACCGCTCGCCCGACCTTGCTACCGCTGGATAAAACCAGCAGTGACCCGTTATACCGCCAGATTTATCAGCGCATCAGGGCATCCATCGCCGAAAGCCTGCTTAACCCTGGGGACCGACTGCCGTCCGCACGTCAACTGGCGAAAGAGCTGGGGTTGGCACGAGGCACTATCGAAGCGGCCTATGCGCTGCTAACGGCCGAAGGCTATCTTCAGTCGCGCGGACAGGCCGGCACCCGTGTCACGCCCGGCCTGCACACTCCGCCCATCCAGAATGCCGCACTGCCTGTTTCTCCGGCTCATCAGAATGGCATGCATCCTGCCCGTATTATGCCGCTACAGATGGGGCTACCGGCTCTTGATGCCTTTCCACGTAAAATCTGGGCACGTGTAGGCGCAAGGTATCTGCGCGCCATGCAGGCGCAGGACATGAAATATCCGGCCCATTTTGGCCTGCCCGCGCTTCGTGCTGCGGTCGCGGCCTATTTGCAGATGGCGCGCGGTATCCACTGCAATGCATCGCAGGTGTTTATCACCTCGGGTTATCGCGGCACGTTGCAGCTGATTTTTCACACACTGCTTAAGCCTGATGACAAGATTTGGGTCGAAGATCCCGGCTTTCCACTCACGCGCGAACTCTTGTCTCAGGCCGGCATGCAGCAGATTGAGGTTCCCGTCGATGCCGAGGGAATCGAGGTTGCCAAAGGACTGGCGATGGCGCCCGATGCCCGCGCGGCAATCGTGACGCCCGCCCATCAAAGTCCGCTGTGTGTGTCGCTTTCTCTGCCGCGGCGTTTGGCGCTGCTGGAGTGGGCAGCCAGTCGGGAGAGCTGGATTATCGAGGATGACTACGACGGCGAATACCGGTATGTGAGCCGTCCGCTGCCTGCGCTTAAAAGTCTGGATAATCAAGGACGTGTTTTGTATTGCGGCACCTTCAGTAAAGTGTTGTTTCCGGGAATTCGACTGGCCTATCTCGTGGTGCCCGAACAGCAGGTGGCGCGCTTTGAGCAGGCAAATCTCGGCTTTTTCGACGCGATGTCCGAAATGCCGCAGGCGATAGTCAGTGAATTTATTCTGGAAGGCCATTTTTCGCGCCATATTCACCGCATGCGAAAACTTTATGCCGAACGACGGGAGCAGGCAGTGCAGGGATTAATGGCTATTCTGGGTCACTATCTCAACGTCGAGCCTCAACCGGGCGGCATGCATCTTATTCTGCGGCTCACGGCGCAGCATGACGATCGGCAGGTGGCGGCGAGGATGCGTGAAAACGGACTCTATGCCCATGCGCTGTCAAACTGGAGCACCAGAGCGAAAGAACGGGGCTTGCTCATCGGCTTCACCAATATCGAATCACGGCAGCAGGCCGAAAAGCTGGGCAGGCAGATACTTGCCCTGCTTTAATCTATAGGCGCCGCGAAGGCAGACGACGCAGCGCTTTTCCATCAGTTCAGATCGGCTTTATCCAGACCGTACGCTGCATCCGCCGAACCCGGCGTCATGCGAAATGCCACGTTAATGCGATTCCATCCGTTGATAGCCATAATCAGAAAACTCAAATCTGAAATTTCCTGTTCGGAAAGATGAGCGCGCACCCGCTGATAAGTTTCATCCGATACACCGTGCGCAGGCAGTGTAGTCAGTGCCTCGGTCCACAACAGCGCGGCACATTCACGCGGAGTAAAGAGGGTCGATTCATGCCAGATGGCGATGTGATGTACCCGCAAATCCCTTTCGCCCGCGATTCTGGCCTCCTTGACATGCATGTCGAGACAAAAGCCACAGCCATTTATCTGCGAAGCGCGAATAGTCACCAGTAACTTAAATTCTTTTGCCGTGCTTTTACTGACGGCATTGTTGAAATCGATATATTTTTTTGCCAGTTCGGCAGAAGTACCAAAATAGTTCAAACGCTGACTCATAGGATGTCCTGATTTTAGGGTTGAGAGAAGATAAGCCCTGAGCGCGCAGGCTTGGGCTCCTGAATGGACAGCATCATCGCTAAACTTGGCTTAGTTAAGAAGCGCCAAGAATGGCCTTATTGACTAGACCATGATCCAGGTTTCAGCCATTGAAGATTTCGATATTCACCGTTTTTGAAATAACGGTTTATTTTTTAAGAATCTGGCACAAAAAGACTTTGCATAATTAGTGTTCTTTAATCATGCTTATTTGGTGAACATCACTTTCTATTAAAGCTGGGACTATTTTGCAAAACCTTAGAGCCTCTGCGCTCAACGCTATCAAGCGTACTCCCTGGTATCCAAAAAGGCGTTCCTATCGGGTATTGTTCTGGCGTGAAATCACTCCGCTGGCCGTGCCTATTTTCTTCGAAAATGCCTGCGTGCTGTTGATGGGGGTATTAAGTACCTTCCTTGTCAGCTGGTTGGGTAAAGAAGCGATGGCGGGCGTGGGTCTGGCAGACAGCTTTAATATGGTGGTTATCTCCTTTTTCGCTGCCATCGACCTCGGCACCACGGTGGTGGTGGCCTTTAGTCTCGGCAAGCTCAATCATGAGCGCGCGCGCGATGCCGCCCGGCAATCGCTTATCATCATGACGCTTTTTGCCGTCATTCTGGCTATCGGCATCGAATTTTTTGGCCAGCGCATTATCGACACGATAGCCGGTAATGCCGCGCCTGCGGTGAAAGAGCTGGCTCTGAGTTATTTGCATATCTCGGCATGGAGTTATCCTGCGGCCGCCATCGCCCTGATAGGCTGCGGCGCACTGCGCGGGGCGGGCAATACCAAGATCCCGATGCTTATCAATGGCGGGATGAACATTCTCAATATCGTCATTACTACCGTTCTGATTTACGGCTGTTTTTCGTGGAAAGGTCTGGGATTTATCGGGGCCGGTCTCGGGTTGACCATTTCGCGCTATATCGGCGCGGCGGCGGTGATTTATGTGCTGGCGACAGGCTTTAATCCGGCATTGAAAATCTCGCTGAAAAGTTACTTTACCCGTATTAATTCCAGCATTCTGGTAGAAGTGCTCGGCATTGGTATTCCGGCAAGCATCGAATCGGTGCTGTTTAACGGCGGTAAACTCCTGACTCAGGTTTTCGTCGCCGGGATGGGCACGAATGTGATTGCCGGTAACTTTATCGCTTTCTCAATCGCTTCTTTAATCAACCTCCCCGGTAACGCACTAGGCTCTTCGGCAACCATTATTGTGGGAACGCGGCTGGGTAAAGGACAGATTGCGCAGTCGGAATTTCAGCTTCGCCATGTGTACTGGCTCTCGGCTATCGGGATTTGTTCTCTCGCGCTGCTGTCTGTTCCTTTGGCCGGATTGCTCGCCTCGTTTTATACCAGTGAAGAAGACGTTATCGACGTAGTGAAAATTCTGGTCTGGCTCAACGCGGCCTTTATTCCTTTCTGGGCCGCATCCTGGGTGCTGCCGGCCGGATTAAAAGGCGCACGCGATGCCCGTTTCACCATGTGGGTGTCATTGCTCGGCATGTGGGGCTGCCGAATTGTGGCGGGCTATACCATGGGTATCGTGCTGGGCTTCGGCGTGGTCGGAGTCTGGCTCGGCATGTTCCTGGACTGGATAGTGCGCGGTGCATTCTTCTATTGGCGCATGGCGAGCGGCCGCTGGTTATGGAAATACCCGCGTCCTGAAAAATCGCCGATAACGGCAACGGATTCGGAAACGGCAGCCGGAAAAACCCAAAATACCGTGGAGGGATAAATGTCCGAGCCTACTCAGAACACCTCGCCGCCGCCCTATCTGCATGCCGGTGAAAAAGCGGTGATTTACGATGGGGTCTGCAAACTGTGCAACGGCTGGGTCAACTTTCTGATTCGCCACGACAGGCAGCACAAGGTACGCCTCGCCCCCGTACAGTCCGAAGCCGGAAAGGCGCTGTCTCTCTGGGCAGGCATGTCGCCTGAAAATGTGAACACCATTGTGCTGATCGACGATAAAGGGATATACAAAAGGTCGGATGCGATATTTCGCGTCATGTCGTTCCTGCCGCAGCCCTGGCGTGCCGTGTCCGTGCTGCATGTTTTTCCGCGCCGTTTCAGAGACGGCTGCTATAACCTTATCGCGCTCAATCGCTATAAAATATTTGGAAAATACGACAGCGTGAAGACGCTGCAAGCCGATCACAGCCAGCGTTTCATTGAATAAAGCGAGCAGGGAGACATAAAAAAAGACCACTGAATATTCAGTGGTCCTGATGCGGGTTGTACAACAATACAGGCGTTAACCGGGATTAGTTGTTCAACGTGTACTCAAGGCTGATATCGGCATTGAGAACCTGTGAAACCGGGCAGCCTTCTTTGGCTTTTTTGATGATTTCGTCGAACTTGTCGTCGGAAATACCAGGCAGTGTCACGGTGCTGCTCAGCTTGATGGCAGTGATTGCGAAGCCGCCACCGACTTTATCCAGTGAAACGGTAGCCTTGGTATCGATGCTTTCAGGGGTAAAACCTTCTTCGCCCAGCATCAGAGACAGTGCCATGGAGAAACAGGCTGCATGAGCACCGCCAATCAGCTCTTCAGGGTTGGAACCGGGTTTGCCTTCAAAGCGCGTGTTGAACCCGTAAGGCTGATCTTTCAGAGCACCACTTTCCAACGTGATTGTCCCTTTGCCTTTCTTGATGTCGCCTTCCCAATGAGCCTGTCCATACTTATGAATAGTCGCCATAATTTCCTCTGCTCTGTTTAACGTAGCGTTAAGTATAGACACAGATTTGCATAGGGACCGGCGAGGAGAGGTGTTTAAAGCACGCTAAATCAAAGCAGAGAGGATTTACCCCCTTCCGGCGCTTATCTCCGGCACTCGCTCTACGCGGCGTTAGCTCTGTACAAGGGGGTTGTTACGCATCATAGCATTTAAGAATTATCCGACAAAACCTTTCTTACGACTAATTATCATTATCATCTATATTTTTGACATCGGTTGCAAAAAATTTCGGTTATTATCCGCCAGCGCCTGATTTTGCCAGGGCAATGCCATTTTTGTGCGTTTATTCTCTCGATTTGGAAACCAAAGGTCTCTTTATGGAAAAGCTTCCCGCCATTACTATCCACTATTGCTCACAGTGTAACTGGCTACTGCGCGCCGCCTGGATGGCGCAGGAGTTGCTCAACTCGTTCAGCACCGATCTTGGGTCGGTCACTCTGGTGCCCGGCACCGGCGGGGTGTATGAAATCAAGTTGGACGAACACGTCCTGTGGGAGCGCAAAAGAGATGGCGGATTCCCCGATGCCGCGCAAATCAAGCAGCGCGTGCGCGACATCTGTTTCCCTGAGCGTTCGCTTGGCCATGTCGACGGTAAAAAAATCGACAAATAGCGGTCAGCTTAATTGATACCGCTTGTCCGGCAGCGGTCTTACCGGAATTTCGGCCGCATTGTTCATCTCCAGCAGATTGATTTCGATTGTTTTGCACATCGCATCCAGAGGAAGATCGTTGGGTGCCGTGCCAAACGGGTCTTCCAGTTCTTCCGCCAGAGCATCGAGTGAAATAAAGGTGTAGGAGATAAATACAGAAACGAACGGCGTCATGTAATGCAGGTCCGGCACTAGCGCGAACGGCAATAGCGTACAAAACAGATACACAGTGCGGTGAACAATAAGCCGGTAGGCGAAGGGGATCGGTGTATTGGCAATACGCTCACATCCTGCAAGCACCGCCGACAGCTTGTTCAGATTCTCGTCGATGCTCTGAAAAAGAATGTCTGAAATCTCACCGGCCTGACGTCTTTCCCCCAGCCACTCGCCCATCAGCAGCAAAATACCGTTGCAGGGTGCGGCGCTTGCCATCAGCTTGTCGATATTTTCATGCGGCAGAAAATGGGTTAGCTCTTTTCGCATTGAGGTGCCGCGAAGCTGGTGTTTCAGGCAATAGCTAAAGGCTATCTGCAATGCCGCAAATTCTTTTGCCAGTTCGGGCCGATGCGGAAAAATGCTTCTGATTTGTCGTAACAGCGATCGATTAACAATCAACAAACTTCCCCATAACCCGCGCGCCTCGGTAAATCTGGCATAACTTACGCTGTTGCGAAAGCCGAGGAAAATGGCAATCGCCACGCCAAGCAGGCTAAAAGGGGCCAGCGTCAGCTTGATCCCGAGGGCTTCGTACCATTGGAAACAGAGTAGAGCGATGACTGACATCCCCAGGTTGAGGCTCAGGCGAAAGAGAATTTCGGAAAGCACGGAGCCGTGCCATACAAACAGGCGTTTGAACCAGTGTTGATCGGGTCTGACAATCATAAATTGAATAACATAAAGGGGAGTTAAGTTTTTGTTATAGCAGATTCATTTGGCAAATATCAAATAAGCCATTAAGGCTTTTAAGAAAGGGCCATTTTTGTATATATCGCTCAAAATTCCTTATAAACCGGCAAGCCTTCTTAATTTAAGGGCAAAGCGCGTGCAGGCCTGAAAGCATAGGAATAAACTTCCCGCTTATTACGTAAACTCAATAAGTTAAGGAATTTTTAATATGTCTTTCAAGGGTAAAGTGTGGATAGGAATCGTCATCTCGATGATGATTTTCTGGTCTTCGGTCGTTTATGCCGCTTTTGCACTCTTTAACGCATAGCCTCTCACTTCTTCCAGTCCGAAAGGCGATAATCGGCGACTGCGCCCTCGCCTTCTGGTTATCTTTGAACCCCTGTTCAAATGATGCCGAAAATTAACTCTCCTCCTGCAAAATATTTTTTCCTACGGGAAAATGAAAACCTCGACTGCGTCACAAAATTGATTTTTCAATTTTTTCGCCTTGCCATAAAAAAGCGATAAATCATAAAGTTATACTCATCAAAATGATTTCAAATCGAATTCATAATTTGTAGCCGCCCTCACATTTATGAAATGAATCATTCACTATTATTGTTTTGCGAATTTTTATTTCAATTTGAAATTTTAATCAGAACATCTCATCAACCTGCACAGAAACCTTTCATCACGTCGTTGTTCACCGGGGATGATAAGGGAGGGTAAAAATGGCTACAAACAAGACACATTACAATCTGGTTTACCTGATGCTCTGTTGTACCGTCGCCGCCTTTGGTGGCCTGCTGATGGGTTACGACAGTTCAATCATTTCCGGGGCGATTGAACCACTCAGTACCTATTTCCAACTTTCTCCTGCCGAAACAGGCTGGGCGGTCTCCTGTATTCAGGTTTCCAGCCTGATTGGCTGCCTGATTGCCCCTAAAATCAGCGACCATTTCGGCAGAAAACGCTCACTTTGCGTCACGGCCCTGATTTTTGCCGTGTCCATTGTCGGTACTGCGCTGGCGCACAACTTCACCACCTTTATCTTGTTCAGACTGTTCGGCGGTCTGGCCATTGGTCTGGCCTGTGTCATTTCTCCCATCTATCTGGCGGAACTTTCCCCTTCAAGATATCGCGGCAGAACCACGGCGCTCTATTCCATTTGCTGTGTCGGCGGTCAGAGCGTGGTGATGCTGACCAACTTCTTTATCAGCAAATCGATGACGGCAGACATTCTGGTGGATACCGGCTGGCGTTATATTCTCTCCTCGGCGCTGGTACCTTGTGCTGCTCTGCTGATTTTTATCGCCTTTATTCCTGAATCACCGCGCTGGAGCGTGTTCAAGGGGCGCGATAAAGAGGCCATGAACACGCTGGGTAAAATTTCGAATCCGGAACATGCGAAAACCGTGTTCAGCGAAATCAAGGACTCCATCAAGGTGGATCCGACCAATCTCAAAGGCAAACTGCGTCTGAATAAAAAAACCCTTCCCCTGCTGATTATCGGTATCGGTCTGGCGATTGGTAACCAGTTGAGCGGTGTCAACGTGATTCAGTACTTTGGCCCGACACTGATGAAAAACGTCACCACCGATAACAACACCGCCATGTTCCTGGCTTTTGTGCTGGCTTTCGCCCAGTTCTTGGGGTCATCGTGGGTATGACGGTGCTGGATAAAATCGGTCGACGTAAACTGCTGCTGTGGGGTGCATTGGCATCGGCGCTTTGTCTGGCCTACTCCTTCGCAGCGTTCTATCTGCGCTTCCCGGGCGTATATTCGATAATTGGCCTGTTCGCCTTTATGTTTATGTTCGGTATCACCTGGGGTCAGGTTATCTGGACCGTGCTGGGTGAAATATTCCCGATGGAGATCCGTTCAATCTGTGTCGGTATTTCTGTATGTTCACTGTCGGTCGCCAATTTTGGTGTGAGCACGACTTTCCCTATCATGAACAGTAATCCCTATCTTCAGGAAGTGTTCCACGGCGGTTTCCCGCTGCTGCTGTTCTCGGGCTTCTCGCTGCTGATGTTTGTCTTTACCTACCGTTTCGTTCCGGAAACCGCGAACGTTCCGCTGGAAAGGATCGAAACCATCGTGCTGCAAAAGTATTATGGTCGTGACATCGAACAAGATGACCTTCCGGTCAATGCCAAAATAATCAGTAATATGGGTGACGGTATCAAATAACTTTCCCGACCCGTTCCCTATGGCCCGACATCGCTTTACGCGTGCGGGCCATTTTTATTGATTGCGCAAAATAGACCGCGAAAAATGGATTGAAAAAGCCAAAAAAGAATATTTCATTTCATTTTGCACGCTACATCACAAAATTCCATAAAACCCATTAAATTCAAACAACTGAATTCAATCAATGAAAGGTCACTGATGTGAAAAGGGTAGTTTTGTGACCATGATCATAAAAAATGGAGGCTAAAATATTTCATTTTAATTGAAAATGAAATTTATAATCCTTAATATACTTAAAGGCCAATCAGCTTGGGTTGAGGACAGGATCAATGAACAACACGCAAAAGAAACTGGATGTTATCTGTTTGGGACGCATTGCCGTCGATCTGTATGGACAGCAAATTGGCGCACGTCTGGAAGATGCAGGCACTTTCGCCAAGTATCTCGGCGGCTCTTCGGGCAATGTTGCTTACGGTACGGCGATTCAGGGCCTGCGGTTCGGGCATGCTGGCTCGCGTTGGCGACGAACATATGGGCCGTTTTCTCCGCGAGGAGTTGACCCGTGTTGGCGTCGATACCCAATTTTTAATCACCGATAAAGATCGTCTGACCGGTCTGGTGCTGCTGGGCATCAAGGATCAGGATACTTTCCCCCTGATTTTCTACCGTGACAACTGTGCCGACATGGCGCTGACGCCAGCCGATATCGATGAAGACTACATTGCCTCGTCGCGCGCGCTGGCGATTACCGGCACCCACCTTTCTCACCCCGACACGCGTCAGGCTGTTTTGACCGCGCTCGAATATGCCCGCAAGCACGGGCTGCGCCGGGCGCTGGATATCGACTATCGACCGGTACTTTGGGGCTTGACCTCGCTGGGCGACGGCGAAACCCGCTTTGTCTCCTCCGAGAAGGTGACTCGTGAAATTCAGGAAGTCCTGCATCATTTCGACCTGATTGTCGGTACCGAAGAAGAGTTTCACATCGCCGGTGGCAGCACGGATACTCTGACCGCGCTGGCTCGTGTACGTGAAAAAACCGGTGCTACGCTTGTGTGCAAACGGGGTGCGCTGGGTTGTTCCGTGTTCGAAGACACCATTGCGTCATCCTGGGACGAGGTCAAACTGCAAAGCGGCGTGCGTGTCGAAGTGCTGAATGTGCTGGGCGCGGGCGATGCCTTCATGTCTGGCCTGCTGCGCGGCTATCTCAACGACGAAGGCTGGGAGCAGGCCTGCCGCTATGCCAACGCCTGTGGCGCGCTGGTGGTGTCCCGCCACGGCTGTGCCCCTGCGATGCCGACCAAAAAAGAGCTGGATGACTATCTGCTGCGCGACAAGTCTGTGCCGCAGCCCGATAAAGATGCGCGTCTAAACCACCTGCACCGCGTCACTACGCGTAAACAGCAGTGGCCTGAACTGTGCATCTTTGCCTTTGACCACCGCAAACAGCTGGTCGATATGGCGCAGGAGGTCGGTGCCGACATCAACGAGATCCCGCGTTTGAAAGTGCTGCTGCTGGAAGGTGCACGTCAGGCGGCAAAGGAGGCGGGTCTGCGCAACAACAGCGGGATTCTTGCCGACACCACGTTCGGACAGAATGCGCTCAACGCCATCACCGGTGAAGGCTGGTGGATTGGCCGCCCTATCGAGCTGCCAAGCTCGCGTCCGTTGCGTCTCGAACATGGTAATATCGGTTCCCAGCTTATCGACTGGCCGCTGGAGCATGTCGTGAAGTGCCTGATGTTCTATCATCCGAAAGATGATGCCGCCCTGCGTGAAGAGCAGGAAGCCCTGGCACTTGAGGTGTATCAGGCATGCTGCAAGTCGGGTCACGAATTGCTGCTGGAGCTGATTCTTCCGGCGGATAACCCGGATCAGGACGAAAAATACTACGCGCAGATCGTTCAGCGTTTCTATTCGCTCGGCATACAGCCTGACTGGTGGAAACTTCCGGCGCAGAGTGTTGAAGGCTGGAAAGCCATTAGCCAATTGATTGACGACAACGATCCGGAGTGCCGCGGGATCCTGATTCTGGGTCTCGATGCGCCCGAGTCAACACTCAAAGCCGGTTTCGCCGCTGCGGCCGATATCCCCTGGGTAAAAGGTTTCGCGGTGGGACGCACCATCTTTGGCGAGGCTTCACGTCAATGGCTGGCAAACAGGTTCAACGATGAACAGCTGATCAACGATGTGAAACAGCGTTACCTCACACTGATTAAATACTGGCGCGAATACCGCCCGGCACGTTAATCCCGAGATTGCGGGGTCAATGGTTTCGGCCATCGATCCCGCCACTTTCCGTATTCTGCTTCTCACGTTCCCCACTAACCCTGCCACTTTTTTCGACATTCACTACCACGGTAATCGCCGATGAGCACATTGATTCAGGCACCGCACCCGCGTCGTCTTTTGTTACGTATCAGCATGGCAATGTTTATCGCCTATCTTTCCATCGGGTTACCGCTCGGCATTCTTCCCCTATATGTCCACCAGCAGCTGGGGCTGAGTGACGTGATGGTCGGGATTGCCATCGGCACCCAGTTTATTGTCACGCTTATCACCCGCAGTACCGCCGGACGGCTGGCCGATAACCACGGTGCCCGTCGCACCGCATTTATGGGCATGGCAAGCTGTGCCGCGTCAGGCGTTGCCACCCTTGCCGCCGCGTTGATGCCGCAGCCTTCCGTCGAACTGGCTTTTGCGCTGCTGATTGTGGGCCGCATCCTGCTTGGCATAGGAGAGAGTCTGCTGCTGACCGGGAATCTGACCTGGGGCATGGGTCTGGCCGGAGACGGGTTGGCAGGCAAGGTGATGTCGTGGAACGGCATGGCGACCTACGGCGCGATGGCGGCCGGTGCGCCGCTGGGTCTGGCGCTGTATTACGCCGAGGGCATGGCGACCACCGCCGCGCTGATGCTCATGCTGCCGCTGATTGCGCTGCTGGTCGACCGTGGCGTGCCGGCGGTGGCCGCTCACGGCGGTAAACGTCAGCCGCTCGGCACTATCTGGGCCAGCATCTGGCGGCCGGGACTGGGATTGATGTTGCAGGGCATTGGCTTTTCGGTGCTGAGTGTGTTTATCACACTGTATTTCAATCAGTTTGGCTGGTCCTATGCCGGATTCGCCCTCACGGCCTTTGGCTGCGCCTTTATCGCCGTGCGGATGGTTCTGGGTCATCTTCCAGACAAACTCGGCGGGATCAGGGTGGCACAATATTCCCTGCTGGTTGAATGTGCGGGACTGGTACTGATATGTCTGGCCACTCATCCGTTGATGGCATTGGCCGGCGCGGCACTTACCGGTTGTGGCTGCTCGCTTATCTTCCCCTCGCTCGGGGTCGAAGTGGTGCGGCGTGTACCTGCCGAGGCCCGAGGCACCGCGTTGGGCGGCTATTCGGCTTTTCAGGATCTCGCCTACGGCCTGACGGGTCCGCTTGCGGGCATATTGTCGAGCCATGCCGGATATCGCAGCGTCTTTATATTGGCGGCCGGCTGCGCGTTTCTCGGCATGCTGCTGGTGAAGTTAGGGCTGGGTCGGCGACGGCCATAAAAAACCGGTGCCTTTAGCGCCGGTCAGTTCTTCATAATCAGAAAAAAATCAGGAATAAATCAGATAAAAATCAGATTGGCTCGCCGCTCTTTTACAGTCGCGGCGTATTTTCAATAATCCGCATGGTGGTCAGCGCCTGCTCGACCTTGACGGGTGGCTCTCCTATACCGCGCAGTGCATCCCGCAATTGCAGATAAAACGCCGGATAGTTACCGTCAACGCCGTGATAGGTCGTTTCAATGACCTTATCGCCCTCACGACGATAAAGCGTGCCCGGCAGTTCGTCATGGCCCCACCCCGGACTGCCCGGCTCGATACCGGCAACCAATGCCGCTTCCTGCGGATCCTGACCGTATTTCACAAAGCTGCCTTCGGTGCCGTTAATGCGAAAACGCGGTGGCTCCCAGGCGCTGAGCAAGGTGCCGTGCAGCACCACACGCAGTGACGGATACACGAAAGTGCCGTGGAAAAAGTCCGGGCTGCTGGCGCCCTCACGTTGGGTGTCAAAGGTGACGACACTCTGTTGCGGCTCACCAAAGAGCTGCACCATCTGGTCGATGAGGTGAGCGCCCAAATCAAACCATACGCCCGACCCTTGAGTCTTCTTCTCTCGCCAACCCGCGTTGACGCCGGGTTGAAACAGGGTGTAGCTGGACTCGAAATAACGTACCTCGCCCAGAGCCTTCTCTTCCAGCAGCTTGCGTACGGTCAGGAAATTGTTGTCATAACGCCGGTTCTGGAAAGGACACAATATACGCTGCTGCCGAATCGCCAGCGCCGCCAACTCTTCGGCCTCGGCAGCTGTAACGGTAAACGGCTTGTCGACCACCACGTTTTTCCCGGCCAGCAAGGCAGCTTTTGCCAGGGGAAAGTGCGTCAGATTGGGCATTGCTATCACCACCAGCTCAATATCGGGATCGTCAAACACCGCATCGACGTTATCTACTCGCGTAAAGGGAGAGTCTTCCTGAAGAGAAGCATGCTTATCACACACCGTTTTCACTTCCAGACCCGGTGTCGCGGCCAATAAACGCGAATGAATGTTCTTGCCGGAAAAACCGTACCCGATAATGCCTACCTTGATGCTCGATTCGGACGACGCGCTATGTGACATGGTTCAAATCCTCTACGTAAGACGGCTCAGCTTTCCAAATTAAATCACTAATGAACTTTTTATACCGTTTTTTTGAAATAAATAATGTTATCTGGATCATAAAATGCCTGGTGCTCTCTTGCGAAATCCCGACGCAAAGCGGATAACTTTCATAAGAAAAATAAAGGATTTAAATCAACAAAGTAGCTAATAATCAAACTTTAAAATAGCCATAACCTTCCTCGTGTATTTCCGAAAAGCAAGCTACGGATCACAGAAAAATAAATTCCATTAAATTTAATTTGAAACATTTAGTTCAAAGTAATATGTTTAAAACTGTCGGGTGGCCCCTATGGGGTCCAGAAACTCATTACGGTCCTGAGGTAAGGTAGAAGATGGAAACAATCGCGAATTTCATTAATGGCCAACGCATCGTCAGCAGCAGCAAAGAGACGTTGCCCGTCACCAATCCGGCCACCGGTCAGGTTATCCGCCAGGTCACACAA
The DNA here is from genome assembly GCF_026967475.1 of Rouxiella chamberiensis. NCBI lineage: Bacteria > Pseudomonadati > Pseudomonadota > Gammaproteobacteria > Enterobacterales > Yersiniaceae > Rouxiella > Rouxiella chamberiensis. The sequence goes on along the minus strand of NZ_CP114058.1, from coordinate 68,957 downwards.
AGCTCCGAACAGGAAGTGTTGCAGGCCATCGAACATGCACACAACGCCTTCCCGGCCTGGTCGAAAACCCCGCCACTGCGCCGTGCGCGCATCCTTTTCGAGTTCAAGGCGCTTATCGAGAAAAACCGTGACGAACTGGCTGAACTGATCGTCAGTGAGCACGGTAAAGTCTTTTCCGACGCACTGGGCGAGCTGACCCGTGGTCTGGAAGTGGTCGAATTTGCCTGCGGTATTCCGCATCTGCAAAAGGGCGAATACTCCAATAATGTGGGAACAGGCGTTGACAGCTTCTCCGTGATGCAGCCGCTGGGCGTTGTGGCGGGCATTACCCCGTTCAACTTCCCCGCGATGGTGCCGATGTGGATGTTCCCGCTTGCCCTCGCCTGCGGTAACACCTTTATTCTGAAACCGCCTGCTCCGGCACCTTCTGCCTCCCTGCGTCTGGCCGAATTGCTGAAAGAAGCCGGTTTGCCGGATGGCGTATTCAACGTGGTTCACTGTGGCAACGACGCCGCCAGCCTGCTCACCACCGATGAACGTATTCAGGCGGTAAGCTTTGTCGGCTCCTCGTCTGTTGCCCAGCATATCTATGCCACCGCCAGTGCGCACGGCAAACGCGTGCAGGCCTTCGGCGCCGCGAAGAACCATGCCATTGTCATGCCGGATGCCGATCTCGACGCCACCGTACAGGCGATTATGGGCGGCGCTTTCGGTTCGGCCGGTGAACGCTGCATGGCGCTGCCTATCGTGGTCGCGGTTGGTGACGACACGGCAGACAAACTGATTGCCAAACTGACGCCGCTGGTCAATGCCCTGCGCATCGGTCCGGGCAATCTGCGTGGCAAGGAAGAGAACGAAATGGGGCCGGTAATTTCCAAGGCGCATCAGACCAAAGTGCTCGGCTATATCGACCACGGCGTGTCTGAGGGTGCAAAACTGGTTATCGATGGCCGCAACCATAAAGTGGAAGGTCACCCAGAAGGTTTCTATGTGGGCGGCACGCTATTCGATAACGTGACTACCAATATGAAAATCTACCGTGAAGAGATCTTCGGGCCGGTCCTGGGCATTGTGCGCGAGAAGGATTTCGAATCGGCACTGGCAACGGTGAATGGCCATGAATTCGGTAACGGCAGCGCTATCTTCACCACCAATGGTCACTACGCGCGCGAATTCGTGCAGAACGTGGAAGCCGGTATGGTGGGCGTCAATATCCCGGTTCCTGTGCCGGTTGCCTTCCACTCGTTTGGTGGCTGGAAACGCTCCGTGTTCGGCGCGTTGAACGTGCATGGTCCCGACGGCGTTCGCTTCTATACTCGTATGAAAACCGTGACCACTCGCTGGCCGACCGGACAACACACCGTTGCCGAGTTCAGCATGCCAACGTTAGGTTAAGATTTTCAAAACAAGGAGAGAAATATGTCCCGCTTGCTCAGTAAATACGCCCCGTCGAAAGACGGCCGTATCCAGCATGTCACGCCGGAAAGTGCGGGCTGGAAGTACGTTGGTTTCGACGTTTATCAACTGGAAGAGGGGCAGACGCTGGATCTGCCCGCCGATGACAAAGAGCGCTGCCTGGTGCTGGTATCAGGTCGGGCAAGCGTGGTGACGCCCGCAGAGACTTTCGAAAATATCGGCGAGAGAATGAGCCCTTTCGAACGCATACCAGCATGGTCGGTATACGTGCCGCACAATACGATTTCGAAAGTCAAAGCCGAGACGGCTCTCGAACTGGCGGTATGCAGCGCACCAGGCTTTGGCTCGCTGCCTGTACGTCTGATTGCGCCGAAGGACGTCGGCGTCGAGCGTCGAGGTAAAGGCCGCAACCGCCGTCTGGTGCATAACATTCTGCCGGATGACCAACCTGCCGACAGCTTGCTGGTCGTCGAGGTGTATACCGACGAGGGCGATAGCAGTTCCTACCCGAGCCACAAGCACGACACGCCGGTCGAGGGCAAGGAAACCTACCTCGAAGAGACCTACTATCACCGTTTCGATCCTCCCCAGGGTTTCGCCCTGCATCGGGTCTATACCGACGATCGTTCTCTTGACGAGTGCATGGCGCCTTACGACCGCGATGTCGTGCAGGTTCCACGCGGTTATCATCCGGTCGCTACCATTGCCGGATACGATAACTACTACCTGAACGTGATGGCCGGTCCAGAGCGCAAATGGCAATTCACCTGGGAGAAAGATCACGCCTGGGTCAATTCGCCGGACTATCCGCGCAACAAGGACTAGCCCTCGACTCGCCGTTCTCGCGCTAAATTTCAAGGCAGCCTCCGGGCTGCTTTTTTAGAAATTTTTTTAGGGAGTTCGTGATGTTTACATCCTCTTCATCGCCTTTCCAACTGGCCGTCTGCGCCGAAATGGTCTTTCTGGATTTACCCTTTATCGAACGTGTGAAGCGTATTCATGCCGCCGGATATGCCGTTGAAATCTGGGACTGGACGCAAAAAGATATCGATGCGCTGGCCGCGACAGGCGCGCGCTTTACCTCCATGACCGGCTATATCAGCGGTAATCTGCTCGACGACGACGAGATTGAGAAACTGCTGGAAACGGCCGAAATCTCCATCGAGATTGCCCAGCGCCTGAACTGCCCCTGTCTTAATCTGCACGGTACCGGACTCGACGGCCGCGGACTGCCTATTGCGCCCGTAAGCGAAGTTACAGGTGCAATGTGGATAAAGGCTTACGACACACTGTGCGCGATTGCCAGACTCGGCGAACGTTATCAGAAAGTGTTTCTGCTGGAGAATCTGAATACCCTTGTCGATCACCCCGGCACGCCGTTTGCCAAAGCCAGCGATACGTTGGCGCTGATTTCAAAGGTCAACAGCCCGTGGCTGAAGCTGAATCTGGATCTCTATCATGCCCAGATCGGCGAAGGGAATCTGATTGAAATTATCCGCCGCTCAGCACCTTACATCGGCGAAATTCAGGTCGCCGACGTTCCTGGCCGCAAAGAACCCGGCACCGGAGAAATAAATTACCCCGCCGTCGCCAAAGCCCTGTATGACACAGGTTATCGCGGCGTGGTGGGGATGGAGGCGTGGGCAGAAGGTGATTGCGATATCGCGATCGCGCGCTTTTCAAAAGCGTTTAGCGTGAAACAGGATGTGAAGGTGTAGACACAATGAAATTTATAAAGGCGATAGACGCTATCGCCTTTGAAAGTCAGGCTTTCGAACCGTTATTCCGGCATTCAGACCTTGTCTTTAAGCAGCAACATGCCAGTCTTCAATCTACCCCGTCCCGCAGTTAACCGGCGCTATTGAGGGCGAGTGAAACCGCGAGGGTTTGTGCCAGACACATTGAGGCGACCTGAGAACGGAACCCGTCGAGTTGCGCTTCCCGCACGACAAAACAGACATCACTGAAAGCCGCAAGCGGGCTGACCTGGCTGTCGGTTATTACAATCTGCCGCGCACCTCGGCGAGCGCCAAGCTGGACAAGCTCCATGGCTTCTGCGGCATAGGGAGAATAACTGATGGCGATAACCACATCATTGGGACTGACCATGCTGAGTTGTTCCGAGAACATGCCGCCTAAACCATCTATCAGGAAAGCGCGGCGTTCAAGATGACGCAGTGCATAGGTCAAATAGCTTGCGACACTGAACGAACGGCGCAAGCCGATGATATAGATATTGTCGGCCCGTGACAGCATGGCGATGGCATCGTCCAATTGCTCGGCGGTGATGTGCATAGGCAACTGCTGCAATGCCTGCGCATTGACCATCGAGAACATATTCAGCACTTCGTCGGGTTTTTCCGGCGCGGCAATGCCGTCGTCGGCAGAAGACTTTCGAAATAAACGTGCACGTTCCGTATAACTGACCGTCTCTTCCATCAGCTGCTGACGAAATACCTGTTTCATTTCATTGAAACCGCTGAAGCCAAACGCGCTGGCAAAACGAATCAGGGTTGAGGGGGAACATCGGCACGCTGGGCAATGGACGCAACCGTATCAAATGCCACGCTGTTGCTATTATCAAGGATATAGCGTGCCACCTGCTTTAGACGCTTGCTAAGGCTGTCATAACGGGTGCGGATGTCTTCCTGTAAAATAGACAATTGAGTTGTATGTTTTGACACGGAAGTGGCCCTTTTAAAAACATCATGTTGAATGCTTCAGTCTAACAAAATGAACAAAATATTTCATTCGCAGACTCCGAGCAGGATCCCATTTTAAGAACATCCTTGTTCTACAGCGGCCGTTTTCAGCCGCAGAGTCATCTCTTCACGCCGTTATCATGAACAGAATACCCGTCGAGCGTATTAACGGCTTGTCCAGGCGGTCAGGCTTTCGAAGTTGTCTTTGCCTATCTGCCACAGGTCGTCTTCCCAATGCGTTGGGCTTAACTGTTCGGGACACCAGACGCCGTCATAGCCGGTGGCGCGCACGGCATCAATCCAGGCCGCGATGTCGACATCCCCTTCCCCCGGTTGATAATCGCGCTGAACCCATTCGTCCCATGCTTCACCCGGACGTGCGGCACGCCCGTCACAGAAATGGATGCCGTAAATGAGATTGACGTCCATACGGGCCACTTCTTCAGGCTGGGTATTGCCGCCCGCGTGTAGATGCCAGAAGTCGATAACCAGCCCCACATTGTCGCGCCCTACGCGTTTAATGACTTCCAGTCCCTGGCTCAAGCTGTTGAAGCGAGTGAAGGCTACGACTTCGATTTGCAGTTTGATTCCGTACTCTTTGGCAATATCGGCGATGTCGGCAATATTGTGCACCAGAATCTCGTTGCGCGCGTCTTCACTCAGATGATCCAGTTCATTCAGCGCCATGATTTGCACCACCGGGCATTTCAGAACCTGCGCGGCGTGGCAGATTTTATGTGCTTCCTTGAGCATCTCGGCGCGCTCTTCGGGCTGATGGCGGCCGATGCGTTTTAGCGCATTGATGCAACTTATCTCAACGCCGTGCTGTTCCGTCAGTGCCAGAAACTTTTCAAGTGAACCGCCGTTTTCGACGTAACGAAACAGATGTTCGGGCAAAATTTCCAGGGCATCGAAGCCCGTTTCACTGGCGATACGCAACTGTGTCACCGCATTGCTATACCAGACGGAAACACCGTGGAATGCTTTTTTCATGATTTCTCCCTAAAAACCCATATGCTTTAAATAAGATAGACTCGCCGTAACATCGGCTAGACTGCCCGCGACGTCACGAGGGTCACGTTCCTGTTCGATGGTTATCCAGCCCTGCCAGTGGTAGCTGTCCAGCATGGCTTTTACCGCTGCGTAGTCGATGTCGCCCTGCCCTAACGGACACATCACGCCCTGCGCGCAGGCGGTGAAAAAGTCGGTACCTTGTGCAATAACCTGCTGAAAAACTGTCTTGTTTACATCTTTAAAATGAAGATAGTCCAGACGGTCAATATAGCGCTCAATCCATTTTTCGGGCGACAGACCGGCATAATAGAGGTGTCCGGTGTCCAGACAGAGGCCCGCTTCCTGTGAAGGGATCGCGGCCGCAATGCGTTCTATTTCATCGCCAAATTCAATATAGCCGCCCGCATGAGGATGTATGACGGGGCGCACCTGATATTCCTGCGTCGCAATCCGCGAGATTTCGCGAATATGACTGACCAGACGTTGCCAGTCTTCGGCACCCAGTCGAGGCGCTTTATCCGGTTGTCCGGCGAACTTTGCGCGGTCGGGATTACCGAAATCGATAATGACGAGATAAGGCGGTGCAAAGGTGCCGAGGCCGCGGGCAATGCGCGTATGACGCAACACATGGCAGACTTTATGGGTCAGTTCGACCATTTTCGGGAAATTGGTTTCTGAAACCAAATCGTCGAACAGCGTGCCTGCAACCAATGACAGCGCATGTTTCTCCAATGCCTGCGTCAAGGTTTGTGGATCCTGGGGCAAAAACCCCAAGGGCCTAGCTCCAGACTCGAATAGCCAGCCTGTCGGGCCTCCTGCAAGACTTTCTCGAAAGGAGGAAGGTAGGGATTTTTAGGGTCGTCAACGCCCCAGCTACAGGGCGCATTGGCAATCGCGTACATGGTCAACCTCATCAGTTTTTAACTGCTGTATGAGATATACTTTGCACATAATGAAACAAACAAGCCATTTAAATGATCTATGAAATATTGATATCGTGACGCCCATCAAATTAACTCATAGAATAGGTTCAAGATAACGTTCCGGACAGGCTGCTCGTTACCTTGATTGACTGAAACGTTCGTTCAATCTTAAACAGAGTACATAGAAGCCTTCCAGCAACTCCTCCAGTCTCGATTCTTCGTCGAAACAGAGGTCATCAACCAGCGCCTTGAGCTCGTAGCCTTCACTTCCCAAACCCAGAACGGGCTGGCCGGTGACGACCCAGCACAGCGCTTCCTGCAACTCCTCCCACAGTTCGGCACCCCATGAGCTGAACGTCGAGCTGTCCATCCAGGTCAGGGCGCTCCATAACCATAGGCGATCGTCAATGACGGAAAAAAACAGGCTGGGAATATTGGTAAAGCTGATTTCAATGGTGGAATGAGCATCAAACTGATTTGCATCGACTGGATACCCCATATTACTCAGGGTGTTACGCAAACGTTCTGCGATGTTATAGTTCATCTCTTCTTTCCTTGAAATTTATGATTTTTTTGCAGGGAACCACCTCCCTGCCAGCGGGTACAAACTAGACCGGTTTCTGCCCGCAAACAGCTATAAATCGCTCAAATGCGGAGGAAAAATGCAGCCAGAGCTTAAATACAGTTTTTCAATCGAGATAGAGGTCGACAAACCGGTAATGGTTAACGCGACGGCAGAAGGCGGTAAACGCCAGCTGATTTCCATTCTGGAAGGTAAGGTCAGCGGGAAAATTACGGGAACGGTTTTACCCGGCGGTATCGACAGCCAGATAATTTTTCCGGATGGAACCTGCCATTTATCAGCACGTTACGGCGTACAAACCGATCAGGGCTGCGTATATATCGAGAACAATGGCATCCGTCGGATCCCGGCGCAGTGGCGTGATCGGCTATTTGACGAAGATATGTCTTTTTTCAACGAGATACCGCAGGAAGCTATCTATTTCAAAGCGGTGCCGAAGTTTGAGATTTACAGTGAGGCGCTACGCTGGATGACGGAATCTATTTTCATTTGCACCGGTCAACGCACCGCGCAGGGCGTTTCCCTGCAATTTTATGAACTGCTTTAAGTGCGCGATTCGGCGCGTTGTGTCGCAAAGAACCCGGCCACGCCTTCATCGCAACCGTCGGTAAAGCAGGCCACGGTCAGAGGCGCTTCGCGGTCCGGAAAGTGGTAGACCGCGTTGACGCAAAAAGGCCCCGCGCCCGAATGGCCGATGACACGGCCCAACCCCTCGACGGTTCCACTCATCAGGCCCAGCGCATAGCCACATTCGTGCCACGGACGCCCTGGAATCGGCCCTCCCAGCGGACAGCGCGTCAGCATCTGTTGCAGCGATTTTTCGCCAATCAGCGTTCCGTTAAACAGGCCATGCAGTATCTTTGCCGCCTCTTCGGCGGTTCCCGTCAAACATCCATGATAAACCCAGCCGGGGTGATAATTCGCCGCCTCTTTCCAATGCAGTGCCGCAAACTGTTGCGGAGTACGGGCCAGTTCAAGGCTTTTCAAACCTAGCGGCGTGGCTATCAACTCGTCGACAAGTTCGTCGAAGCCCTTTCCGGAAAGGCTTTCTAAAGACTCGCGTGCCAGCATGTAACCAGTATTGGAGTAAGACCAGCCCTCTCCGGGCGCAAACAACGGTCCCGAAGCTTGAACGGCGGCGAGCAGTTTATCTCGTGACCATGGCGTATTATTCAACGCCACATCGCGATGATAGTCGGCAATCTGCCCATAATCCGCGAGTCCGGCAGTATGACGCAGCAAGTGCCGGAGTGAATAAGGCTGTTGGCAAAGAGGCTCGTCGAGGTCGATTATCCCCTTTTCTGCAAGCTTCATGGCGCAGAGCGCAATAATGGTTTTCGTGAAACTCCAGTAGGGAAAGCGCAAGTTCGCCTCACCCGTAGAGCGCTGCATCGCGCTGTCGCCGATACTGCACCAGTGGAATTCACGCGGGATCATCTTAAAGCCCTGCGCCCGGAAAGGTAGCGAACGCCCTGTGGCCCAAAGCTTTCTGAATGTGGCTCGTCAGGCTGTAAATGGAATATTTCACCCGCGAGATAGGTTCGTTCGCCCTCTGCCGTTCGAATGCGTATTTCACCCTCGAGAATCAACGCCTTGGCTTCAAAGGGATGAGCATGGGAGCCAAGCTCTCCAAATGCGTCACGTTCTACCAGAACCGGGGCTTCAAACCCCTGCGCTTTCAATGCATTGATAAACTGTTCTTCCTGCATAATCACTCCAGAGTCAATTCGTTTAGGCGGTTTCAAAATTAAGGCTAGCAAGTCCGGAAAAAAGCGGCACGCTTTTTAGCCTCGATATTCTAGCCTCGATATCGAAAACCCATTTTACTCTGGCTCCATCCATGTTGTTTTAAAATCGAACCACCCTAAATTGTTGAGATGAATACCTTGCGCCTGTTCGGGTCCCTTGAGACGCATCCAATGATGGAACAGAGGTTGCAGCCAGCCCTCCCCCACGACATTCTGTACCAGTTGCTGTGAAGTTAGTGATTGCTCGCGCCATTGTTGTCGCCATCGTTCGAAAACAGCACTATTACCGCCGGAAATATTCTCTTTCAGCAACGGCATGTCTAAAAGCCAGGCCCCCACATTCCACTCTTCCGGGATCGGAAAGTTGACTGTGCCGAGCCACAGATCGACGTTGGCCGTTCCATTGGCCCACTGCTCATAATCAAGCTCCTTGATGTCTAAAACGATCGCTTTATCGGCAAGAACTTTCTGCATATCCAACGCCAGCATACGGAACTCGGGGTGCTGGGCATGATAGGCAAGCGTCATTCGACAAGGAGTTTGCGGAGCAAGGATCTCCCCGGCATCCATACCGTGAAACCAGGACGGCAGCAGGCTACCCGTGGGCACCCAAAACTGACGAATAGGCTCGATTAATTGTTGAATCAACAAGTTAGGGTTGAGATTCTCCCGTAACCAGCGGCGTGTCGCTTTTTTCTGCCAATGCGAAGAACGACTATCGCACAGCAGGAAATAACCACCGCGTTCCAGAAACATCTCACTCGACATATCGGAAGGTTTACCGGTGAAATTCACGGCATGACCGGCAACATAATCGATATCGCTGATGCTCGAACTAAGCCAAGCCGCCGACTGTGAGGGCATGGCGTGCGCCAGCGCGTTATTTTCAGTCTTTGAAAAAGTGGCCAAATCGGGCCACATCAGCACTTCAACTTCATCGAGCAATGCTCGAAAACCGAAATAATGATCGAATGCTTTCAAAAGCAGATGCCAATCGTTGTTTTCACTGACCCGATAAGGCCCTGTGCCAACGGGATGTGAAGCAAAATTCGCTCGCGAGGCATGGTCGGCTGGCAAGACAAGGGCCGCCGGATGAGACAATAAAAGAGGAAGTTGTATGTCCGCCTGCGAAAGTTCGACTACGATGCCGAGCACGCCACGGCATTCCACACGTTTAATATGCGAAAACAGCGGCGCCTTACGACAGCGGTTCAGTGAAACCGCTACGTCTTCACTGGTCAATTCACGACCGTCATGAAACTGCACGCCCGGTCGCAGGTAAAAGTGCCAGCTCAGCGCATCCACTTGTCGCCAATGATGCGCCAGATCCTGCTCCACGCCGCCACTCGCCTCATTGATTCTCGTCAGGCCGTTAAAAATTTGTCGTACCAGATGAATTTCCGATCGTCTCAGGGGCGTGCCTGGGTAAAGGTTGGGCATGGTGCGATAATAAGGAACCCGTAAAGACTGGTAATCGTCGCGAATGTTAAAGCCTAATTTACTGCGCAGAAGGGTCGTCACCAGCTGTTTTTCATCGCCCAGTAAATTGATGGCCTGATCAAAATTGCCCGCATCTAGCAGCTTGTCTGCTTTTTCCATCATTAGCTGATGTGCATTACGCAGCAAAGTAAGCTGCGAACGATGCCCCCGCCCCGCCGTTGCCTGCCAGTGGATCCATTCACGCGCCTGCATTTGCACCAGCAAACTGCGCATATGACGCTTGGTACAGTGCAAATGGTCAGCCAAAGTCTGTAGCGTGGTGCTGCCATGCCGGGAGGGAAAAAGTGCAAGCAATCGCAGGTATTGCTGCAAAAGACGGTGACGAGCCATAAAAGAGGAACTCCAGTTTTCAAAACGCAGCAGTGTTTAATCTCACCTTTTTAGGACATTATTTAGTGATTCGCAATGACGATGAGCGATGTCTAGCATCGAGTTTCAGAGTCGCCGCTCTAACAAGGAATAAGACAAGGTAGGAATATTTTTATGACCAACCATTTGAATAAAGACACCACCGTGTGCATGTCATTGGCTGCAAGGCCGAGTAATTTTGGCACCCGTTTTCATAACTATCTCTATAATGCGCTGGACCTTGATTATCTTTATAAAGCTTTCACAACACAGGATCTCAACGGTGCCATTACGGGCGTACGGGCATTGGGTATTCGGGGCTGTGCCATTTCGATGCCTTTTAAAGAAGAGTGTATTCCCATGCTGGACGAGTTGGATGCCTCGGCGAAGGCCATCAACTCGGTGAATACCATCGTTAATACCGACGGCTATCTCAAAGCCTATAACACCGACTATATCGCCATCGCGACTTTATTGAAGCAGTACAAGGTTTCGTCGACGCTTACCTTTGCACTGCGTGGAAGCGGCGGTATGGCCAAGGCCGTAGCCTGCGCGCTAAAAGATGCCGGTTTTACTCAAGGCTATATCATTGCCAAGAATGAAAAAACCGGCCCGGAACTCGCCAATCTCTATGGATTTGAATGGCGCAAGGAATTGGATGATATCAAACCCGATCTGCTTATCAATGCCACGCCAATTGGCATGGCCGCCGGTGCAGATGCAGATAAGCTTTCCTTTAGCGAACCAGCAAATCCGGGACGCGCAGGTTATTTTTGAAGTCGTCGCGCTTCCGGCCGAAACACCTTTGCTGAAATTTGCCAAAAGCCAGAATAAAACCGTGATTACCGGCTCTGAAGTGTTTGCCATTCAAGCCGTCGAGCAGTTTGTTCTTTATACCGGCGTCAGGCCTGACGACGCATTATTTCAGCAGGCCGCGAAATATGCTCGTGAAGGTGTTTGATTGACAACCCGCACTCGCGGGTGATTTCTAACCTCCATGAATCGAGAGGATGAGTGGGTGCGTAAATAAGCTGAAACGATCCTCTTACTGGTCCGTTTTTCTCTGCTCATCGCACAGTTTTTTGTGTGCGTACGCTTTCTGCTCATCTTTAATTGTGATGTATCCCCCGCTTTAAACAGTTCGCCGCCGCCTTTTTCTCACGGGTGACTCGCCTCACGTTTTTAAATCTCTCAACTTTGTAGGCTGCAAGGGTTTCAAGCTAAATCAATTCAGCCAAAAGGGAATGAGTGATGAAAAAGCAGATTCTGGCAGGACTAATTCTGGCGTTAATCAGTGGTCACGCCGCCGCGAAAACGTGGGTGCTGACCGATGTTGACAGCAATACCGAACAGGGAAACTGGCAGGTGAACAGTGCGCAGCTGAAAGCATCGGGAGAAGCGTTCAGCATTGAGCAGAAAGTCTTGCACGGCGGGAAACAGGAAGGGTCTAAAGTCATTACTCTAACCAGTAAAAATGGGCTGACCATCATGCTGAGTCCGACAAGAGGGATGGATTTACTGCGAGTTACGGGTCACGGCGTGCGGCTTGGCTGGGATTCACCGGTCAACGAGGTGGTGAACCCCGCCTATATCAATCTGGAAAGCCGCAACGGGTTGGGCTGGCTGGAAGGTTTCAACGAAATGATGGTGCGCTGCGGCTTTGAATGGACCGGCCACCCTGTAACCAAAGACGGCGTTATCTACACACTGCACGGCAAAGCGGGCAATACACCAGCTTCGAAGGTTGAAGTCATTGTCGATGATAATGCGCCGCACGAAATTCGTATTCGTGGTCTGATTAAAGAACATACCTTCAAGAAAGCCAATCTCGAAACCTGGACGGAATTACGTTATGTGCCGGGCAGCGACGCATTTACCGTGCATGATGTTCTGACCAATCAGGCCGATTATCCGCACGATTATCAAATCATTTATCACAGTAATTTTGGTACGCCCATACTTGAAGAAAATGCGCGTTTTATTGCCCCGCTGGAATCTGTTTCGCCATTTAACGACTATGCGAAGAAAGGTCTGGATAATTGGGCAACCTATGGTGCACCGACCAAAGATTTCGACGAGATGGTCTTTAACTTGAAACCTAAAGCGGACAGCAGCGGTAAAACCATCGCGGCGGTGATTAACAGTAAAGGCGATAAAGGTGCCGCCATTGAATTCGATACGCATCAACTGCCTTTGCTGACGATGTGGAAAAACACCGACACGCTTAAACAGGGTTATGTTACCGGAATCGAACCGGGCACTAATTATGCTTATCCGGTGACTGTCGAAAAAGAACAGGGCCGCGTCAGGCAACTGCAACCCGGTCAAAGTACCGAATTTACCCTGACTTATTCACTGCTGAAAGATGCTTCCGCCGTACAAAAAGTTGAACAGCGAGTGAAAGACATTCAGGGTAGCGACCCGGCCAAAATAGATGAAAAACCGATCGCGGTAGAGTAACCGGTTTATCGGACATTATTTACAGTCAATTAAGTCAGGCACATTGAGGATAGAGAAGTAAAGCGCGGGCGTTTCTGCGTTAACGTCTCTATTCTCTTCTCATGCCTTATGAAAACACGTCTTCGATTGTCCAGTCATTGCGGTACATTTCGCCCTGAATAGCCTGTTCCAGCTGTTTTTCAAAACTGGGTGACGGCGCGCGCATCGATGCTTTACCCTTAACATATTCTCGACTTTTTCTGGACATTTGCCTGATTTTTCGATTGATTATCCTTACTTCTTTTTTATCAACACCTGTAATTCCTACGTAATCCTTGAGCATAAGGTCAGGGTGGTTTTTTATAATACGGCTGACATAGTGGCTATCGCTTTCATTATCTTCTTTAAGTTCCGTTACCTTTATTACTTGAGCTTTTGAAGATAACCTTGTGAATTCGGGCAACTTACGCAGAACAAACTCCTCAATACCCGATAAGGCAGAGCAATCATTTACCGAGATATTAGGATAAGACACCCTAAGTCGACGTATATAATCAATGCTTTCTTCCTGGGGGAACTTAGGGCTTTTACTAATAATGGCCTGTGCAGCGGGTGATAACCGTTTAAACCGTGCTCTATGTTTTAGACCAGAAGAAGAAACATTCGCTAATTTAGAAATATCATCAATATCCAACTGAGGATAAGTGTCTTTGAGGCGACAAGCAAATTGATGGTTTGTTTCACCATTATTCTTTGAGGTAAATTGTGAAATAACCTCTCCTGCCACCGACAAAACTTTAAACTCAGGCATATTTTGCAAATTATAGTGTCTCCCCCTACTATCTTAAAGCATTCTTCTAATGACAAATCAGGGTATTGATGTTTAAGCCGTCGGGCATAGGCCGTATTTTTTTCGCCAGCAAGACGCGGAACCAGAGTGAGCTATCTTTTCCAGCTCGGGTGTCAATGTTACAAACTCTACCCGCTTATTAAGATTAGTTATAGTTTCACCGGATAAAAAAGAGTATTTCTCAAGGGTGAAATAGGGACATATCTTCTTTAATCGCAGGGCGAAATCTATCGCTTTTTCATTTTTTAATCTTGGCGTGGTTTGGCTCAAAAATTGTGCCTCAACACTGTACTTATTAAATAGCCCAAGACATCTCAAACGCGGAATAGATATACCTGAAATAGCACTGTAATCACTAGGGCGTAAGTTTGGATTAGCCAGTTTTATTCGACGTGCATAATCTATTGGCAATTCATCTTCTTGTTGAGGCATATTACGAAGAATTCTTAACGCCGAAGAAGAGATTTTTGCAAATTCGGGTAAATTTAATATACTGGTTTTGTTCATTCCGGAGAGATGGCAAAAATCTTTAATATCTAAATCAGGATAGGCTGCTTTGAGACGTCGAGCATACATTGAAGGTCGTTCACCGACAATCATAGGCATGGTGTTATTCGCCAATCGCCCTTCGATGGAAAGCTCATTAAATTCAGGCAATTGCTGAATATCCCTTACGCGGGTTTCTGAAATTTCAGCTGCCTCGATCAACGATATTGACGGAAATAACAGTTTTAATCGTCTTGCATAATTAGCTTTATTTTCAGTAGGATTTCTAGGCGATCTATTTTTTATCAATCTTGTCGGTACTGAATGCATTCTTCCCTGGTTTGCCATTTCTTCGCCTGCTCTTTTATCTTGAATGGCATAAGACTGCGGTAATACCTGACTTTGATCGATTCTCGTTATATTTTTATTAAGGTTATAATCGGGGTAACCTAGTGAAAGTCGAGGTCTTAGAAAATAGTGCGATGTGACTGCGGCGTTATCGAGACTGACCGGAAAATCACACATGACGCTTCGCCCCCGATCGGCCGTAAGAACAGTGAATGGCGTGAGGGTTTTATTTCGCCTGACATAATACATCCATATAAAACGTTCTGTTGCATACGGCCTCCGTCTATTTTTTCAATGACGATACCAAAAAGCAGGCTGCATAAAATCTGAAAAACAGGTCAGGCAAGTAATTTTAATTGATTATTATTATTTTAAGTTAACGAGATCTAAATAATCCGCGCATTCATTTTTTACTATGTCATGTTCCCGGTATATCCGGTTGAATTATTAAAAATGTCTAATTCATTGAAATTTTTCTAATTAAGCGCTGATTTAATACTCGACTGAAACGCTTTAGCTCATGGTATGCCGCGTAAGCACTGCGCCATAAAAAAACCGGTGTCGCGACGGGCGCTTCACCGGTTTAACCTGGGCTGACTTGCAGAAACTTATCTCATGGACGAACCAGAGAGTCTCCGTAGCCAATCCATTTGTAGGTGGTTAACGCTTCAAGGCCCATAGGTCCGCGTGCATGAAGTTTCTGGGTGCTGACGGCCACTTCTGCGCCAAGACCGAACTGCCCGCCATCGGTGAAACGGGTGCTGGCATTAACATACACCGCCGAAGAATCGACCTCATTCACAAAGCGCTCTGCGCTGCTGATTGAGCGGGTCAGAATGGCATCGGAATGCTCGGTGCCGTATTGACGAATATGCGCGACGGCGGCATCGAGGTCGGCAACCACCGTCACGTTGAGATCAAGCGACAGCCACTCGTCGCTATAGTCTTCTTCTTTCACTTCAACGACGGTCGCCGGACCGCTTTTCAAATGCGGCATGGCAGATTCACTGGCATGCAGCGTTACGCCGGCAATGTGCATTTTATGGCTGAGCTCAGGCAGGAAACGGCTTGCAATGGCCTCGTGAACCAGCAACGTCTCGAGGCTGTTGCAGGCGCTTGGGCGCTGTACCTTGGCGCTTTCGATAACGGTGAGCGCCTTGTCGAAATCTACGCTTTCATCCACAAAGGTGTGGCACACGCCAATGCCGCCGGTAATCACCGGAATGGTGGACTGCTCACGACACAGTTTGTGCAGCGCCGCGCCACCACGAGGGATCAGCATATCGATGTATTGGTCGAGGCGCAGCATTTCGGCCACCAGCGCGCGATCGGGGCTTTGAATGGCCTGTACCGCGGCCGCAGGCAATCCAGACGCTTCAAGCGCTTTCTGAATAACGTTAACGGTCGCCAGATTGGTGTGATGCGTCTCTTTGCCGCCGCGCAGAATCGCCGCGTTGCCGGTTTTCAGACACAGGCTGGCTACATCGATGGTCACGTTCGGACGCGCTTCATAGATAACACCCACAACGCCGAGCGGAACACGGCGGCGTTGCAGTTTCAGGCCCGAGTCCATCTGCGCGCCATCCATGACCTGGCCGACAGGATCGGTTAGCCGACAGACATCGCGCACGTCGTTGGCGATAGCGCCCAGACGTTCCGGCGTCAGCAGCAGGCGGTCTAGCAGCGACGCCTTCATGCCGCTTTCGCGGGCGGCGGCCATATCGAGTTCGTTGGCCTGAATAATGCTCTGGCTGTTGGCTTCGAGCATGTCGGCAATCAGCATCAGCGCAGCATTTTTCTGCGCGGTACTTAATGTGGAAAGCTGGTAAGAAGCCTGTTTGGCGGCTTTACCCATTTGCTCCAACATAATCACTCCTTAACTTACTATCATATCGTCGCGGTGAACGGCGACCGGACCATATTCATAGCCGAGAATGTCGCTGATTTGCTGGGAATGGTGTCCGGCAATCATGCGCATGGCATCGCTGTTATAGCGGCTGACGCCGTGCGCCAGGTCGCGACCGTTGAGATTACGAATACGAATAACTTCGCCGCGCGAGAAGTCGCCTTTTACATCGCGAATGCCTTTCGGCAACAGCGAGCTGCCACGTTCCAGCATGGCGGAAACCGCGCCGTCATCGACGGTGATTTCGCCCGCTGGCGGTGCGCCGAATATCCAGCGCTTGCGGTTTTCGAGCGGCGTTTCCATCGCGTGAAAACGGGTTCCGACCGAATGACCGGCAATCACGTCGCCCACCACGCCCGGCAGGCTACCTGCGGCGATAATGGTGTCGATACCGGCGCGACAGGCGATATCGGCGGCCTGTAACTTGGTCGCCATACCGCCCGTGCCGAGACCGGACACGCTGTCGCCTGCAATTCCGCGCAGTGCATCGTCGATGCCGGTAACTTCACGAATAAGTTCAGCTTCGGGGTTGGTCCGCGGATCGGCGGTAAACAGGCCCGGCTGATCGGTCAGCAGCAGCAGTTTGTCGGCACCGGCCAGAATCGCGGCCAGCGCGGAAAGATTATCGTTGTCGCCGACCTTGATTTCAGCCGTCGCCACCGCGTCATTCTCGTTAATTACCGGAACGATGTGATTATCGAGCAGCGCGTTCATGGTATCGCGGGCATTCAGGAAACGTTCGCGGTCTTCGAGATCGGCGCGGGTCAGCAGCATCTGACCAATATGGATGCCATAAATCGAGAACAGCTGCTCCCAAAGCTGGATCAGACGGCTCTGCCCTACCGCCGCCAAAAGCTGCTTGGAGGCGATGGCGGCGGGGAGTTCGGGGTAGCCAAGATGCTCGCGTCCGGCGGCAATCGCGCCAGAGGTGACAATTACAATACGATGCCCTGCCGCATGTTGCTGGGCGCACTGGCGCACCAGTTCAACAATGTGGGCACGGTTAAGGCGGCGTGAACCACCGGTGAGCACGCTAGTGCCCAGTTTTACAACCAGCGTTTGGCTGCCACTCATAATCTTTCTGCCGTTTGTCTTGAGAGTAAAATCGAAGGTCGATGCCATCTTGCGCGCCGTCTTGTGACAGGCTGGGCGCGTTATGCCTGTTGGCATAACGCTAAATAATGACATACAAACCGGATAGAGCGAAACTGACTTTTATGCGGGGAGCTTGATGGGGTCTTGCGTCAATTCTTTTGCGGGTTCGAGCTTGAGGTCCATTTCGGCAATCATGGCGTGCAGATTTTTGAAAAAGTTCTGCAATGTGGAGTCAACCTTCTCCACCGCTTCGGTATTTTTAATCGCTTGTGCTTTCCAGTTGCCTTCTTTGTCGAACAGGCCGTACTCATAGACATAAGTAAATCTGTCGCTGTGCGCTTCCAGCTCAAGCCACCAGCCATAAAACTCGCGCTTTTCGGGAGCGGGTTTCACATTGACGCAAAATGCCAGGCAATCGAAGAAAAAACGTTCGTTTTCACATTTCGCTTCACGGATATAAGGTCCCAGCGTGCCGAAACGTTTCATCAGTCTGCTTTTAGGGTGACCACTAGGTAACGTCATGTACAATCTCCTTATGTAGACACCCTTTTTAGCAAACCGCTAAAAATTAGCAAACTATTTCGTTAGGACAATTTTAATTTCAACCAGTGACAAATCTCTTTAAGCGCTTTGTCATAGCTGGCGTAGAGCGGCAGAGACGGGATGGCCAGCACTTTTCCATTCGGGCTGGAACCGGCAACAAGTCTGGATTCCTCCTGCGGACTAAAGGGATCGTTCTCCCAGAAGCAGGAAAGCATCGGCACGGGTGTTCTACGCCCCAGCAGCCCCTGCATTTTCAGAGAATACCTATTAAGTTCAACCCTTAACGCCGCATTCGAGGCATAGGGCATGCCAATACGGCTCGCCAGCACATCCATGTACATGGCCGGAACCCGTTTCTGACAGGCAGGATCGGTCAACAGCTGATGAACGACCGGCCCAAGACAAGCTACGGCGCGAAGTCTGCGGGGTTCGAGATAGGCCAGGCGCACCGCCACATTGCCACCGAAGCGGGTACCAAAAACGGCAATCCGGGTGGCATTGACCCACGGAATCTTATCGAGCTGTGCCAGAACCTGCTGGTGCAGCACGCTGGTGTCCTGCGTCAGTTTACTGTGCGACGAAAATCCGACGGACGGCATATCGATGGTTACCATCGCGATGCCAAGTGGTGCCAGATAGCTGCGAAACAGTCGATGATAGTCACTTTGCAGCGTATCCAGACTGCCGCAGACCAGCACCGCAGGAACCGGCGCGGTGCCTTCGTTAGGAAGATGAACAAATCCGATAATCGGTTTACTGCCTTCAACCGGCAGGCTGAACTCTTTCAGCTTGTAGGGAGCACCTTCCGTCGATTTCTCGAAAGCCTTGTTTGCCAGCACTTCGGCCTGTTCGGCCAGCGCGTCACCCTTTATATGCGGATAACCCGCAATGCTGTAAAGGTTCGCGGCGCGCAGCCAATACTCGCTGGCTTTTTGGTTATCCTGTTGATCCTGCGCCTTTTGCTGCCAGATCATCGCCTGATTCGACCACTCGTAGATCCAGTTGCCACTCCGATAGCCGACGACGGTATCCAGCTTTTGCGGGTCTGTTCGTTCGGCGGTGGAAACGGCAATGCGCGATAACACTTCTTCGACCTCAATCGGATCGATGCCGCGCCACAGCCACATCAGGCGATTAATCACCCGGTACCAGCTCGGCGCAGTGTCGCCTTCGAGGGCTGAGTGAATATCGGCAAAAGCCTCGCGATCGCTGCGTGCAACCAGCGTCGAGGTTTCGGGATAGTTGAATCTAGGTTTGAACAGCGTTTCGGAAAGGTTTGCGGGTGCCATAACAGTTAACATCCTCTTTTGGCAGGCAAGAAAGCGCAGGCGCTCCCTCTTGTGCCACGGATTATAACAAACTCTGGCGAGGCCGGATCACGACCTAAATCAAAAACGCCCGCAGAGGCGGGCGTTTGAGGGGCGGGAGACGACTGCGCCTCCGGCCTGAACGATGACGCGAATTACTTGCCCGCGATAGGCGGAATAAAGGCGAGTCCCATATCCCAAGGCTGTTCGATCCAGGTATCTTGTGGAATATCAATGACGTAGTCATCTACCAGCTCACGACCCGCAGGCTTGGCGAACATGGTGATGAAATGCGCTTTCGGATACATTTCGCGAATCGCGCGTGCGGTGCCGCCGGTATCAACCAGATCGTCAATCACGATAAAGCCTTCGCCGTCGCCTTCTGCGCGTTTGAGGATTTTCATCTCACGCTGGTTGTCGTGGTCGTAGCTTGAAATGCACACGGTATCCACGTGACGGATATTCAGTTCACGAGCCAGCAACGCTGCTGGAACAAGGCCACCTCGGCTGACGGCAATGATGCCGGTCCATTGTTCTACCGGCAGCAGGCGCTTGGCCATCGTGCGGGCGTGAATTTGCAGCATGTCCCAGGTTACAACGTACTTTTCGCTCATTTTTTAACTCTCAAAAAAGGGATTTCCCAGCCTGTAAGATTAACGGCTTTTTAAAAAAATATTCAGGGAAAAATTGTTGCGCGAGATTATAGTGAGTCCTGCGGCTAAAAACCAGCGGTTATCCCGCACGTAATGGCCAAAATTGGCGGATTATCCCCTTTGCCTTGTGCGCACTGGCTGGGAGAAAGTGTTATTCTGTCAGTCATTTCGTCATCTTATTCGCCAAACAAAATAGGGAGACTTACAGTGTCTGAACTGTCTCAACTTTCGCCACAACCGTTGTGGGATATTTTTGCCAAAGTGTGTTCCATTCCGCATCCTTCCTATCATGAAGAAGAGCTGGCAAGGCACATTCTGGAGTGGGCCGCCGAACAGGGTCTTCACGCCGAACGCGATCAGGTTGGCAACATTCTGCTGCGCAAGCCTGCTACCGCCGGTATGGAAAACCGCAAGCCCGTCGTGCTGCAAGCCCACCTCGACATGGTGCCGCAGAAAAACAACGACACCGTTCACGACTTCCTCAAAGATCCGATTCAACCTTACGTCGATAACGGCTGGGTAAAAGCGCGCGGCACGACGCTCGGCGCAGATAACGGCATCGGCCTGGCTTCGGCACTGGCGGCGCTGGTTGCCAAGGACGTTGAACATGGTCCGCTGGAAGTGCTGCTGACCATGACAGAAGAGTCTGGCATGGACGGTGCCTTTGGACTTCAGCCGAACTGGCTGCAGGCCGAGATCCTTATCAACACCGATTCGGAAACCGAAGGTGAAATCTACATGGGCTGCGCAGGCGGCATCGATTTCATCAGCACCCTGCCCCTGACGCGCGAAGCGGTCGCGGCGGATTTCACTCCGTTAAAGTTGACCCTGAAAGGTCTGAAAGGCGGTCACTCGGGTGCGGATATCCATCTGGGTCTTGGCAATGCCAATAAACTGCTGGCGCGTTTCCTGTCCGACCATGCCGACGAGTTTGATGTTCGCCTCGCCGATTTTACCGGCGGCACACTGCGTAATGCCATTCCGCGTGAAGCGGTAGCGCATATTGCCGTGCCTGCCGCTCAGGTCGAAGCGTTCAGGAAAGCGGTTGACGCCTTCCAGGCTACCCTGCAATTCGAACTGGCAGCGGTCGAGAAAAACATCAAGCTGGTGACTGAATCTTCCGACAGCAGCGCCAAGGTCTTGAGCAAAGACAGCCAGAACCGTTTCATCGGCCTGCTTAACGCGACGCCAAACGGCGTTATTCGCATGAGCGACGATGTAAAAGGCGTGGTGGAAACCTCACTGAACGTGGGCGTAGTTTCCATGAATGAGGGCGAAGCCGAAGTCATCTGCCTGATTCGTTCCCTCATCGACAGCGGTAAAGACTACGTGGTGAGCATGCTGACCTCCGTGGGCCAGCTGGCGGGAGCGAAAACGGCACCCAAGGGCGGTTACCCGGGCTGGAAACCGGATCCTGAATCGCCGGTTATGGCGCAGGTTCGCGAGATTTATCAGGGCTTGTTCAACAAGACGCCCAACATCATGGTGATCCACGCGGGTCTGGAATGCGGTCTGTTCAAAAACCTTACCCGGACATGGACATGGTGTCCATTGGCCCGACCATCACCGGCCCGCATTCGCCGGATGAGCAGGTTCATATCGGCAGCGTCGACCTTTACTGGCAACTGCTGATAGCGCTGCTGAAAGCCATTCCAGTACGCGGATAATATCACGCGGAAACCCTGATACCCTGACAGCGCAAACGGCAGTAAGGCGGCTACACTCGCCGCTGCCGTTTGCAAATCAGGGTATTATTCCCACGGAAGCAGCAGTTGACGCTCCAGTTGGGGATCCTGCAAGGTCACGTGCAGCCCCACCAGCCTGACGCCGCGCCCTCCGCGCCGCATTTCCCACGCCTCTCGCGCTACCTTGAGCAAATCCTCTTTATTCAGCACCGGCCAGACGTGTTCCTGGGTTGTCTGCTGGAAATCATGAAATTTCAGCTTTACGCCCTGCCGCGCAATGCGCAGGTCGGGACTCACGCGGGTCAGACGGGTTTCCAGCTCGGGATACAACCGGTCAATCAGCTCGACACAACTTTGCCAATCGTGAATGTCTTCCGCCAGCGTGCGCTCGACGCCGACCGACTTACGCAGCCTTTCGGGCGAAATCTCGCGCGCGTCTATCCCGTGACAGCGCTCCCACAATACGCGTCCAAACTTGCCGAACCTTTTCAGTAACAGCGATAAATCATAGCGTTGCACATCACCACAGGTCAGCAACCCTTGTTCCTCGAGCTTTCGTGCCGTGACTTTTCCGACGCCCGGGATCTTGGCGAGCGGCAAGTCTTTCAGAAACGCGTCGATTTTATCGGGCGTAATAATGTACTGGCCGTTGGGTTTATTGAGATCGGAGGCGATTTTGGCAAGAAACTTGATGGGCGCAACACCGGCAGAAGCCGTAAGATTGAGCTCATCGGAAATCGCCTGCCGGATTTCGCTGGCGATAAGCGTAGCCGACCCGCTGCACTGCGGACTGTCGGTCACGTCGAGATAGGCTTCGTCGAGGGAAAGCGGTTCAATCAGCGCGGTGTAGCGCGAAAAAATCTCGCGAATATGCTCGGAGGCTTCTTTATAGGCTTCCATTCGCCCCGGAATTACCCGTAAATGCGGGCAGAGTTTCAGCGCCATTGCGGTAGACATTGCGCTGTGAACGCCATAAAGCCGCGCGGGATAATTGGCGGTACTGATAACGCCGCGTCGATCGCGGCTACCGCCAATCGCGATGGGAATATCACGCAGGGAAGGATCGTCGCGCATCTCTACGGCTGCGTAAAAGCAGTCCATATCAACGTGAATGATCTTGCGCATAGCCCCCCGATGGGTGTGGTGATAACTGTATAAGTATACAGTCGGCAATTCAAATCTCAAGCCTCGACATCACGGCCAAATATCCTTACCCCTGCCGGATTTGTAAAATCCTGCAAATAAAGACGTTAATTAGCGCATTTGCCAAATAAATTGCCTTTCTGACCATTGATAAAAATTTAATCAGTATTAAGATGGCTGCGTTCAAGCAAATTGAATATCAGTGGTAGTCCGCGTGAGGTTTACGGCGGATACATAATAATAGAGTTGTCTTTTAAGCAGGATGTAGAATGGTCAGAGTCGCGCTGCTGCTTGCGATGCTTTTTAGTTTCCCTGTCTTTACCATGAGCAGCGCTGTAGCCAGCGAACAAGCTCCGATCGAGACCGGCGTTCAACAGCAATTATTGGGTTCACCCGTTTATATTCAGATATTTAAGCAAGAGCGTACGCTTGAGCTTTATGCCAAGGTCGAAAATAGATTTCAGCTGGTCGGGGCTTATCGCATCTGCGATTTCTCGGGCGGTCTAGGCAATAAACGCCGCGAAGGCGATTTTAAAAGCCCTGAAGGATTTTATAATATCGATATTCATCATTTGAAACCGGATAGCCGTTTTTATCGCGCCATCAATATCGGTTTCCCAAATGATTATGATCGCGCTCAGGGTTATTCAGGTAAATATCTGATGATCCACGGCAACTGTCTGTCCATTGGTTGCTATGCCATGACCGATGCGTATATGAACGTTATTTTTAATTACGTTCAGGCGGCCTTCAATAATGGTCAGCGCAACATCGAAATCAGCATTTATCCGTTCAAGATGACTGAAGCCAACATGAAATTGAACAGGTATTCGACCTACATCAATTTCTGGCGTCAGCTTCAGCCGGGGTATGCGTATTTCGAGAAGTATCACCAGCCCCCGAGCGTGTCAGTGATTAACGGCAACTACGTGGTCAATCAAAGTCAGACGCTTACACCTCAGCCTTCACAGCTGGCGTTCGCCACAGTGAAATAAGGCATATTCACCTGGAGCAATCTTGTTCCAGGTTTCATTGCCGGTAAGCGGCTGGGTCGCAATGACCGTGACGACATCGTTGGGTGTCGTCTGCTGCTGAAAATCAATCTCGACGTCCTGATCCAGCAACGTGGCCTTGCCAAACGGCGCGCGGCGCGTGATCCAGTGCAGATTGGTCGAGCAATACGCCATCACGAAGTGCCCATCCGACAGCAACATGTTGAACACACCCTTCTGCCTCAACTCATCGGCAAGCGACGCAATATAGCGAAACACCGACGGCCAGCTGCGCGGTGTGCGCGGATAGCGTTGGGTCAGCTTGTGCAGCAGCCAGCAGAAAGCGTATTCGCTGTCGGTTTGCCCGACGGGGCGCAGTGTGCCCGTATCGAGCTGACGATAACCGCGCAGCTGACCGTTGTGCGCGTAGGTCCAGTTTCGGCCCCACAGCTCGCGGGTAAAAGGATGCGTGTTTTCCAGCGCGACTTCGCCCCGATTTGCCTGCCGAATATGCGAGATAACCGCAAGCGACTTGATCGGGTATTCCTGCACCAGACGGGCAATAGGCGAATTAAAGCTGGGCTGCGGATCTTTAAAAGTCCGGCAGCCATTACCTTCGTAGAAAGTAATGCCCCATCCGTCTTTATGCGGGCCTGTCAGCCCCCCACGTTGCACCAACCCGGTAAAACTGAAGCAAATATCGGTAGGGACATTTGCGCTCATCCCGAGCAGTTCGCACATCGCCAGTCTCCTTAAATTCTTCAGGCGTTAACGTCTTGCGTTAAGCGGCCATCTCTTTCTCAATCAGCAGAATCAAAATATGGATAATCTTGATGTGGATTTCCTGCACGCGGTCGGCATAACCGAAATGCGGCACGCGGATTTCGACATCGGCACCCAGTGATGCCATTTTACCGCCGTCTTTGCCGGTCAGCGTCACCACTTTCATGCCCTTGGCTTTGGCCGCTTCCAGCGCCTTGATAACATTGCCGGAATTACCGGAAGTCGAAATGCCGAGCAGCACATCGCCTTTCTGGCCTACCGCTTCAAGATAGCGCGAGAAAATGTATTCGTAACCAAAATCGTTGCTGACGCACGAGATGTGGCTCACGTCGGAGATGGCAATGGCCGGATAACCCGGACGGTTTTCACGATAACGACCGGTCAGCTCTTCGGCGAAATGCATGGCGTCGCAGTGGGAGCCGCCGTTGCCGCAGGACAACACTTTTCCGCCGGCCTTGAAGGCGTCGGCAATCAGTTTCGCGGCGCGTTGGATAGACGCAATGTTGTTTTCGTCGCTGATAAATTTATTAAGAACGTCAGCAGCTTCGTTCAGTTCAGTACGGATGATATCCAGGTACATGGCGGCCTCTTGGGGTTTCTCTTGCAGCGAATAGCGCGCTACAGCGAATTATTTGCTGTGCAGTGTAGCGGAAACGGTAAAAAGCGAGAAGACTTCCCGCCGTCTTGCCCGCGATACTTTACGCTTTTGCGACATCGTGCAGCGAGTTTGTGACGTGAGTTGTAATTAGGATGTAAACGCGTTGATAAAGCATGTCGCTTGGACTAAAAACATAGTATCAGCTTAACAGGTCAGACCTCTTACGACTTAGGAGTTTTTACTATGATGGTTTTAAGCATTGTCATTCTACTGGTGCTTGTCGGCGCCCTGTTCTATCACCGCGTCAGCCTTACGCTGGGTAGCATTATCGTGCTGGTCTACACCGCGGCGATGGCCGTTTTCGGCCTGTGGACAGCCTGGGTGCTGCTGCCGCTGGCAATTATCCTCTTGCCTTTCAATGTCGCCTCCCTTCGCCGCTCGCTGTTTTCCGGCCCGGCGCTGCGAACTTTCCGTAAAGTGATGCCCGCCATGTCGCGCACCGAGAAAGAGGCCATCGATGCCGGAACCACCTGGTGGGAAGGCGATCTGTTCAGCGGAACACCCGACTGGAACAAGCTGCATGACTATCCGCAGCAAACGCTGACCGACGAGGAGCAGCGTTTTATCGAGGGTCCGGTCGAAGAGGCCTGCCGCATGGCCAATGATTTCCAGATAACGCATGAACTGGCCGATTTGCCGCCGGAACTGTGGGCGTATCTGAAAGAACACCGCTTCTTCGCGATGATTATCAAGAAAGAGTACGGCGGGCTGGAATTCTCGGCCTATGCACAGGCGCGCGTGCTGCAAAAACTGGCGGGCGTCTCCGGCATTCTGGCGATTACCGTGGGCGTGCCGAACTCGCTCGGCCCCGGCGAATTGCTGCAACATTACGGCACCGACGAGCAGAAACAGCACTATTTGCCGCGCCTGGCAAAAGGGCTGGAAATTCCGTGCTTCGCGCTGACCAGCCCGGAAGCCGGTTCCGATGCGGGTGCCATTCCCGATTACGGCATTGTCTGCATGGGCGACTGGCAGGGCGAACAGGTTCTGGGCATGAAACTGACCTGGAACAAGCGCTACATTACACTCGCGCCTATCGCGACGGTGCTGGGTCTGGCCTTCAAGCTGAAAGATCCGGACCATCTGCTGGGGGATGTCGAAGAGCTGGGCATTACCTGTGCGCTTATCCCGACGGATACGCAGGGCGTCGAAATTGGTCATCGCCACTTCCCGTTGAACATCCCGTTCCAGAACGGCCCAACGCGCGGCAGCGATATTTTCGTGCCTATCGACTATATCATTGGCGGGCCGAAAATGGCCGGTCAGGGCTGGCGGATGCTGGTGGAGTGTCTGTCGGTCGGGCGCGGTATCACCCTGCCCTCCAACGCCACGGGCAGCCTGAAATCGCTGGCGCTCGCTACCGGTGCCTATGCCTATATTCGCCGTCAGTTCAAACTGCCTATCGGTAAAATGGAAGGCATTGAAGAGCCGCTGGCGCGCATTGCCGGTAACGCCTATGTGATGGACGCCGCTGCAACGCTGATTACCAACGGCATTATGCTTGGTGAAAAACCGGCCGTCCTGTCGGCGATTGTGAAGTATCACTGTACTCATCGCGGCCAGCGCGCAGTAATGGATGCCATGGATATTACCGGCGGCAAGGGCATCATGCTCGGCGACAGCAACTTCGTGGCCCGTGCCTATCAGGGCGCACCGATAGCCATCACCGTCGAAGGGGCCAACATCCTGACTCGCAGCATGATTATCTTCGGGCAGGGCGCGATCCGCTGTCATCCGTATGTATTGAAAGAGATGGCGGCGGCGGAATCCAACGATCTCCACGCCTTTGACCACGCGCTGTTTGGCCACCTCGGCCACGTCGGCAGCAACAAGATGCGCAGTCTGTGGCTGGGTCTGACGCGCGGCCGCACCAGTCGTGTTCCGGTCGGCGATGCGACACGCCGCTACTATCAATATATCAACCGCCTGAGTGCCAATCTGGCGCTGCTGTCCGATGTCTCCATGGGCGTGCTGGGCGGTAGTCTGAAACGCCGCGAGCGCATTTCGGCGCGACTGGGCGACATTCTCAGTCAGCTTTATCTGGCTACCGCCACGCTGAAACGCTACGACGAGGAAGGCCGCAACGAAGCCGATCTGCCGCTGGTGCATTGGGGCGTGCAGGATTGCCTCAATCAGGCGGAGACGGCTATCGAAGATCTGCTGCGCAACTTCCCGAATGGCGCGGTCGCGGCACTGATGACACTGGTTATCTTCCCGCTGGGCCGCGTGCACCGCGCGCCGTCCGACAGGCTGGATCACGAGCTTGCCCGCCTTCTTCAGATTCCCTCGGCTACCCGCAGTCGTCTTGCGCGCGGCCAGTATCTGGTGGCGAGCGAGCACAATCCGGTCGGTCAGCTCGAAGAAGCACTAAGAGATATTATTGCCGCCGAACCGGTGCACAAGAAACTGGGCGACGCGATGGGGAGAAAACTGTCCTTTACCCGTCTCGACAAACTGGCGCAAGCGGGCTTGAAGCCGGTCATCTTACGGCTGACGAAGCGCGTATTCTGACCCGTGCCGAAGAGAGCCGCCTGCGTTCAATCAATGTCGACGAGTTTGAACCCGACCAGCTTGCGCAGCAAAAACTTCAGGAAGAAAAACCTGAAACCCAGCATACGGAAGCCGCCTGATTACCTGAAAAACGGTCCGCAGTCAGGCTACAGCCCTCTCTCTGCGAGGGGCACCTTTCAGATAGACATAAAAAAACCGCCTAATCGGCGGTTTTTTTGACGTCATTCAGGGCGTCGAGTGACTTTTATCAGATAAAAATCACGAAAAACTCAGAGAAAAATCAGCCTTTTTTCGGACGCACGCGCATCGTCAGCCCTTTCAGGAAGTAGCGAAGCACCTGATCGCCGCACGGACGATAGTTCTTGTGGCCTTCCTTGCGGAAAAACGCGCTCAGCTCACCTTCTGAAACCTTGAAGTCAGCCGCAGCTAGTACGCTTTGCAGGTCTTCGGTTTTCAACTCAAAGGCGACGCGGAGTTTTTTCAGCATCACGTTATTGGTGACACGCTTTTCAACTTCCGGCGCAGGGAAGCGATCGTCTTTACCGCGCTTGAAGAAAATCAGACCATTCAGGAAGTTCGCCATCACTTCGTCAGGGCAAACCAGGTAGTCCGCTTCGTCTTCTTTTTTCAGATAACGCGACATCACCGGTGGACTGATAATCGTGCCGGTTGACGCCAAAATCTCAATCAGCCTGCCTTCGCTCAAGTCGAGCATGTAGCGTACGCTGCGCAAGACGTCGTTATTCATCATAATTCTGTATTCCCGTGTGGGTGGTAGGTAACCGAGGCGCGTGACGGGCAAGCCCGCCAGCACCTTATCGCCGGGCATTATACAAGTCTCGGGCGCGAGCGCCCCTTCTTTCTTGAGGGGAATTTGACATGTCGCGCATTCCCGCGAAAAGGAATGCGCGTTTTAAGGCAAAAGAGGGAGAAAAATCAGCCGTTTTGACGGATACGGGCAATCAGGGCATCGATATCGTCAATCTGCGGTGCGGTAATGATCAACCACTGGCCGAGACTCACGGCATGACGCTGGCAATCATGGCGCATCTCTTTGTCGGCGATGTTTTTCAGGTCGGCGACATGCGAGAAGCCAATGGTTCGGCGGATAAGTTCCGAACCGCAATAACCGACGGCATCGTGCCAGACCTGTTTCAAGAAATATTCGGCATAACCCGGCACCTTGAAGGCCACGTCCTGCGTCTTGTCGCGCGCCAGTTGAAGAAAACGCTCGGAGAAGCTCAGCCAGAGGTCGCGTATATCCTGCAGGCGCTGTTCGCGACCATCGGCGGCTTCACGGGTGGCAACCAGCCCCGGCAAGGCGCAGTAGTTGATAAGCAGGTTGCCCATGGCGGAACCCGGATCAAAACCGATGGGTCCGTAAAAGCCAAATTCGGCATCGATGACTTTCAGACTGCCTTCGGCGACAAAAATGGACCCGCTATGCACATCGCCGTGCAGCAGCGCCTCGGCATTGCAGAGAAAACGCTGCTTGAGCGCAGCCACCGCCAGACGCAGCGGAATATCGGCCCTCACCTCGTCCACGACAGGTTGCAGCTCGGGATCAAATCGGTTGCGCTCATGCTCGATATACGGATCGGTAAAGAACAGATCTTCGGTGATCAGACAGAGTTCAGGGTTGATGAAGCGGCTGACTTCTGATTTTTTCTCTGAGCATCCTGATAAAAGTCTGAAGTATGGAACAGGCTCTGGGCCAGATATTCGCCGAGCTGACTGGCGGCCAGGGGGTAATGTTTGCCTTTGACCAGTTCGCCGCGCCAGATCACATGATCAGAGAGATCTTCTTGCACCATCACCGCGAGTTCAGGGTCATGATGAATGACTTTCACCGTATGTTGCGGGCAATATTCGCCGTGCACAATCAGGGTTTCGGCTTCGATTCGAGAGCGGTCAATCGTCAAGGGCCAGGATTCGCCCACGCAGCGCACATAAGGCAGCGCCTGCTTGACAATGACGCGGCTGACACCGGCGGTATCGCGAATTTTAAACACCAGATTCAGGTTGCCGTCGCCAATTTCTTCGGCGCTGACCAGCGATTGCGGGTCTTTCAGGCCGCCAAACCGGCGAGCGTATTCCACGGCATCTGCGGCACTAAATGTGTAATAACGTGACATTCAAACCTCTCGTAATCTTTTCTGTGCGACCTGACTTGCAAGGCAACCCGTGGTATTTATCAAGCCTGATAGGGGCAATCTCATTCAGAAAGCCCGCTGTCAGGTAAATAGCCATAAAAGCATTTAGACGTCTATACATCCGAAACTTATGTTGGCAGAATAAGCAGTCAGATGCAACCGCGCAACAGGGATTTAACTCATCATGCAGACACTCACGACGACCAGTTTACGTATCCGTAAAAGCCAGCTGTGGATCCTGGATCAGCAGGCCTTGCCGCAACGCACCGATTGGCATTTATGCCGCAGCGTAGAAGACCTTGTCGGTCATATTCACGCCCTGCGGGTACGCGGTGCGCCGCTGATTGGACTGTCTGCGAGCCTGTTGCTGGCGCAGCTTGCCGAAGCCGGAATGCCGGTGCCGGAACTGCATCAGGCACTCGACACGCTGCGCGAATCGCGCCCGACCGCCGTTAACCTGATGAATAATCTGGACCGCATGAAAATCGCGCTTGAAGAGCGGTTCCATATTCCGGCGATGGTGCAGGAGGCCGAGCGTCTGGTCGGCGAGGACCGCGAGTTGTGCGACCGTATTGCACGCCACGGTGCAGAGCTTGTGACACCGGGCAGCCGACTGCTGACGCACTGCAACACCGGCGGACTGGCCACGGCGGGAGTCGGCACGGCATTGGGGGTGATTCATCATGCGCACCAGCAGGGCAATGTCTCGCAGGTGTGGGTAGATGAAACACGCCCGCTTTTACAAGGGGGCGGCTCACCGCGTGGGAGTTGGGGCAGATGAATATTCCGTATCGGCTGATTGCCGATTCGATGGCGGCGAGCCTGATGGCGAAGAAACAGATTGATGCCGTGTGGGTCGGCGCTGACCGCATTGCCGCCAACGGCGACGTCGCGAACAAGATAGGCACTTACAGTCTGGCGGTTCTGGCGAAATATCACGGCATCCCGTTTTATGTCGCGGCGCCGCACACCACGCTTGATCCCCACTGCCCGAACGGCGACGCCATTCCTATTGAACAGCGCGCGGCAAAAGAGATAACCGGCGTGTCCGGCAGCTTCGGAGAGGTGCAATGGGCACCTCAAGATGCCCAGGTTTACAACCCAGCGTTTGATGTCACGCCTGCCGCGTTAATTACCGCGTGGGTTCTGGATTCCGGCAGTTTTACAACCCCTGCCGGAGCCTTTGGGTTATAGATTCCAACGCTGGAACCCGCAGGGATTACTCCCCAAGTCGCGGATACGCATCGGCGATGCCGTCGCCGGTAAAATGCGCAACCCAGCCTTCCTGATTGTCGAACAGGCGAATGGCGGTGAATGACGGCGAGCCGCCCATGTCGAACCAGTGTTTGGTATTCGCCGGGACAGAAATCAGGTCGTTCTTTTCGCACAGAATCTGGAAAATCTTGCCGTCGAGGTGCAGGCAAAACAGCCCTGCGCCATCGACGAAGAAACGCACTTCGTCTTCACCGTGAGTGTGTTCCGAGAGAAACTTGGTGCGCAGAAACGTCGCGCTGCTCATGGTCGGGACGCATGCTGATGACATCCCAGCTCTGATAGCCCTTTTCGGCCACCAGCTTGTTGATTTCGTGCTGGTAGGCCGCGATAACCTGCTCGGGCTGCGGATTGCTGCCCAGTTCGCGGTCGGCCTGCCAGCGCTCGAAGCGTACGTCGATTTTTTTAATTCGGTGGCGATGTCATTTCCGTCGCGGCTTTCCCAGATAGGTGCCGAAGGATCGCTGTCGCTGAATATCGTCAATGCACTCATTGCTAACTCCTGGTCAGTAGGATCAGACAATCACGACCTGATCAAAACGGTTAACCTGCTTGTGATCGCTCTCTTCGTCAGGCTCGTCGCGGATAAGCTGGCAGGTCAGCCAACCGGCTTCGCGCGCAGCGTCAAGCTCCTGACGGACGTCGGATAAAAACAGAATATCGGAGGCCGGCAGCACCAGCTGTCTGGCAATATTCAAATACGACGTCACTTCGCGCTTGGCACCGACGCGCGTATCGAAATATTCGGTGAACAGCGGCTGAAGGTCGCCTTCTTCGCTATAACCAAACAATAACTTCTGTGAATCCACCGAGCCGGATGAATACACATAAAGCTTGATACCCTGCTGTTGCCACTGCACCAGTTGCGGCGTGACATCGGGATACAGGTGACCACGGAAGTCGCCTTCCATATAACCCGTGCGCCAGATAATGCCCTGCAACGTTTTCAGTGCGGGAGATTTTTCGTCTTTATCCATATAAACGTACAGCTGGTCGACCAAATCAACGATGGCGGCCTGCGGCTCGTTGATCTCTTCGCGCAGCGCATCCAGCGCCTGTAAAACCTCAAGATCCTGGGCGTGCTGGGTAATAAAATCAGCGAGTCGCGCGCGGGCATAAGGGAAAAGTACCTGATGCACAAAGCGGATGTCGGTGGTAGTCCCTTCAATATCGGTCACGATGGCTCGAATCATTTGCCCTCCAACAGGCGAAGTTGCAATTCACACTGAAACAAAAACTCCAGTCCTTCCAGATGACGGCGCGCCTCGGCAACATTTTTGCCCCAGCAGGTCAGGCCGTGTCCGCGGATCAGGAATCCATATTGTAGCGGATGTGATTGCGCCCATTCGGCAATCTCTGCTGCCAGAGAGGGAATATTCTGACTATTGTCGAAAATTGGGATTATTACCTGCTCCAGATGGCTGGTTTGCCCGGCCAGCGACTTCTGCATTTCATAGCCCTGCAACACCAGACCCTCACTGCGCTCGACGCGGGAAAGCACCGTCGCGTTCACCGAATGGGTGTGCAGTATCGCGCCAGTTTCGGGAAGCAGCCCGTAAATCAGCGTATGCAGGCCGGTTTCGGCAGAAGGTGTGCGGCCACTCGGCACGCGGTTGGTGGCAATTTCCACCTGTAAAAAGTGGTCGGCTGTGAGCTGCCCCTTGTCTTTACCGGATTCGGTAATCAGGCAGAATTCGCCGTTCTGGCGCACCGACATATTCCCGCCGGTGGCTGGACACCAGCCCTTCTCGCCGATCCAGTGGCAGGCGGCCAGCAAGGCCTCGAGAGGAGTATTTTCGATCATGATGATTCCTGATAGCCCTATATTAAAGGAAGTATATCGCCCTCAAGATAGCCGATTATCGTCATTGGCTATGAGCTAGACCAAAAAGCTATTTAGCCGTTTAAACATCTATGCGTCTTGATTGCCAAATATTATCATCGTGCGGTAGTATCAACAAATCGCTATCGACCCTTTGGTCTCGGTAAAGCATTTTCCCGGGCCACTTTTATCGCGCAACAGGCGACGGGAGCAAGAACCGCCATGACATTACCTTCCACACCTTCCACCGCAGCCCTTGTTCCTTCGAGCAAACTGCCTGCGCTGGGCACCAACATCTTTTCGCAAATGAGTGCGCTGGCGCAAAAGCACAATGCCATCAATCTGTCTCAGGGGTTTCCGGATTTCGACGGCCCCGAGTATCTGCGCCAGCAACTCGGCGTTCATGTGGCGGCGGGCGCCAACCAGTATGCGCCGATGACCGGTACGCCTGCGCTGCGCAATGCCATCGCCGATAAAACCGAGCTGGGTTATGGCTACCGTCCCGATGCCGAAACCGACATCACCATTACTTCCGGCGCGACCGAAGCGCTGTACATTGCGATAACCGCCCTGGTTTCTCCGGGCGATGAAGTCATCAGTTTCGACCCGAGCTACGACTGCTACGCTCCGGCGGTACAGCTGGCGGGCGGTGTCAGCAAGCGTATCCAGCTTCTGCCGCCGCAGTTCAAGGTCGACTGGGCGCAATTTGCCGATCAGATTACCGATCGCACCAAAGTGGTCATTATCAATACCCCGCACAATCCGACGGCGACAGCCTGGACCCATGAAGACGTGGATCGCCTGTGGCAAATCATCGCCGATCGCAATATTTTCGTGATAAGCGACGAAGTCTATGAACACATCTGCTTTGCGAAGCAGGGTCATGCCAGCGTGCTGCGCCATCCCGAACTGCGCCAGCGGGCGATCACCGTTTCTTCGTTTGGCAAGACCTTCCACATGACCGGCTGGCGCGTAGGTTACTGCGTGGCACCTGCGGCAATCAGCCTCGAACTGCGCAAGATTCACCAGTTTCTGACCTTTGCCATCACCACGCCGGTGCAGCTTGCGCTCGCCGACATGCTGCGCGAACAGCCTGAACACTGGCAGGAATTGCCGGAATTCTATCAGGCCAAGCGCGACCGGCTGGCGCAAGGTCTGGCAAAAAGCCGCCTTAAGGTGCTGCCGAGCGAAGGCACCTATTTCCTGCTGGTCGACTACAGCGCCGTCTCTGATCTGGACGATGTGGCCTTCTGTCAGTGGCTGGTCGAACACGTCGGCGTGGCGGCTATTCCGCTGTCGGTATTCTGTGCCGATCCTTTCCCGCATAAACTCATCCGCCTGTGCTTCGCCAAGAAAGAAGCCACGCTGGATGCGGCTGCGGAGCGCCTGTGTCAACTCTAAAAATCTCGGTATTACAGCAACCGCTGGTCTGGCTGGATGGCGAAGCCAATCTGAGCCATTTCGATGCGCTGCTGGGAAAACTGGTCGATCGCGACCTTATCGTGCTGCCCGAAATGTTTACCACCGGCTTTGCCATGCAGGCTCCAGGCCGCGCCCTGCCGGAATCCCGGGTAATCGAGTGGTTGCAGCAGTGGGCGGGCACACTGAACGCCATGATAGGCGGCAGCGTGGCACTGACCACCTCGAAGGGGGCGGTCAACCGTTTCCTGCTGGTCGAACCGCTCGGCAATGTGCACCGCTACGACAAGCGTCATCTGTTTCGCATGGCCGGCGAGCATAACTATTATGTTGCCGGTACTCATCGCGAGGTGGTGGAGTGGCGCGGCTGGCGCATTCTTCCGCAGGTATGCTATGACCTGCGTTTTCCGGTGTGGTCGCGCAACAGTCAGGATTACGACCTTGCACTGTATGTCGCCAACTGGCCTGCGCGCCGCACGCATCACTGGCAGACATTGCTGACCGCACGCGCCATCGAGAATCAGGCCTACGTGGCGGGCTGCAACCGCATTGGCGACGACGACAACGGCCATCACTACAGCGGTGACAGCCTCATCATCAATCCGCTGGGCGAAGAGTTGGCGCGTGCCGAACCGGGCGCGGCGATGATAATCGAGGCCGAGCTGTCGCTCGAGGCGTTGCAGGAATATCGCGAAGCCTTTCCCGCCTGGCGCGATGCCGACAGCTTTCAGCGCCATGAGTAACCACGCAGCCTAGCCTTTGAGGTTGCGGGCGCAGCGGAGTGACACCTTCCCTGCGCCCGCCCATACCGATTATGCCTGTTAATTGTAAAGCTTCCCTTCTCTTTGCCAGCTGGTGTAATTCTTGCATCCAATTCCCCCTGCCAAATCATCTGACAGAGGGTAACTGATGACAATCACCTTTATTGCACACTCCACACCTGAACCTGCCTTTTACGGTGCGCTGGCGGCGATATTTGCTGAGTTACGGGCGTTGCCGCTGTGTCACCTGCCGGTCAGTTTCGACAGCAAACGCTTTATCAATGCTCGTCAATACGTGTGTGCCGAAGGCGAGCAAGTGACGAGTGGGCTGCTGTGGCTGGAACGTTTGACCGGTCACGGCGCGAAAGGCGAATTCGATATGGAATCGCTGTTAAATCGGGCAGTTAAAGAGGACATCGTCGTGCCTCTCAACCAGCCGCTTTCTTCAGAGTGCTATCAAGATCTGATCCGCGGGATCGTCGAAAAAGGGATCCTTATCGAATCCCTGCGCGTAGTCAGGGAGAGCAATCTTTATCAGCTGGAAGACTGCGAAAGCGGCAAAACGCGCTGCCAGAGCTGGACCCGGGACAGCTTCGGCCGCTGGGTGTCCGGGGCCATGAATCAACCGGTTATGCGCGCCGGAAAGAACCTGCGTCTGGCGCTGCCGGGCGAAGCCAGCGAGCACCGCGACAGCTATCCGGCCACGCTGGCTGCACTGGGAGACGCCGCCGATGCACTGGCAATGAACATTGAGGTGATTTATCTCTCGCCTGCGCTTGTCGGCAGTCAACTCGAAAGCACCCTGTTCGACATTGACGGCATTCTCCTGCCGGGCCTCGGCGTTCAGGGTGCCGAAAGCGCTCATGCCCACACCGCCAGTCAACTCGCGGTCGCGAAATGGGCATTGGAAAATCAGACGCCGATTCTGGGTCTCAACGGCGGCATGCATATGATGGTGGCGGCGCTTGGCCAGCATATTCTCGGCGACGACGCCATCGCCACGCCGGGTCCTTCGACGCTGAATGCGCTTCAGTCCAGCCTGCCGCTCGAGCCTGAGCCGCTGCGTCAGGGCAATCACAAAGTGATATTCCAGGCCGGCAGCAAAATGGCGAAGATGATGGGACGCGAGGCGAAAATGCGCTACAACCAGCGCAGAAGATTGAGCCCGCAACTGCTGGACCAGCTCGCAGGCGCAGGCTTGCAGATAAGCGGGACCGATGAAACGGGGCTGTCGGCGGAATCCGTCGAGCTGCGTACGCATCCGTTTTTCATCGGCGTGCAGGCCAATCCTGAATTGCAGTCGCGCCGCGAACGCCCACACCCTCTGCTGATGGCGCTGCTGCAACAGGTGCGCCAGAGCAACAGAGAGCGGGACGTCAGCCACGACGCGCTGACTAAGAGTGTGCGGTTAAGGCATCCGCATTTCTTAATGGGTTGAACAAGGCGTTCAATGTGAGTGCTGCCAGGCAGGCGGCGCTTATGCCTGAATGCAGCAGCGTTTGCACCCAGCCCGGGAATTGATCATAGAAGCTTGGCATCACGATAGGGATCATCCCGAAGGCGATTGAGGTCGCCACCACCACCAGATTCATGTTGTCTTTGTAATCCACCTTCGACAGCGTGCGAATGCCGCTGGCCGCCACCGATCCAAACAGCACGACGCCCGCCCCGCCCAGCACCGGCGCGGGAATAGAGGCGACAATCGTACCCAGACCGGGCAGCAGACCCAGCGCCACCAGAATCACTCCTCCCGCCGCCACCACAAAACGGCTTTTCACGCCGGTCAGCGCCACCAGCCCGATGTTCTGCGCAAACGAACTCTGCGGGAAGGAGTTGAACACCGGCGACAGCGCACTGCTCAGCATATCGGCGCGCAGACCTTTGGCGATGCGTTTTGAATCTACCGGCGAGCCGACGATTTCCCCAATCGCCATCAATCCGGCTGTGGTTTCGGTGAGTAAAACCAGCACAATCAACAGCATCGACAGAATCGCAGCCAGATTGAAGGTCGGCAATCCAAAGGCAAACGGCGACGGAATAGCCAGCATCGGGCCATGACCCAGCGTTGAAAAGTGTGTTTTGCCGAGAAAGATGGCCGCCACGGTCGCAAGCACCATCGCCAGCAGCACGGAGATTCGACCGATGGCCTTGTTGCCAAACCGGTTGAGCAACAGAATAATCGCAAGCGTAAACGCCGCCAGACCGATATTGCCCGTCGAGCCCCAGTCTTGCGCGTGGGCATTGCCGCCCATCGCCCAGCGCACCGCGACCGGCATCAGCGACAGGCCGATGACTGTCACCACCGTGCCCGTTACAACCGGCGGAAAGAAGCGAATAATCTGCGCAAAATAAGGCGCAATCAGCAACCCAATCAATGAAGAGACCATGACGGCACCAAACACTTCCGGCAGACCGCCACCGCCGGTCACCAGGGTCACCATCGTGGCAACACCGGCGAATGAGACGCCCTGCACCAGCGGCAGGCGTGCGCCAAAGCCCGGTACACCCAGCGTTTGCAGCAGCGTTGCCAATCCGCTGACAAACAGCGCGGCGGTGATGAGCATACCAATCTGTGCCGCGCCCAACCCGGCAGCACTGCCGATAATCAGCGGCGGCGCGATAATCCCGCCGTACATGGTCAGAATATGCTGCAAGCCGTAGGCAAAAGTTTTTCCCAGCGGCAAACGACTGTCTTCAGGGGCTGGCGAAGCGGCCGTCGGTGTGGTGACGTCATTCATTTGAGCAACTCCCGGCGGTGGATTACCGCGATAAGGTCAATGAGCGCAATAAGTTCAGCTACCGCGATAGGTTGAGTAGGAATAAGGGCCAAGCAGTATCGGCAAGTGGTAATGCGGTTGATCGGCCGCAATATTGACGTCGACGATCGCGAGGTTATAGAGCGTTTCCCGCGCCGTGGTGGCGAAGTAGTTGCCGACATCGGCATACAGCCGGTAGTTGCCGGCCGACACGCCGTCTGGCGTCAGCGAGGTCGCGCGACCATCTTCGTCGGTTGCGGATTCACCGATTTTCGTTGCCCGGCCGTCCTCGATTTTTTCCAGCCAGACACGCACCTGTGCAGCAGGTTTACCGAGTGAGGTATCCAGAATGTGGGTAGTGATTTTGGTCATCAGCGTAATAACTCCCTAAAGCGCAGCAGCGTAATCTGCTGAAGTTGTTCGGCGGTTTCGCGCCACTCCTGCGCGTCGCTGTTTTGCAGACGACGATGCAGATGCATCAGGATCTCGTCGGGCGTGCGGCCCTTGGCGCGGATCAGAAAGACGCGGCCGAAACGCTGTTCATACTGCTGATTGCCTTGCAGCAGTGCGTCGGCGGTTTGCTGTGCGCCCAGCCCGAGCGTCGCCTGCTCGGCGCGGGAAAGTGCCGCCTCCCTGCTATCGCCCTGCACGCGTTCACCAATACGCGGGTGCTGCGCCAGGGCACGGCTTACGGCCTCGGGCTGCCAGTTTTCGCTGGCCTGCGTGGCCACGGCGACTGCGGCCTCGGTCGAGGCAAAGGGCCGCGCATGAATTAACGCCTCGACCCATTCGGCGATATTGACGCACGGCGTCAATACTTCGCGCGCCTCGCGCTCGGACAGCGCATTGAACTCTTCGAGTGTCATTTTTATCTCCCTTTACTCATACGGCGTGGCGAAAGCTCAGCACCGTATCGAGATAAGCCTGCGTTGCGTAAGCGACATCGTCGACAGTCACGGATTCGTCGGGATGATGGCTGATGCCGTCCTTGCAGCGAACAAACAGCATGCCGACCGGCCAGCGCTCGGCAATCGCGATGGCGTCATGTCCTGCACCGCTCGGCAGCAGCATTGCCTCGCCCTGCAAGCCTTCCACACTCTGCGCCAGTCTTTGCTGCAACTGCGAGTCGCAGGCGGTGGCCGAAATGCCGTAGAACTGTTCGGCCGAGAAGGTTAATCCACGACGGGCCGCTATCTGCTGCGCCGTGTCCAGCAGGCTTGTCAGCAACTCGGCGAGCGCGCCATCTTCAGGACCGCGAACATCGAGCGTTAATTTCACTTCACCCGGAATGACGTTGACTGCGCCGGGCAGAGTGTCGAGATGTCCTACCGTCGCCACCAGATTGTTTGCGCGCGAGGTGGTGAGGGTTTCAATCGCGACCATCCATTCTGCGGCAGCGGCCAGCGCGTCCTGACGATGCCCCATCGGCACCGTACCGGCATGACCCGCATGGCCGATAAAACCACAGTTGAGGCGGCGCGCGCCGTTGATGGCGGTAACGACGCCAAGCGGAAGATCCGCGGCCTGCAGGCAAGGCCCCTGCTCGATATGCAGCTCGAGATAAGCACAGAAATCCGTGATTTCGCGCTGCGCGTTGATGATGTCGACCGGATTGAGTCCGAGACTCAGCATCGCTTCGGCAACGCTGATGCCCTGTGCATCGGTGCGCTGGAGCCAGTCCTGCGGCCAGGTGCCGGTCAGTCCACGGCTGCCGAGCAGCGTGATGCCAAAACGGGTGCCCTCTTCGTCGGCGAAACCGACAATTTCCACCGCCATCGGCAGACGAATGCCGTGCTCGTGCAGATGGGTGACCACTTCGATAGCCGTCAGCACCCCCAACGGGCCGTCATAGCGCCCGGCGTTGCGCACGCTGTCGAGATGCGAGCCGAGCAGCAGCGCGGGCGCCTGCGGATCCAGTCCTTCATAGCGTCCACAGATATTGCCGACGCTGTCTTGCCAGGTCGTCATACCTGCGGCCGCCATCCATTCGCCCACCACGCGGTTGGCCTGAATGTGCTGCGCGGAGAGATACACCCGCGTCAGCTGACCCGGCGTTTCACTCAGTTCGGCCAGCGTATCGCAGCGCGCCATCACTCTGAGCGCGGCCTGCTCTGCCTCGGTACTCAACGGGAGGGCGGCCATCATTACTGACCTCCTGCCACAGGATTGACGGCGGCATAGTGGTCCCACGCCGCCTGCGAGCCTGCGCCGTATTTCGAGGCAAAGCCCAGACGGTTGAGCACGGCTTCCAGCGCCACCAGCGTTTGCATCACGCAGTCTTTACGCGCGTTGTAACCCATGGTGCCGATACGCCAGATTTTGCCGCTCAGCGGGCCGAAAGAGGTGCCGATTTCGATGCCGAAATCGTTGAGCATTGTGGAGCGAACCTGCTCGCCGTGCACGCCCTGCGGAATCACTACGCCCAGCACGTTATTCATGCGGTGGTTCAGGTCACCAAAGACTTCAAGCCCCATGCCCTGAATACCGGCCAGCAACGCGCCGCCGTGCAGCTTGTGGCGGGCGATGGTGTTATCCAGCCCTTCTTCGAGGATTACGCGTGCGCATTCCCGTGCGCCGAACAGCATGCTGGTGGCCTCGGTATGGTGGTTCAGACGCTCCGGCCCCCAATAATCCATGATCATGCCGAGATCGAAATAGTTGGAGTAGATCATCTCTTCGTCGCCGTCGGCGTGCGCCTCGGTGCGGATCCCCTCTTCGACACACTTGCGGCGGCGGATCTGCTCTTCGAATTTCGGGCTGATGGTCACCGGCGAACTGCCTGACGGGCCGCCGAGACATTTTTGCAGTCCGGCGGAGACGGCATCCAGCCCCCACGCATCGGTTTCCAGCGCATTACCGGCGATAGACGCAGTGGCATCGCTGTAAAACAGCACGCCATATCGACGACAGATCTCGCCCAGTTTATCGAGGGGTTGCAGCATGGTCGTCGAGGTGTCGCCCTGTACGGTCAGCAGCCAGCGCGGTTTCACCGACTTGATGGCGTCTTCGATTTGCTGTGGATCAAACACTTCGCCCCACGGCACTTCGATGGTGTGGACTTCGGCGCGACAGCGGCGGGCAATCTCGCACAAAAGGTGACCGAAGCGGCCAAATACCGGCACCAGCACTTTGTCGCCCGGACGGATCCCGGACAGCAGCACGGCTTCGATACCGGCGCGCGAGGTGCCGTCGACCAGAAACGTCCACGTGTTGTCAGTCTTGTAGATGCCGCGATACAGCGCCATCACTTCATTCATGTAGTGGGTCATCGCCGGATCATACTGACCCAGCAACTGGCTCGACATCGCCCGCAGCACGCGAGGATCGGCATTGATAGGCCCCGGCCCCATCAGCAGACGGTTAGGCGGATTGATTTGACCCAATTTCGAGATGTCCATGATAATTATCCTTTTAATCAAATATTTGCAACGTCGTTCAGACCGCGTACCGAGGCGATGAACTGTTTGAATTCCGGCGTTTGCGGCTGGGCAAACAGCGCGCGGCTTTCGCCCTGCTCCCAGACGGTGCCCTGATGCATAAACACCACGCGGTCACCGACTTCGCGGGCGAAGTTCATTTCATGTGTTACCAGCACCAGCGTCATGCCTTCGGCCGCCAGTTGCTCCAATACTTTCAACACTTCTCCGACCAGCTCGGGGTCGAGCGCGGAGGTAATTTCGTCGCACAGCAGCACCTTCGGGTTCATCGCCAGCGCGCGGGCAATGGCAACGCGCTGCTGCTGTCCGCCGGAAAGATTCGCGGGATAGTAGTCGACCCGGTCCGCCAGCCCGACTTTGGTCAGCATCTGAATCGCCAGTTCACGGCATTCGGCGGCGCTTTTACCCAGTACGCGACGTGGCGCAAGCATGACGTTTTCCAGCGCGGTCATGTGCGGGAAGAGGTTGAAGTTCTGAAACACCATGCCGACCGAGCGGCTGATTTCGCGCGCCTGCTGGTCGCGGCTGGTGATGGTCATGCCGCCGAGTTTGATGCTGCCTTCCTGATAGGCTTCAAGGCCGTTCATGCAGCGCAGCAGAGTGCTTTTACCGGAGCCGCTGCGGCCGATGATGCAGATAACCTCGCCCCCTCGATATCGAGATCCACGCCTTTCAGTACATGGTTCTGACCATAATATTTTTGAACCTGATTAATCGTGATAAGCGGCATTACTTTTTATCTCCAAGCAACGTTCTTTCTAGATAATGGCTGTAAAGGGAGAGTGGATAACACATCAGGAAGTAGCCGCAGGCGACTAATCCAAAGACTTTAAACGGTTCGTAGGTGACGTTGTTGAGCATGGTGCCCGCCTTGGTCAGCTCGACGAAGCCGATAATCGAGGCCAGCGCGGTGCCCTTGATAACCTGAACCAGAAAACCTACCGTCGGCGCGATGGCGATGCGCAGCGCCTGCGGAGCAATCACGCGCCACAGCGTCTGGCCGAAACTGAGTCCGAGACAGCGGCAGGCCTCCCACTGCCCTTTAGGCAGGGCATCGATGCTGCCGGACCAGATATCGACCAGATAGGCGCTGGAATAAAACGTTAGCGCAAAGGCGGCGGCGGTCCACGGGCTTACGTTGATGCCGAACAGGCCGAGGCCGAAAAAGGCCAGAAACAGCTGCATCAGCAGCGGCGTGCCCTGAAAGATTTCAACATAGACGCGCACGATATTGACCAGCCAGCGGCGGCGGGTCAGGCGCATCAACATCAGCGGCAGCGTAATCAGCGTTCCGCCGATAAAGGCCACCAGCGACAGTAAAATTGTCCAGCGGGCGGCCAGCAACAGGTTGCGCAGGATGTCCCAGTCGGTGAAGGTCATCATTAGCTGTAACTCCCAAAGAAGCGGCGACCGGCCAGCAGCAACAGCTGGCGCATGACTATCGATAGCGCCAGATAAAACAGCGTACAGATCAGATAGGTCTCAAAGCTCAGGAAAGTCCGCGACTGGATCAGGCTGCCGACAAAAGTCAGTTCCTGATAGGAAACCTGAGACACTACCGACGACCCCAGCATGACAATAATGCATTGGCTCACCAGCGCCGGATAAATGCGCTTTAGCGACGGCGGCAGAATCACCCGCAAAAACGTCTGGCTGCGGGTGAGCCCCAACACACGCCCGGCTTCCCACTGCCCTTTTGGCGTGGACTGAATGCCGGCACGGATGATTTCGGTACTGTACGCGCCGAGGTTAATCAGCATCGCCAGCAGCGCGGCCTCACCGGCGGTGAGTTTCAGTCCCAGCGACGGCAGGCCGAAAACGATAAAGAACAGCTGTACGACAAACGGCGTATTGCGAATGACTTCGACATACACGCCCCACACGCGGCGCAACACCACGCGTTTTCCGCTGCGAATGGCAGCCCCGCAGATGCCGAGGGCAATACCGCCAATCGTGGCCATGAAAGTCAGCTCGATGGTGGTCCACAGGCCGGCAAGAAGCTGCGGCAAATAGGGCCAAAGGGCAGCGAAATTAAGCTGATACGTCATTAAAATCCTCCGTTGCGCACGCGTATTGACTCATGACCCGTCAAGCACCCAGATTGGCTGGCAGAGGGGCTTTCATCCATTTTTCGGACAGACCATTCAGCGTTTTGTCTTTCAGCGCTTCGTCAATCAACGCATCCACCCTGGCTTTTAGCGCAGGCTCGTCTTTGCGCATGCCGATAAAGCACGGCGAATCTTTCAGCAAGACTTTCGACTCCGGCGCTTTCTGCGGGTTGGCGCGTGCGATGGCCGCCACAACCAGATTGCCCGTGGCAATGAACTGCACCTGACCGGACAGATAGGCAGAAAGCGTGGTGTTGTTATCTTCGTAACGTTCGATTTTGGCGTCTTTCGGCGCGATATCGGTCAGCACCAGATCTTCGACGGCCCCGCGCGTTACGCCGATGGATTTACCGGAAAGCTGCTTCACATCGGCCAGTGCATCGCCTTTCGCGCCAAACACGCCAAGGAAGAACGGCGCGTAGGCCTTGCTGAAATCGATCACTTTCTCGCGTTCCGGATTTTTACCCAGACTTGAGATAACCAGATCCACTTTGTCGGTTTGCAGATAAGGCACGCGGTTGGCGCTGGAAACGGGCACCAGCTGCAACTTAAGTTTCATCTTGGTCGCCAGATACTGCGCCATGTCGATGTCATAACCCTGTGGCTGCATATCGGTCCCGATGGACCCAAACGGCGGGAAGTCTTGAGGAATAGCCACGCGCAGCACGCCGCGCTGCTGGATATCCGTTAACTGATCGGCCAGCGCCAGCGGTGCCTGAATCATCAACATAGCTGCACCAACCCACGCCACTAACCGTTTGTTCATTTTCATTTGCGACTCCCCGGATGAATAGTTTATGAAACGATAGATTCTTATGCCAAGCATTCTGCAACTAATGTGCCAAAAAATGAAAATGACGAGGGATAAGCGACAATCTCAATATT
This sequence comes from Rouxiella chamberiensis, assembly GCF_026967475.1. Classification (NCBI taxonomy): domain Bacteria; kingdom Pseudomonadati; phylum Pseudomonadota; class Gammaproteobacteria; order Enterobacterales; family Yersiniaceae; genus Rouxiella; species Rouxiella chamberiensis. Next base: position 24,711 of record NZ_CP114058.1, on the reverse strand, counting down.
CATCAGGGCTTAGAGACGAAAAGGACGGATCTTCAGCCGGAAATTTTCGCCCGACGACGGGGCAAAGGGAGGAATTCAGGAAAAAGGGCGTGCACTTTTATTGTGCACAAGCACCAATTCGGGGCCTAAAACGCTTGACTCAGCGCTGTTCCAGCTCGTCGAGATCGGTATACAGCTCGGTTATCTGGTGAATACGCTGACGCCCCGAGGCCAGCATTTCATGCAGCAAGGCATTGCTCAGCAGATTGGCGAGACTCATGGCGGCGGAATAGGAGTCGAAGGCCGACACGCTGTCGAGCGACGCGGCGAGATGCCAGCGCGCCAGCGGAATAAGCGACTGGGCCTGGGGTTCGCAAATCAGCAGCACCGGCACGTTCATCTGCTGCAACTGGGTCAGAATGGCGCGTGCAGTGCGCGGTCGGCGGCGGAAGGCGATAAATACCACGACATCCTGCGGCGTCAAATCCACCAGCTCTTCGGCCAGCGTCTGGCCCGGTTGCGGCATCATCGACACTAGATTACGTACCTGCAACAGCTGCTGGCGCAGGTGTAGCGCGACCGGATAACTGTTGCGCAACCCCAGTAGACGCACTTGGCGGGCCTGACTTAACGCGGTAATGACGGCGGTAAAGACATTGCCGTCGATCTGGTTTATCCATTGCGTCAGGTTGGCCATTTCCTGCTTGTAATGACGCGAAAGCAACGTGTTGCCCTGCACGGCGTCACGGCTGTCGGTCAGCGGCATACCGCTCTGGCGCAGCGTTCGCACCTCGTCGCGCATGTCGCGATAGCTGGGATATCCCAGACGCTTGAACAGACGGCTGACAGTGGCTTTCGATACGCCGCTGAGCCGCGCCAGCTCTGCGCTGTTATAGCTCATCAGGTCGTCGATATGGTCGAAGATAAAGTCTGCCACCCGCTGGTTCCTGCGGCGTCAGGTCGGCGTAATAGCCGCGCAGCCGTTCATCGATCTGTTTCATTGGTGGTGTCCTGTAACCATCGTTTCAGCCGAAGATAGCATGTCCGGCAATGTCTCCGGCAAAAATATTTTCACCCCCACCTCCTGCTCGTGTTCACAGTTTTCAAAAAAGATTAACCATAAGCAAAGGATCTGGAACGTCTCTTGCTTATATCCAGACAGTGCGACAGAAAATAATACGCCCCATCGGGGAAAAGGATTACGGCATGATTAACAGTAACAGCGCACCGCTTGGCATGGCGGTCACTCCTCATCACCTCGCCAGTCAAAGCGCATTGGCGGTTCTGCGGGAAGGCGGCAACGCCATCGAAGCCATGGTGGCGGCAGCCGCGACCATCGCCGTGGTGTATCCACACATGAACGGGCTGGGTGGCGACGGTTTCTGGCTTATCGTGCCGCCGCAGGGCAACCCGGTCGCTATCGACGCCAGCGGGGCTGCCGGTTCGCTGGCCTCTCTCGATTTCTATACAGGCGAAAGCCATATTCCGCATCGTGGCCCGAAAGCCGCGCTGACGGTGGCCGGTACCGTCGGCGGCTGGCAGGAGGCGCTTAACGTATCCGCAGAATTCGGCGGTGAACAAAAGCCGCTGTCGCGGTTGCTGCGCGACGCCGTGCGCTACGCGGCAGACGGGTTTCCGGTTACGGCCTCGCAGGAAGCGGCTACCCACAGCAAGCGCAGCGAACTGGAGTCGATAGCTGGATTCGCCGATGCCTTTCTGCCACAGGGCGAGGTGCCGCCTTGCGGGCATCGTTTTACCCAACCTAAAATTGCTTCAACGCTGCTGCAACTGAGCGAAGAAGGACTGGACAGCTTCTATCGCGGCAATCTGGCCGCCAGTCTGGCCGCCGACATGCAAAAGCTGGGAATGCCGGTGACGGCGGAGGATCTGGCGGCTTATCGCCCGCAGCGCCGCACGCCGCTGAAACTCAAGCACAGCAAAGGCGAAATTTATAATCTCACCCCGCCGACACAGGGTCTGGTATCGCTGGCCATCCTCGGCCTCACCGACCGCCTGAATCTCGCGGCGATGGATGAAGGCGCGACCATTCACTCCATCGTCGAAGCCACCAAGCTGGCGTTTGGCCTGCGCGACCGCTTTATCACCGATCCGCGCATGATGACGCAAGACGCGCAGGCGCTGCTGGATCCGGCCTACCTCGACGCGCTGGCGACCCGCATCAACCCGCATCGCGCCGCCGACTGGGGCAAGGGCAAAGGACCGGGCGACACCGTCTGGATGGGCGTAATGGACAGCAGCGGGCTGGCCGTGTCCTTTATTCAAAGCATTTATCACGAATTCGGCAGCGGCGTGGTGTTGCCGGAAAGCGGCATCATGTGGCAAAACCGGGGAGCCTCTTTCTCGCTCGATGCCGATCATCTGCTGGCGCTGGCACCGGGCAAACAGCCTTTCCACACGCTCAACCCTGCCGCTGCCCGCCTGTATGACGGCCGCACCCTGGTGTATGGCGCGATGGGCGGCGACGGACAACCGCAAACGCAGGCCGCCGTATTTATTCGCCACGTCATTCAGGGCAAATCGTTGCAGGAGTCGATTAGCGGGCCGCGCTGGCTGCTCGGCCGAACCTGGGGACAGAGTTCGGACTCCCTGAAAATGGAAAGTCGCTTTACCTACACCACGCTCGCGGGGCTGCGTCAGCGGGGTCACGACGTCGAGATGCTGCCGGAATTCAGTGAGGCGGTCGGTCACGCGGGCGCGATAGTCCGTCATACCAACGGCATGTTCGAAGGTGCGTCCGATCCGCGCAGCAACGGCAGCGCCGCCGGGTTTTAATGCTTTTCACTTTTTAAAAGACCAGAAAGACAGGAATCGTTATGAAAACAGACTCTACTCCACGTGATGTCGATTGGGCGGCCTATGTCAGCCAGATGGAAGCCGTGCTGGCGCTGGAACTCGATGACGCGCGTCGTCAGGAATTGCTGGCTCAGTTCACCCGCATTGCACAAATGGCGCAGCCGCTGATGGATCTGCCGCTCGACCCGCTTCTCGAGATTGCGGGGGTTTATCGCGCATGAAACCTTTGCAGCAGGCCACCATTCACGACATTCAGCAGGCGCTGAACAGCGGCGAGATGTCCGCTACCGAGATTGCCCGCCACACGCTGGACAACATCGAGCGCGCCAATCCGGTTATCAATGCCTATACCCACGTGACCCACGAGCGGATGCTCAGTGAAGCGGCCAAGGTGGATAAACTGCGGGCCGGCGGCGCGACGTTGCCGCCTCTTGCGGCGGTGCCTTATGCGGTTAAAAACCTGCTGGATGTGACCGGCGAGGTGACTCTGGCCGGGGCCAGTCTGAACAGTAGCAATCCGGTCGCCAAACAGGATGCCTTTACCGTGTCGCGCCTCGCCGAACAGGGCGCGCTGCTCTCCGGCATGCTCAATATGGATGCCTACGCCTACGGTTTTACCACCGAAAACAGCCATTACGGCGTGACTCGCAATCCGCGCGACCTTGAGCGCATTGCGGGAGGCTCATCCGGCGGTTCTGCCGCCGCGGTGGCGGCCGGGTTGGTGCAGTTCACCCTCGGCAGCGACACGAATGGATCGATTCGCGTGCCCGCCTCGCTGAGCGGCATTCTGGGGCTGAAACCGACCTTTGGTCGACTCTCGCGTCACGGCAGTCAGCCGTTTGTCGCCAGTCTGGACCATCTCGGCCCGATGGCACGCAGCAGCAGCGACCTGTCTCTGGTCTTTGACGCCATGCAGGGCAAAGACGCCGCCGATGCGTTTCAGGCGGACAAACCGGCGTGCGACACCTTTTCGCTGCTGTCGCGTGGGCAGGAGGGTCTGCGCACGGCGGTGCTGGGCGGGTTCTTCAATACCTGGTGCGACGATAATGCCAGGGCCGCCGTAAAAAGGTGGCACAGGCGCTGGAAGCGCAGGACGAAGTCGACATGCCACAGGCGGAGCTGGCGCGTTCTGCGGCCTTTATCATCACCGCCTCCGAAGGCGGCAACCAGTATCTGCCGCAGCTGCGCGCCATTCCCGGGCAGTTCGAGCCGCTGTCGCGCGAGCGATTGCTGGCAGGCGCGATGATTCCGGCGGCATGGTACGTGCAGGCGCAGCGTTTCCGCCAGCAGTTCCAGCAGCAGGTGTTGCCGATGTTCGAACATTGGGACATTCTGATAGCGCCGTCGACGCCGTGTCCGGCCACCGTGATCGGTCAGGACACCCTGACCCTCAACGGCGTGTCGCTGCCGACGCGCGCCAGCATGGGTATGCTGACCCAGCCCATTTCGTTCCTCGGCTTGCCCGTGGTTTCCGTCCCGCTGACCACAGCAGGCGGCTTGCCTATCGGATTACAGCTGATTGCTCCGCCTTGGCGTGAAGATCTCTGCCTGCGTGCGGCCTGGGCACTGGAACAGCAGGGTATTGTCAGCGTGAGCAGCTCGCCGGTACGCTGATTTTTAAAGGTTAACGACTTATCGAGACAATAATGAAAAGTGAACATATCGATCGCCCCGCCATACTGGCGGAAGTCAACGCAGCCTTTTATCGCTATGAAAAGGCGCTGATTACCAACGATACGGTGGTGCTGGATGAACTGTTCTGGCATGACCCGCGTACCGTGCGCTATGGCGCGGGCGAAAACCTTTACGGCATCGAGGAGATCCGCGAATTTCGCGCCTCACGTCCATCACAGGGGCTTGACCGCGAATTGCAGAACACGGTCATTACCACTTTTGGGGATGACATGGCGATTGCCAGCACCGAGTTTCGGCGCGAAGGCAGCGACAAGGTGGGTCGTCAGATGCAGACGTGGGTAAAAATGCCGAGCGGCTGGCGCATCGTCGCAGCCCACGTCAGTCTGATGGTTTAACGCCTACTCTCTCCTCCCTGCGCGGGAGGAGAGAAGCCGGGCTTAGTTATCGGCCGGGTGATGCCTGACCCAGTGGTCGGCGATTTCCTGACGTTTACAGACCCAGACGCTATCGTGTGACTGCACATAGTCAAGGAATCGCTGCAACGCGCGGAAACGGCCCGGGCGACCCAGAATGCGGCAGTGCATACCAATCGACATCATCTTCGGCGAAGTCTCGCCTTCGGCATACAGCACGTCGAAGCTGTCTTTCAGATAGGTATAGAACTGCTCGCCGGTGTTGAATCCCTGCGGAGAAGCAAAACGCATATCGTTGGTTTCGAGCGTGTAAGGGATGACCAGATGCTGCTTCACTTCGCCGGAATCGAGTTTTACCGGTGTCCAGAACGGCAGATCGTCGCCGTAGTAGTCGCTGTCATACTGGAATCCGCCCTGCTCAACCACCAGCTTGCGAGTGTTTGGACTGTCGCGCCCCGTATACCAGCCCAACGGTTTAGTGCCGAAAAGATCCTCCAGAATGGCGACCGCCTTGCGCATGTGCTCCGTTTCCTGCGCTTCACTCATGTCCTGATAATGAATCCAGCGCCAGCCGTGGCTGACCACGTCGTAATCCGCCTGTTTAATCGCCTCGACCACCTCGGGATTGCGCGCCAGCGCCATGGCCACACCAAACACGGTCAGCGGTAAGCCCCTTTTCTGAAACTCCTGATGGATGCGCCAGAAACCGGCGCGCGAACCGTATTCATACAGCGAATCCATCGACATATGCCTGTCGGGGAAGCTGGCCGCGCCGATGATATCCGACAAAAACTGTTCTGAACCTGCATCGCCGTGCAGCACGTTGTTCTCGCCGCCCTCTTCATAATTCAGGACAAACTGGACGGCGATCCGTGCGTCGTTCGGCCAGCGGGCGTGAGGCGGACGACCGGCATAGCCAATCAGGTCGCGGGGATAGTCGCGGGTAAAGCCGTAATCGATATCAGACATAATATTCTCTGCTCGTCACTGGTTGTTCGGGTCTTCTAGTAAAAGAGGCGATGTGGCTTTGGCGGCTTCTTCAACGATTGAGATCCTGGAAGCGGCCGGAAAGCGGTTTGGCAATCGGGTAATCGAGGTCGCCGAACTTGCTGGTCGAAAGCTTCAGGGCATGCAGCGACTCAATCAGCCGCACCGCCGCGCTGACGCCGTCAATGACCGGAATCCCCAACTCGAGGGTCAACTCCTGTGCCAAATCCGCCATGCCGCCACAGCCCAGCACGATAGCGCCGCTGCCGTCCTGCTGTTTGGCCTTGATGCACTGCTCGCGGACCTTTTGCTGCGCCACGCCGCTGCCGTCGTCCAGCGCCAGCACGGGCAGGTCGATGGCATGCAGCGCGGCGCAGTGGCGCTCGAAGCCGTACTGATGCAATAAATGGCGGGCAATCACCAGCGTACGGGGCAAGGTGGTGACGATGGAAAAGCGCGTCGCCACAAGCGTAGCCATATGCATGGCGGCCTCGGCAATGCCAATGACCGGCGCACGCGCCAGTTCGCGCGCCGCCAGCAGCCCCGGGTCGCCGAAACAGGCGATGATATGCCCGTCAACCCCCGCCTCGCGCCCTGCCTTCACCTGCTGCAACACGCCGAGCGTGGCGATGGCCTCGTCGAAATGGCCTTCAATCGAGGGTGCGCCTTCATCGGGACAAACGGCCATGATTTCCGTGCCTGCCGAGGCGACCTGACGTGCCGTTGCGGCCATCACTTCCGTCATGCCGAGGCTGGTATTGGGATTGATTAATTGTATACAGAGTGAGGAAGACATCAGCGGGTTTCCCTATCTTTAACAGGCAGAGGCGAAACCTCCGAGAAAATCTGCGTAAAGTCCGGCGTTGGCCCTTCGCTGCTTTCAAAACGCAGGCTCGCAACGATGGTGTCGAAATGGTGCGCCATTTTTTCTGCCAGTGCGGCGGCATCACGCTGTTTAAGCAGTTCGAGAAGATCATCGTGATCGTGGCAGCGGCAGCCCTGCTGCCACGGCGCGCCCCAGGCGGCAATCGCCAGCGACGAGCGCAGGGTCAGCTGGGACACGGTCTCGGTCAGCACCTTGTTGCCGGAAATAGCCTGTAACTGTACATGGAAGGCGGCGGAAAGTCGGATGGCGGCGGTGCCTTCCCGGTCTTCATGCGCGCGCTTCTCCTCTTGAAGGAGCTTGTTCATGGCGGCGAGATGCGGCGACTGACAGTGCGCGACGACAGCGCTCATATTGGCGCATTCCAGCAGCTTACGGGTGGTAAACACGTTGCGGGACTCTTCGGCGTCCGGCGTGGTGACATGTGCACCGCGCTTGGGCAAAAGGGTTACCAGTTGCACTGCTGCGAGGCGTTGCAGCACGCGACGAATGCCGGTCCGGCTCACGGAAAACGCGTCGGCCAGCGCCTCTTCGGGCAGTTTGTTGCCGGGCAAAAGCTTGTGTTCGACTATCGATCGCACCAACGCATTGTAAATGTGGTCGTCCTTGTCCTCAGTAAAATAAGCCGTATTCTGGCCGTTCCAGCTGGTCATCTTGACTACTCCGTATACCGAACAGATAACTTATCGTATACATGAATTTATTTTTTTGTATACAAAAAATGAAATTTGGCCTAATTCCTGCAATGAACCTGTTGAATGAATTTTTTTGGATTACCGGACACCGGTTTCCCCTTTATCAAATTGTTCTTTATGACAGGAGCACGATTTATGCCAAACCAGAAGACTTCCTCTGAGCAGAGTGCGGGGATAATCAAGCCGCACTACAGTCCAAGGCTCTGCAATGACGATTTGGCCCCCACCCGCCACCAGAACTGGAGCTGGTACAACATCTTCTCCTTCTGGATGTCGGACGTGCACAGCATGGGAGGGTATGTGGTGGCCGCCAGCTTCTTTACGCTGGGGCTGGCGAGCTGGCAGGTGCTTATCTGTCTGCTGTGCGGAATCTGCATCGTGCAGCTGTGCGCCAATCTGGTCGCCAAACCGAGCCAGCAGGCAGGCGTTCCCTATGCGGTCATCTGCCGTCAGGCGTTTGGGGTGTTTGGCGCAAATATTCCGGCCGTGATTCGCGGGCTGATTGCCTTCGCCTGGTACGGGATTCAGACCTATCTTGCGGCCAGCGCGCTGATGCTGGTGATGCTCAAGTTCTTCCCGGCGCTGAATCCGTTAACGCAGCCGCATTGGCTGGGCCTGTCGGCGCTGGGATGGATCTGTTTTGGCGTGATGTGGGTCTTGCAGGCGATGGTGTTCTGGCATGGCATGAACGCGATTAAGCGTTTTATCGATGTGGCGGGTCCCGCCGTGTATGTGGTTATGCTGATGCTGGCGGGCTGGATTGTGTACAAGACCGGTTTCAGCAATATTTCGTTTACTCTGGCAAGCAAAACCCTGACCCCAGGTCAGCAAACCTGGGAGATGATCACCGCGACGGCGCTGGTGGTGTCTTATTTCTCCGGTCCGCTGCTGAATTTCGGCGACTTCTCGCGCTACGGTAAAAGCATGGGCGAAATCCGCCGTGGCAACCGCTGGGGCCTGCCGTTCAACTTCCTGCTGTTCTCTGTGGTCACCGTGGTTATCGTTTCCGGCACCCAGTCGCTGTTCGGCACAATGATAACCGATCCGATTGAAACCGTGAGCCGCGTCGGCAACAGCGTGGCCGTGGCACTGGGCCTGCTGACCATGATTATCGCCACCATCGGCATTAACATCGTCGCCAACTTTGTATCGCCGGCCTTCGACTTCTCCAACTGTTCGCCGCAAAAAATCAGCTTCCGCACCGGCGGGATGATTGCCGCCGTGGGTTCCGTGCTGCTGACGCCGTGGAACCTGTTCCAGTCTCCCGAACTCATCCACTATACGCTCGACGTACTGGGTGCCTTTATCGGGCCGCTGTTCGGCATTCTGCTGGTGGATTACTACCTGATCAAACGCGGTCAGCTGGACGTCGATGCGCTGTTCAACGCGACGCCGTCGGGTCGTTACTGGTATCGCAATGGCTTTAACCCGAAAGCCATCGGGTCGCTTGTTCCAGCCGGTTCTGATTGGTCTGGTCATCAGTTTTACGCCGAGCCTGCACGCGGTAGCCAACTTCAGCTGGTTTATCGGCGCATTGCTGTCGGGCGGCTTCTACCGCGTTATTGCGCGTCAGGATCGTGTTGCCGAAACCTCGATGGGCTATGTGAAAGGCGAGTTGAGCAAGGAGTAAAAATTCGGGAGAGATAAAAGCAGCGAAGCCCTGAGTCATTGCTGACTCAGGGCTTCTGAATGTGGCGGAACGGACGGGGCTCGAACCCGCGACCCCCTGCGTGACAGGCAGGTATTCTAACCAACTGAACTACCGCTCCACTTTACTGCTGTACTGCCGTTCCATGTCGGTGGAACGAGGCGAATATTACGGTCGGCCGCGTGTTCCGTCAATCTCTTTTCCGACAAAAAAATCTGTTTGCTCAGTATTTCCGCATCATGATGAAATTGACGGCATAATGCCGTGAAACTTTACTCTTCCGCCGCCTCTTGCGGACGCCACAGACAGCTGCCGCCCTTCTTCATGACCAGATCCAGTCGCGACTCGTGCGCCGTAAGCTCTTCGTCGCTGGCATACAACACTTTCAGGCCCGATGCCGGGCGCAAAATACGCTGAATGTCCTGACCGTCGGCCCCGGTGTTTCTTTCGCCTTCGTGCGAGAATTTGATAAGCGTCTGCCCGCCGGTCATCATCAGATAGACTTCGGCCAGAATTTCGGAGTCCAGCAGCGCGCCGTGCAGCGTTCGCTTGCTGTTGTCTATCAGATAGCGATCGCTCAGGGCATCGAGGTTGTTGCGCTTGCCGGGGAACAGCTTGCGCGCCATCAACAGGCTGTCGGTTATCTTGCAGAACGTCTCGGTTTTCGGGATATCGCGCCCGAGCATGCCGAACTCGTAATCCATAAAGCCGATGTCGAAGTTCGCATTATGAATAACCAGCTCGCCGCCGCGAATAAAGTCGATGAACTCGTCGGCGATTTCGGCGAAGGTCGGTTTGTCGGCCAGAAACTCGTCGCTGATGCCGTGCACGCCAAAAGCCTCGGGATCAATCAGGCGATCGGGCTTGAGGTACATATGGAAATTGCGGCCGGTCAGACGGCGGTTTATCACCTCGACGGCGCCGATTTCAATGATGCGGTGTCCTTCATAGTGGACACCCAGCTTGTTCATACCGGTGGTTTCGGTATCGAGAACAATTTGTCGGGTTGGGGTAGTTAGCATATTGCAGTGCTCATCGCGCTCGTTTATGTCAGACTTGGCTTTTACATTCTGATGGAAGAGTCTACCAGAGATGCGCAAACAGGTAGAAATTTTCACCGACGGATCCTGCCTCGGCAATCCGGGTCCCGGTGGTTACGGCGCAATATTGCGCTATAAAGAACATGAAAAACCCTTTAGTGCCGGTTATCGGCTGACAACCAACAATCGTATGGAACTGATGGCCGCCATCGTGTCGCTGGAAGCCCTGACGACGCCCTGCGACGTGACGCTGAGCACAGACAGTCAGTATGTACGTCAGGGTATCACGATGTGGATCCATAACTGGAAAAAACGTGGCTGGAAAACCGCCGACAAGAAACCGGTGAAAAACGTCGATTTATGGCAGCGCCTCGACGCCGCCATTCAGACTCACACGCTGAACTGGTTGTGGGTCAAGGGTCACGCAGGACATCCCGAAAACGAACGCTGTGACGAACTGGCGCGTCTTGCCGCCGGGAATCCAACGCTCGACGATGTGGGTTACAAGCCCGAAAAGTAGCCTCGCCTCTGCGCACGGTCTTCTGCCGTGCGCCTCAATGCCTCTTCAATTGCCTGTTACTTGCAATGATGATCGTCGTGATCTTCGCGATAGGTCTTGCTGGCGCCTACCGGTTGGGCCAGAGCCTGACGTCGGGCGTGCACCTTTTGGCGGTCGGGAGCAGCGGCAGCGTGCGCTTACGCGCCACAATCACCGTCATGCAGCCCAGCGCCGGAAGATGATCGCCCAGCAGGCGCCCGCCATGCCTGTGCCACGGCAGCACCTGAAACCGCGATTTGAACATCACTTCATAGTTAAGCAGGCTGAGCCAGTCAATGAGTCGAGTCTGGCTGAACATGCGGCTGGCATACGGCTGGCGCCTGCGCAAAAACGGCACGCATTTGCCAAGCCCCAACACACTGAGCGGGGTAAATCCGCCGACAACCAGCCAGCCGTCGTCTATCAATACGCGGTCAACCTCGCGCAGAATGCGGTGCGGATCGGTGGCATAATTCAAGGTATGACACAGCAGGCAGGCATCGACCGACTTCTGCTCAAACGGCAGATAGTAAGGGTCGCCAAGCACCTGCAGGTTATGACCTTCCGGCGCAACGTTGACCTGGTGCGAGATAGGGCAAGCTTCACTGTTGATTTCAGCGCTCAAATTGCCCACTTTTAGCAGATGAAAACCGTACAACTTGCCCCACCAGGGTTGCAGTTGTCGTTCAAGCGCGGCACGGTAGTAATCACCACGGGGAATGTCATCCCAGGATGAAGGCACCACCAGCTTTTTGCGAATATGTGCTGACTTCATGTTTTGTTTTCAACTTTCAGGTGTTTGACCCACAGGAGTTTGTCATGAATCTTATCAGTATTCCGGCCTTGCAGGATAACTACATTTGGTTGCTGGATGACCAGAAAGGACATTGCGTGATTGTCGATCCGGGTGAAGCCCAGCCGGTGCTCGATGCGCTGAAACAACATCATTTAACGCCGACGGCCATCATGCTGACGCATCATCATGGCGATCACGTCGACGGAGTTAGCGCAATTGTCGAGCAGTTTCCTGCTGTAAAAGTGTACGGACCGGAAGAAACTGCCCGCAAAGGCGCTAGGATAATTCTTAAAAGCGGCGACAGGGTCGAAATCGGTGGGGCAAACTGGACGATATTTGCTACGCCGGGACACACGTTAGGTCACATTTCATACTATAGCGCACCTTACCTATTTTGCGGAGATACGATGTTTTCGGCAGGTTGCGGCCGGTTGTTCGAAGGCACGCCGGAGCAAATGTACCAATCGTTTCAACAGTTAGCTGAACTTCCCGACGATACGCTTGTCTGTTGCGCGCACGAATATACAGTCTCGAATCTTAAGTTTGCACGTTCGATTCTACCGGACGATTCCGATATTCTGGCACATGAACAAACGGTGCTGGATAAGCGTAAAAACGGACAATCATCCCTGCCGACAACCCTCGGTTTGGAACGCAAAATCAACCTATTCTTACGTTGCAATGACGTTGATTTACAAAAGAATTTAAACGTTAACACAACCATTACAGCTGACTGGCAGGTTTTTGCCCATTTACGTCGACTCAAAGATAGCTATTAAAGCTTTTAGTTGTCTTTTTTGACGAGGCAAAGTACTATTGCTCGTCTTTTAAGCAACTATGACACACACATGAAGGCTAAAGCGATTATCTTCGCCTCTATGCTGCTTGTGGGTTGCCAGGCGTCCAGGCAGGACGTCAAGGTACCAGAACAACATGCACAGAGTTTGTCTTCGGCAAGTCAAAGTGAAGCAGGAGAGTACACAGAGGATGGCCGAAGCGCCGTCATCGCAATGGCTGGGCAGCAATGACCCCAATGCGCAAAAAAATCTGTGGAACTTCATTGGCGACGAGCTGAAGATGAAGGTTCCGGATAATTCCCGGATCCGTGAGCAAAAAGTAAAATATTTGAAACAGAAGAGCTATCTCCACGATGTAACATTACGGGCAGAGCCGTACATGTACTGGATCACCGAGCAGATTAAGAAACGCAATATGCCGATGGAACTAGTACTGCTACCCATAGTGGAGAGCGCTTTTGACCCAAAAGCAACGTCAGCAGCTAATGCCGCTGGGTTATGGCAGATTGTGCCAAGTACGGGTCGCAACTATGGTTTGAAGCAAAATCAGTGGTACGACGGTCGCCGCGATGTTGTGGCATCCACGACTGCTGCGCTGAACATGATGCAAAGCCTGAACAAGATGTTTGGCGGTGACTGGTTACTGACCGTCGCAGCCTATAACAGCGGTGAAGGTCGCGTGATGCAGGCGATAAAACAGAATAAGGCAAAAGGTCGACCGACAGATTTCTGGTCATTGGCGCTTCCTCGCGAGACGTCGATTTATGTTCCGAAAATGTTGGCCCTCAGCGATATTCTTAAGCATAGTCAAAAATACGGGATTAGCTTACCGAAACCTGACGAAGATCGTGCACTGGCACGTGTCGAAGTCGGTCAACAGATGCAGTTAACTCAGGCGGCTGAGATGGCGGGCATGTCAGTGACTAAGCTTAAGTCCTTCAATACCGGCTACAAACGTAATGTCACGGCCCCTAACGGCCCTCATTACATTGTGTTACCAAAGGCGCATGCCGACCAGTTGAAAGACTCTCTGGCTGATGGCGACATCAGTGCGGTGCAGGAAACACGACTGGCCAGCAACAGCACGTCTGGTGCAGCTTCCTACAAGGTCCGCTCTGGCGACAGCCTGACAGGAATTGCAGCCAAACTGAATGTGAAGTCGCGTGATTTACAGCGTTGGAACAATTTACGCTCGGCGAGCGTGTTAAAAGTTGGGCAAACCCTGCAAGTGGCAGACAGCGGCGCAATTGGTGGCAAAAACGGCAGCATTACGTACCAGGTACGTAAGGGCGATTCGTTGTCGAGCATTGCCAGAAACAACGGCGTAAACATCAAAGATGTGATGCGCTGGAACTCCGGCCTCGACAGCCTGCAGCCAGGCGAAAAGCTGACGCTCTATGTGAGCGGCAAGCAGAGTCCTGACAGCTAGGTTCGATTTGCAAGGCATTGCATAGCTCGCCGCCATGTAGCGATATTGGCGAGAAAAGGCACCTCCGGGTGCCTTTTTTTCGTGCTGATTTTAATGAAAAGATTGCCCCTTGCGCACTGATAATATTCCACAATCGACGCCGTTTGATATAAAAAAATAACTCACCCTCTTCTCTCGCCGCCCCTTAAAATTCATCTTCAGCCAAGCTTCCCACGGATTAAATAATTAAAAAATCACTCATCGACATTTGGTTTAATATCCAAAAAATTCACGGGAATTATTTAAATTACGCCCCTTAACCAGGCAGAAGATAATTTCATGAAAAGCAAAACTTGCAGGCGCAAGCTCCTTTATCGCCCTGATTTCTGTGATTCATGTCACAAAAGTATGACATGCAGACCATAAGCTGCTATATCTAATAAACAGTGAGAAACAGACCCACCCAAAAGAAACAATTAATGGAGAGGGGATAGACAGCATTGACGGCCTATATTTCTCACTGGCTTTCACCTTGATTGGCCACCTATTTTTCCCCTCACACTCTTTCGCAAGGATGTATTTGAACAACTGACTTAAAACTAGAAAACAAGGTACTTATGACGCAGATAAATCAAGAAAAAATTGCCACACTCTCGGAGTCGCGAGGGAGCGAAAATAGCGTTCCCGATCAGATTGAAAATAGTGAAAACAATAACTTTCTTAGCGCAGATGCGTTTCTCCTTACTGCCACCGGCATTGCTGCCATCGCGGGCTTTCTTTACGGCTACGACACGGGGATAATTTCTGGCGCCCTGCTGCAAATCACTCACGACTTTTCGTTAACGAGTCACGCACAGGAGATAGTCACCAGCGCCATTCTGGTCGGTGCCGTTATCGGTGCATTGTGCTGCGGTAAACTCTCGAGTGCTATCGGCCGTCGCTATACCGTCATGACCGTTGCCGGCATCTTTGCGGTAGGCGTTATCGGTTCGGGTCTGTCAACTTCAGCCGTATGGCTCGGCGTGGCACGTGTGGTTCTCGGCTTCGCCGTCGGCGGCGCTTCACAGATTGTTCCCGTCTATATCGCCGAGCTGGCTCCGCCTGCGAAACGCGGTCGACTGGTGACCTTTTTCAATATTTCTATCGGTATCGGCATTTTAACCGCAGGCCTGGTCGGCGCGTTAATGCAAGATATCTGGTCATGGCGCGTGATGTTCTCCGTCGCGGCGATCCCGGCCATTATCCTGCTGGTTCGGGATGCTGCCGATGCCGGAAAGCCCACGCTGGCTGGTCGGCCAAAAGCGAACCAAAGAGGCGCGTATCGCGTTGAACATGGTGCGTGAAACGGACCGCGAAGTTCGCCACGAACTGCGAAATATTCAAAAAGTGCACGATAAAGTCGAACGCAAGAAGGTCGAAGGCTGGAAAGATCTCAAGCAACCCTGGTTGCGCCCTGCCCTGTTTGCCGGTCTGGGTGTCGCTGCCTTTACCCAGCTTTCGGGTATCGAGATGATGATCTACTACACCCCGACCTTCCTGACCGATGCCGGTTTCAGTCGCGCCGCAGCCTTGCATTCCGCGTTGGGCGTTGCCGTTATCTATCTGGTCATGACGTTTATCGGCAAGCTGGTTGTCGACCACATCGGTCGCCGTGCATTGACCCTGTGGATGATGCCGGGTGCGGTTATCAGTCTGTTCCTGCTGGGCCTGATGTTTATGCTCGACAGCAAGGGGGAACAGTACGGCATGTGGATTGTGGTCTGTCTGTTCGCCTTCATGATTTTCAACTCTGGCGGTATTCAGGTAATTGGCTGGTTGCTGGGTTCGGAAGTGTATCCTATGGGGATCCGCGAAAAAGCCACCAGTCTGCACGCCGCAACGCTTTGGGGTTCAAATCTGCTGCTGACCGCCACGGCGCTGTCGCTGGTCGGTTATCTGGGTATCGGCGGTGCAATGTGGTTCTACGCGCTGCTCAACCTGGTGGGTTTCCTGTTCATCTACTTTATGGTGCCGGAAACCAAGGGACGTTCGCTCGAAGAGATTGAAACTTCGTTGAAAGAAGGTAATTTTTATCCGCTCGCGCAGAAGAAAAATGCCAAGTCCGTCAAGACGGTGGATGAACCCGCCTAACGCTTAGAAGCGGATACATACCGATAATCAGCCCCGAACAAGCCAGGCTTGCCGGGGCATTTTTTATGGGCGCGTCAATTAAAGGTCGATACCTTCCGGCGGGTTATGCGCAAGGAATTCAACCAGCAGCGGATTGTGATCGGAGGCGCGCGTCTCGAGTACTCTGGCATCGGTAACATTCAGGCCGCGATAGAAAATGAAATCCAGCGGGCGACCAAAGGCTTTGCGGCGCAGGTCTGACGGAAAGCGGACTTCCTGGAGAGACACATTACGGGCAAAACTATAAAGCGCGAGAATTCGCTGACGGCTCCAGGCGTTGAAATCCCCTGCCATGACGACCGGACCTTTATGATTGGCAATCTGTTCGCCAATGGGATCAAGCTGCTTACTGTAGACATCGACCCCGATACTGAAATTCACGGCGTGAATGTTGACTACCATCAGCAGGCGGCCATCCAGCAGCGGATAGACGGTGACCAGCGCCGATTTTGACAGGCGGAGTAAAGGCTCACGCTCGCGCAGCGGGCAGCAATACACCGGATGTGCGGCAGCCAGTGTCATCACACCTGAAGGGTGCTGTGGCAAGTCAAAAGCCGGCACCTGATCGGCGGCAAGATAATGGGAGGTCGCAAAGCGGATGAGTTCAGGCGTAGTCTGCGCTTCTTGCAGCAAGACCAACTGCGCGTCTTTGCCAAAGCCTTGCAGTACGGAAAGCCAGTCAGCACGCTGCTGCTTGAAGATATTCCATACCATGACGCGTAAAATATTCGAATTGGGCAGTGCAGCTCCAGGCGGCAGATCGGGTCCGAGATGTGCTAACACACCCGGAAAAATTTGCTCGACCGGTTGACCTGCAACATACCTCATTGCATACGTTTTTTTCGGCACACTGTTAACCCATTCTATCCAGCATCATTCAACCTGACAGATGCTGGCGATATCCATCGTGAATCTGCTGTGCGGAAGTTTTCCCTTCAGCGGTACTTTTCAGTATACGCCGCCCCCAAGCCAACACCCAATGTGTTTACATGGGTATACCTTGAAAGCGCCATTTTCGCGACTAATCCCATTCGGTTCGCTAAAACGCGGCTTCACGCGGTCGCTATTGATAGCCGCTGCCTTTTCACTGTGCTTAAATGTTCAGGGAGCCAGAGTTATCAATAATTTTTGCTGGGGTAGCAACAATGAAGGCAAGCTCGGAAGAACTCGAAGTATTCGTGACCGTGGTCGAGAGCGGCAGCTTTAGCCGCGCCGCCGAACAGCTTGGGCAGGACAATTCTGTCGTTAGCCGAACCATTAAACGGCTGGAGCAGAAGCTGGGCATTCAGTTGCTCAACCGCACTACGCGCCAAATCAGCCTGACTCATGAGGGCGAACGCTATTTTGGACGAGTGCAGAAGATCTTGCAGGAGATGGCCGCCGCCGAAAACGATCTACTCGACAACCGTAACGTGCCGCAGGGTTTACTGCGCATCGATGCTGCCACGCCGGTCATCCTCCACATTCTGGCGCCGCTGGTTGAAGAATTTACCGCGCGCTATCCCAATATCGCCCTTTCGCTATTCTCTTCCGAAAGCAATATCAATCTTATCGATCAGAAGGTCGATGTGGCTATTCGTATCGGCGAACTGGAAGACTCGAGCCTGCGCGCCAGAAAGCTGATGCTGAGCTATCGCAGTGTGCTGGCCTCCCCGCCTATCTGCAAAAATGGGGCGTGCCGAAAGACGTGGATGATTTGGCGAATCATCATTGCCTGGGATTCAACGAGGTAACGGCGCTTAATCGCTGGCCGCTGCTTTGCGCCGACGGTCAGCAGTTAACCATTACGCCATTTGTCAGTGCCGGAAGCGGTGAAACGCTGCGCCAGCTTTGTCTCGCAGGCAACGGCATTACCTGCCTGTCGGATTATATGATTCAGAAAGACATCGACAATGGAGATTTGGTGCCCCTTTTCGTTCCGCAGGTGATGCGTATTGCCATGCCGATACATGCGGTGTATTACAGCGATCAGGCGGTCAGTACGCGTATTCGCTGCTTTATCGATTTTCTGGGCGAAAAAATGGCGCAACCCGCTTCATCGGAATAAAGGTATAAAAAAGCCCAAACATAGGTTTGGGCATGAGGCATCGGCAGAATTACGCGTTGTAGATCAATCCCATTCCGGCGCCAGACCTTCCGGGTTCACCAGACGACCATTTCGTTCAAGCGCGGCAATCTGCGCCATATCTTCGGCCGACAGCACCAGATCACGAGCAAGAAGATTGCTTTCGAGGTTTGCGCGTTTAGTCGAGGAAGGAATAACCGCATAGCCTAACTGCAATGCCCAGGCTAGCACGACCTGCGCCGGGGTTGCGTGGTGACGTTCGGCAATCTGCAAGATAGTGGCGTCTTTTAGCGCTTCACCATAGGCAAGCGTCATATATGACGTGATGGCAATACCCTGTTTAGTAGCAAAATCAACGACCTTGCGGTTTTGCAGGAATGGCGACAGTTCAATCTGGTTAGTGGCAATTTCTGCTGCACCCACGGCATCGATCGCTTGCTGCATAAGCGCGACAGTGAAGTTTGAAACCCCGATTGCGCGGGTCAGGCCGAGCTGCCTGGCCTTTACCAGCGCCTGTAAGGTTTCCGCCACGCTGACCGCGCCATTAGGCGATGGCCAATGGATTAAGGTCAGATCAACGTAAGAGGTCTGGAGTTTGTTTAAACTCTCTTTAAGGCTGTCTATCAATGAATCCGCGGCGAGATTTTCAACCCAGATTTTGGTGGTAATAAACAGCTCTTCACGGGCAAGGCCGCTTTCGGCAATGGCCTCTCCAACGGCAGCTTCGTTATCATAGATCTGTGCGGTATCAATGGCGCGGTAGCCAAGTTCCAGCGCGGTAGTAACAGAATCTTTTACGACCTGATCCTTCAAACGGAAGGTCCCTAAACCCAAAGTTGGTATGCTCACCGTTAACTCTCCTGAATCAATAAATGTTTATTTTGCCCTCAAAGGGGCGCGATATGGAGAGTATGAACCTCGGCTTAATGGATAAAAATAACCACATTGCCATAAGACTTTGGACATTTATGCAATAATCGAAGGACAATCGTTCAATTTAAATACTATTGAAGTGTGCATAGGGATGTGAAAATGAGGAGAGAGGGAATTTTAAATGCAAAAAACCCTGAATCTTTCGATTCAGGGTTATGCAATAAGTGGCGGAACGGACGGGGCTCGAACCCGCGACCCCCTGCGTGACAGGCAGGTATTCTAACCAACTGAACTACCGCTCCACCGGTTCTTTCACTCACGACGGACAATCGGTCCGCTGTCAGTTTGTTCTCGCTATTTTTCCTTGTCAGGGGAAAGGAGAACCAATTTGATGCCTGGCAGTTCCCTACTCTCGCATGGGGAGACCCCACACTACCATCGGCGCTACGGCGTTTCACTTCTGAGTTCGGCATGGGGTCAGGTGGGACCACCGCGCTACTGCCGCCAGGCAAATTCTGTTTTATTCCAACCGCTTTCCCCATCAATCAGGGTAAGCCATCAGAACCAATCTTTGAACAAGCTGATAGTTAAAACTGCGTCTCTCTAAAACACCTTCGGTGTTGTAAGGTTAAGCCTCACGGGTCATTAGTACTGGTTAGCTCAATGCATCGCTGCACTTACACACCCAGCCTATCAACGTCTTGGTCTTAAACGTCCCTTCAGGGGGCTTATAGCCCCAGGGAAGACTCATCTCGAGGCAAGTTTCGCGCTTAGATGCTTTCAGCGCTTATCTTTTCCGCATTTAGCTACCGGGCAATGCCATTGGCATGACAACCCGAACACCAGTGATGCGTCCACTCCGGTCCTCTCGTACTAGGAGCAGCCCCTCTCAATCTTCCAACGCCCACGGCAGATAGGGACCGAACTGTCTCACGACGTTCTAAACCCAGCTCGCGTACCACTTTAAACGGCGAACAGCCGTACCCTTGGGACCTACTTCAGCCCCAGGATGTGATGAGCCGACATCGAGGTGCCAAACACCGCCGTCGATATGAACTCTTGGGCGGTATCAGCCTGTTATCCCCGGAGTACCTTTTATCCGTTGAGCGATGGCCCTTCCATTCAGAACCACCGGATCACTATGACCTACTTTCGTACCTGCTCGAGCCGTCACTCTCGCAGTCAAGCTAGCTTATGCCATTGCACTAACCTCACGATGTCCGACCGTGATTAGCTAACCTTCGTGCTCCTCCGTTACTCTTTGGGAGGAGACCGCCCCAGTCAAACTACCCACCAGACACTGTCCTCACCCCAGATTATGGGGCCGAGTTAGAACATCAAACATTAAAGGGTGGTATTTCAAGGTTGGCTCCACGCAGACTGGCGTCCACGCTTCAAAGCCTCCCACCTATCCTACACATCAAGGCTCAATGTTCAGTGTCAAGCTATAGTAAAGGTTCACGGGGTCTTTCCGTCTTGCCGCGGGTACACTGCATCTTCACAGCGAGTTCAATTTCACTGAGTCTCGGGTGGAGACAGCCTGGCCATCATTACGCCATTCGTGCAGGTCGGAACTTACCCGACAAGGAATTTCGCTACCTTAGGACCGTTATAGTTACGGCCGCCGTTTACCGGGGCTTCGATCAAGAGCTTCTCCTTGCGGATAACCCCATCAATTAACCTTCCGGCACCGGGCAGGCGTCACACCGTATACGTCCACTTTCGTGTTTGCACAGTGCTGTGTTTTTATTAAACAGTTGCAGCCAGCTGGTATCTTCGACTGTCTTCGGCTCGGGAAGCAAGTTCCTCCACCTAGCGACAGCGTGCCTTCTCCCGAAGTTACGGCACCATTTTGCCTAGTTCCTTCACCCGAGTTCTCTCAAGCGCCTGAGTATTCTCTACCTGACCACCTGTGTCGGTTTGGGGTACGATTCAATGTTACCTGATGCTTAGAGGCTTTTCCTGGAAGTGCGGCATCAACTGCTTCATCACCGTAGTGACTCGTCATCACGCCTCGGGGTTAAGGTGTACCGGATTTACCAGGAACACCCCCTACACGCTTAAACCGGGACAACCGTCGCCCGGCCAGCCTAGCCCTCTCCGTCCCCCCTTCGCAGTAACACCGAGTACAGGAATATTAACCTGTTTCCCATCGACTACGCCTTTCGGCCTCGCCTTAGGGGTCGACTCACCCTGCCCCGATTAACGTTGGACAGGAACCCTTGGTCTTCCGGCGTGCGGGTTTTTCACCCGCATTATCGTTACTTATGTCAGCATTCGCACTTCTGATACCTCCAGCAGACCTCACAGTCCACCTTCGACGGCTTACAGAACGCTCCCCTACCCAACAACGCCTAAGCGTCGCTGCCGCAGCTTCGGTGCATGGTTTAGCCCCGTTACATCTTCCGCGCAGGCCGACTCGACCAGTGAGCTATTACGCTTTCTTTAAATGATGGCTGCTTCTAAGCCAACATCCTGGCTGTCTATGCCTTCCCACATCGTTTCCCACTTAACCATGACTTTGGGACCTTAGCTGGCGGTCTGGGTTGTTTCCCTCTTCACGACGGACGTTAGCACCCGCCGTGTGTCTCCCGTGATAACATTCTTCGGTATTCGCAGTTTGCATCGAGTTGGTAAGCCGGGATGGCCCCCTAGTCGAAACAGTGCTCTACCCCCGAAGATGAATTCACGAGGCGCTACCTAAATAGCTTTCGGGGAGAACCAGCTATCTCCCGGTTTGATTGGCCTTTCACCCCCAGCCACAAGTCATCCGCTAATTTTTCAACATTAGTCGGTTCGGTCCTCCAGTTAGTGTTACCCAACCTTCAACCTGCCCATGGCTAGATCACCGGGTTTCGGGTCTATACCTTGCAACTTGACGCCCAGTTAAGACTCGGTTTCCCTACGGCTCCCCTATACGGTTAACCTTGCTACAAAATATAAGTCGCTGACCCATTATACAAAAGGTACGCAGTCACACCACGAAGGTGCTCCCACTGCTTGTACGTACACGGTTTCAGGTTCTATTTCACTCCCCTCGCCGGGGTTCTTTTCGCCTTTCCCTCACGGTACTGGTTCACTATCGGTCAGTCAGGAGTATTTAGCCTTGGAGGATGGTCCCCCCATATTCAGACAGGATGTCACGTGTCCCGCCCTACTCATCGAACTCACAATCTGTGCGCTTTTGTGTACGGGAGTATCACCCTGTACCCTGCGACCTTCCAGACGCTTCCACTAACGCACAAACTGATTCAGGTTCTGGGCTGTTCCCCGTTCGCTCGCCGCTACTGGGGGAATCTCGGTTGATTTCTTTTCCTCGGGGTACTTAGATGTTTCAGTTCCCCCGGTTCGCCTCGCATGGCTATGTATTCACCATGCGATAGTGTGACGTATCACACTGGGTTTCCCCATTCGGGTATCGTCGGGTATAACGGTTCATATCACCTTACCGACGCTTTTCGCAGATTAGCACGCCCTTCATCGCCTCTGACTGCCTAGGCATCCACCGTGTACGCTTAGTCGCTTAACCTCACAACCCGAAGGTGTCTTTGCAGACGCTTCGAAGCCGTGATTATTTGAGAGACTCTGATACAGGTGCGCATAACTCGGTACTTCTACGGAGAGTTATGTTCAGCTGTATCGTTTCAATTTTTCAGCTTGTTCCAGATTGTTAAAGAGCAAAATACTTCGCAGCACACTGTTGCCAGTATACTCTGAAGTATTACGTGAACCGTATGGATATGGTGGAGCTAAGCGGGATCGAACCGCTGACCTCCTGCGTGCAAGGCAGGCGCTCTCCCAGCTGAGCTATAGCCCCATACAGTCACTAACAGATACCTTTATGATTACCACTCGTAAAAGAGTTATTCTTACTCAGGCAAGGCGTGTGCGAGGGAAGTTTACCTGGGTAAACGACCGAGTGCATAACGCAGCATGAGAAAGAATTGGTAGGCCTGAGTGGACTTGAACCACCGACCTCACCCTTATCAGGGGTGCGCTCTAACCACCTGAGCTACAAGCCTATAAAGGTATTTCTGCTCGTTACTATTTCATCAGACAATCTGTGTGGACACTGCACAATGCGTATCTTGAGGTAAGGAGGTGATCCAACCGCAGGTTCCCCTACGGTTACCTTGTTACGACTTCACCCCAGTCATGAATCACAAAGTGGTAAGCGCCCTCCCGAAGGTTAAGCTACCTACTTCTTTTGCAACCCACTCCCATGGTGTGACGGGCGGTGTGTACAAGGCCCGAGAACGTATTCACCGTAGCATTCTGATCTACGATTACTAGCGATTCCGACTTCATGGAGTCGAGTTGCAGACTCCAATCCGGACTACGACGCACTTTATGAGGTCCGCTTGCTCTCGCGAGTTCGCTTCTCTTTGTATGCGCCATTGTAGCACGTGTGTAGCCCTACTCGTAAGGGCCATGATGACTTGACGTCATCCCCACCTTCCTCCGGTTTATCACCGGCAGTCTCCTTTGAGTTCCCGACATTACTCGCTGGCAACAAAGGATAAGGGTTGCGCTCGTTGCGGGACTTAACCCAACATTTCACAACACGAGCTGACGACAGCCATGCAGCACCTGTCTCAGAGTTCCCGAAGGCACTAAGCTATCTCTAGCGAATTCTCTGGATGTCAAGAGTAGGTAAGGTTCTTCGCGTTGCATCGAATTAAACCACATGCTCCACCGCTTGTGCGGGCCCCCGTCAATTCATTTGAGTTTTAACCTTGCGGCCGTACTCC
The DNA here is from genome assembly GCF_026967475.1 of Rouxiella chamberiensis. Taxonomy (NCBI): domain Bacteria; kingdom Pseudomonadati; phylum Pseudomonadota; class Gammaproteobacteria; order Enterobacterales; family Yersiniaceae; genus Rouxiella; species Rouxiella chamberiensis. The sequence continues at coordinate 1,220 of NZ_CP114058.1, read as the reverse complement.
CCAGGCGGTCGACTTAACGCGTTAGCTCCGGAAGCCACGCCTCAAGGGCACAACCTCCAAGTCGACATCGTTTACAGCGTGGACTACCAGGGTATCTAATCCTGTTTGCTCCCCACGCTTTCGCACCTGAGCGTCAGTCTTTGTCCAGGGGGCCGCCTTCGCCACCGGTATTCCTCCAGATCTCTACGCATTTCACCGCTACACCTGGAATTCTACCCCCTCTACAAGACTCTAGCTTGCCAGTTTCAAATGCAGTTCCCAAGTTAAGCTCGGGGATTTCACATCTGACTTAACAAACCGCCTGCGTGCGCTTTACGCCCAGTAATTCCGATTAACGCTTGCACCCTCCGTATTACCGCGGCTGCTGGCACGGAGTTAGCCGGTGCTTCTTCTGCGAGTAACGTCAATCGCTGCAGCTATTAACTACAGCGCCTTCCTCCTCGCTGAAAGTGCTTTACAACCCTAAGGCCTTCTTCACACACGCGGCATGGCTGCATCAGGCTTGCGCCCATTGTGCAATATTCCCCACTGCTGCCTCCCGTAGGAGTCTGGACCGTGTCTCAGTTCCAGTGTGGCTGGTCATCCTCTCAGACCAGCTAGGGATCGTCGCCTAGGTGAGCCATTACCCCACCTACTAGCTAATCCCATCTGGGCACATCCGATGGCGTGAGGCCCGAAGGTCCCCCACTTTGGTCTTGCGACATCATGCGGTATTAGCTACCGTTTCCAGTAGTTATCCCCCTCCATCAGGCAGTTTCCCAGACATTACTCACCCGTCCGCCGCTCGTCACCCAGAGAGCAAGCTCTCCCGTGCTACCGCTCGACTTGCATGTGTTAGGCCTGCCGCCAGCGTTCAATCTGAGCCATGATCAAACTCTTCAATTAAAAGTTCGATTTGCTGAAACAAGTTCAGCGATGCTCAAAGTTACTTCACATCATTCATAATGAATTACTGCTTGGTCACTCTAAGACTTGATATTTTTTGCCACCGAGGTGGCGGATATCGCCTTGTGAGTGCCCACACAGATTGTCTGATAAATTGTTAAAGAGCAGTGAGTTACGCGCTTTCGCTTGCTAACTCGAGGTGGCGTATATTACGCTTTCCTCATTTGATGTCAACCGTTTATTTTCGCGGTCACCATCATTTTTAATTCTTCCCGACTCGTTCACACCGCGTTGCTGCTGCGTTGTTCCCTGTCGTTGGAGCGGCATTATAGGGA